>CABTXD010000015.1:0-47625 GCA_902488665.1 uncultured Prevotella sp. | reverse complement strand
TTCAGTCGTGTAGCTCGCTACACTCCTTCACTCTCTTGCATTTTGACCTCAAAAATAAGCTCAAAATCTAACAAAGCTAATTTATAGAACCAGCCTTGAAAGCGGTACGTCCAACGACGGATGCTCGCAAGCTGCTGCCAGCCTGTTCGTTTGCATCAGCTTGCAGGATTGAATGGCCTCGGCTTTTCAATTTTCATCTTTTTACTTCACGCTCTTTTGTCCTTTTGCTGAAATGTCGTAACTTTGCAAATAGATATCAATACGATTGACTTATGGAACAAAAACTTTTTGTCTACAATACGTTGACCCGCAAGAAGGAACTTTTCAAACCACTGCATGCCCCCAACGTGGGTATGTATGTGTGTGGTCCAACGGTTTACGGTGATCCTCACTTGGGACACGCGCGCCCAGCCATTACGTTCGACATTCTTTTTCGTTATCTCAAGCACTTGGGATATAAGGTGCGCTATGTGCGTAACATCACGGACGTAGGCCATTTGGAACACGATGCTGATGAGGGGGATGACAAAATAGAGAAGAAGGCTCGCTTGGAGCAACTCGAACCAATGGAGATTGCACAGCTCTATACCAACCGATATCATGCGGCCATGGATGCGCTGAACGTGCTTCGTCCCAGCATTGAGCCACATGCCACGGGACACATCATTGAGCAAGAGGAACTGGTGAAACAAATCATGGCGAATGGTTATGCCTACGAGAGCAACGGTTCGGTGTATTTCGACATCGAGAAGTACAATAAAGACCATCACTACGGCATCCTGTCGGGGCGCAACTTAGACGACGTCATCAATAACAGTCGTGAGTTGGATGGTGTAGACGAGAAGCGCAACCAAGTGGATTTTGCACTATGGAAGCGTGCCATGCCCGAACATATCATGCGCTGGCCCAGTCCGTGGAGCGACGGGTTCCCCGGTTGGCACTGTGAGTGTACGGCCATGGGACGTAAGTATTTGGGCAATCACTTTGACATTCACGGCGGCGGAATGGATCTTGTTTTCCCGCATCACGAGTGCGAGATCGCACAAGCCGTAGCCAGTCAGGGCGACCAGATGGTGCGCTATTGGATGCACAACAACATGATTACCATTAATGGAAAGAAGATGGGAAAGAGTTTGGGCAACTTCATTACCCTCGAACAGTTCTTCCATGGCACGCACGATCGTTTGACGCAAGCGTATTCACCCATGACCATTAGGTTCTTCATCCTGTCGGCCCACTACCGCAGCACCGTCGACTTCTCCAATAAAGCCTTACAGGCAAGTGAGAAAGGATTGGAACGTTTGATGAACGGCATTAACGACTTGGAACGCATTCAGGCAGCATCTACCTCGGATGAGGCTACCCATCAACTGGTTGTGGATTTACGGCAGAAGTGTCATGAGGCGATGAACGATGACTTGCAAACACCAACCGTCATCAGTAACTTGTTTGAAGCGTGCCACGCTATCAATTCCCTGCTCGACCACAAAGGCAGCATCAATGCGGAAGACCTCATCGAACTGAAGGCTGTGATGCAGCTGTTCGCCTTCGACTTGCTTGGTCTTAAGAGCGAGAAGGGAACTAACAACGATGCGCGCGAGGCAGCTTACGGCAAGGTGGTTGACATGGTTTTGGCACTCAGAGCTAAGGCCAAGACGGAGAAAGACTGGGCTACGAGCGACCAGATACGCGATGCTTTAGCAGAAAATGGGTTTGAGGTGAAAGACACCAAAGACGGGGTGACCTGGAAATTGAATAGATAGTTCGTCGTTGGGGCATCTTTACAAAATCGGCATGACACCTCATGTAGCGTGTCATGCCGATTCATTTATTATAGTTTTTCCTGATGGGGACTATTGTTCTTACGAGGCCGTCTAAGGTAATAACCATTTTTGGCTATTTTATATGCGCTGATGAAAGCCCAAAGTAGTGCAAATACCGTAGAAGAAATGAGCGTGTTTTTAAGCGAAAACTCTATATTTAAAAGGTGGTCAAGCAAGAGTGAACCTATAAAATACACAAGAAAACAACAAAGAGAAGTGAAAATAACTTCTAATACCAGATATATCTTTCTTTTCATTAGCAAATATTTTATGCCTTCAACTTCACGCTAGGGCGATTTGAAATATTATATTTGTATGCTTTTTTATACTCAGTAAGGAATAAAAAATGTAGCGATTGGGAGTTTACAAGGCCTCTCCTAACAACGTCGCTGACGTGCTGCCGACGATGCGAACGCGCACGGTTTCGCCGATATGGTGATTTGCTTTGTCGAACACGACCATCTTGTTTTGCTCCGTTCTGCCGCAAAGCTGCTCTCTGCTGCGTTTGCTGAATCCCTCTACAAGCACGTCGAAAACCTTGCCTTCGTCCTTTTTGTTAGAGACGGCGCTTAGTTCTGTTTGCAGATGTATCATCTCGTTCAGGCGTCGTATCTTCTCTTCTTCGGGTACATCGTCTGGTAAATGCTTTGATGCATAGGTGCCGGGACGCTCGGAATACTTGAACATGAAGGCCGAGTCGTAACCAACGGTGCGCATCAAGGCCAGCGATTGTTGGTGATCTTCTTCTGTTTCGCCATGATAGCCCACGAACATATCGGTAGAAACGCCGCAATCGGGAATGATGCGGCGAATGGCGTTGATGCGATCCATGTACCACTCAACCGTGTATTTGCGGTTCATCAGCTTCAATATCTTATTGCTACCGCTCTGCACCGGCAGGTGAATGTGCTTGCAAACATTAGGCTCTTGGGCAATCACGCGCAGCGTATCGTCGCTCATGTCCTTAGGATGCGACGAGGTAAAGCGAATGCGTACGCCGGGCACTTCGTGTGCCACACGGCGCAAGAGCTTTGGAAAATCAATGGTTTCTGCCGCGATTGTTTCGCCTGTTGCCGACAAATGTTCGGGAATGGTAAAACGGTATGAGTTGACGTTTTGCCCCAACAGCGTAATTTCCTTGTAGTGCTTGTCGCGCAAGTCACGCACTTCGCGCAAGATACTCTCCACGTCTCTCGACCTTTCTCTACCTCTTGTGTAGGGTACGATGCAGTAGTGGCAGAAGTTGTTGCAACCCCTCATGATACTTACGAAGCCTCCTATCTTGCCTAAGAGAAGCCGTTGAGGAACCACATCCTTATAGGTTTCGGTCTTCGAGAGTTCTATGTCGATTGCTTTGTTGCCCGTTTCGGCTTGCGCAATCATGTCGGGAAGATTCAAATACGAATCGGGTCCACACACCAGGTCGGTGTGATGGTTATTCAACAAATCGTCTTTCACCCGTTCGGCCATACAGCCCAACACGCCTAATATCAGGTTTCTGCCCTTCTTTCGCTCTGCGTGGAGCGAGTCAAGTCGGTTGTATATCTTGTTCTCAGCATTCTCTCTGACGCTGCAGGTGTTCAGAAAAATGGCATCGGCCTCGTCCTCCTTGTCGCATATCTCATATCCCGCCATCTGCATGACCGATGCAACCACCTCGCTGTCGGCCACGTTCATTTGGCATCCGTATGTCTCGATGTAAAGCTTCTTCATTGTCTTTGGTTTTGAGTTACAAAGGTACAAAAAATCTTCCACATGCTGATTGAAACGCATAAAAAGCGGGATATCAACCCAAGGGCATGGGTTCATGTCGCTATTCAGTGGTATGCACGACATCTATAAACGTACAGATGCCGTGCAGGATGTCTTTATTCAGATGCTCTCAGTGTATCTATCATCTGGTGAATCTTCGTGCTGAAGACGATGGGATCATGGATATACTCGAAGCTGTTGGTTTCCTCTCCCGTTGTCACATAGACGGTACCGTAGTTGAAGATACGCCCTAACATAGATTGTCTAATTTGCACGCCTTCGCATTTGTGGAGCATCAGCTCCAAAGAGTTGCGCTCAATGATACCTTTTTTGGCGATAATGCGCTTGTTGGTCAGTGCATACTGCCGCCCTCCGTGTGCTGATACAGAACCCAGGACGGCGAATAGCACGAGTAACAAGCAAGCTGCGATTTGAAGATGGAAAAGAGTTCCCTCGGTTGGAAAGACCAACAAGAGAATCCCAAGGACGGCCAACGATGCCGAACGCCAGTATATTGCCGAGTGTAGCCGTGGGCGATAAACGACACGTTCGCCCTCCATCAAACTTTTATCGATATATCCCATATTATAAAAATCAATTCTTAGCGAAGCTTTTTGAGGCGTTATTAAGGAGCAAAATGATATTGAAAACCGTTAATGCGCTTCCAAGCTCCACGCGTAAAGTCGGGTATGGCGACTGGTGCCGAATTGTTTTCGATAGATAATCTGGTGAGTTCTCCCAGACAGCACCATTCGGCTAAGTCGTACACATCCATGTCGAGCGGTAGTCCATTCTGTAGACAATAAACCAAACGATAGTCCATGATGTAGTCCATACCGCCGTGTCCACCCACCTTCTTAGCCTTCTCTTGAAGGTCTTTGACAAACTGTGGCGTGTATTGTTGCAGCAACTCGTCACGAACTTTCTCTGCTACTGCAGCATGAGCCTTGAGGTTTTCGTGACTAATCTTCTCGTTGTTAGCCAACTGTTTGGGCCTGAAAGCAAGTTCACCAATAGGATATTTGCTGGCATAGCCATCGGTTCCAACCACCTGATACATGCGGTTGTAGGGGCGTGGTGTCATCACATTGTGCTGAATGAGCATGGTCTTCCCCTTGACAGTGCGAATCAACGTCGAGGTTTGGTCGCCGTTTTGAAAGTCGTTGCATGGTTTTCCCGTCTGCTTTTCAACGAGCTTAGGACCAATGGTCGCTTTGGTATCCATGGCAACGAGATATTCCATGCGATCACCACGATGAATGTTCAGCACCTGACAGTCAGGGCCAATGCCGTGGGTAGGATAAACATCACCTCGATTCTTGCGATTGAAATCAAGTCGCCAGTTGTGCCAATATTCGCCCCAAAAGTCCTCTAAGTTGTGGATATAGGCACCTTCTACATGCAAAACCTCACCAAAGAGGCCTTGTTGTGCCATGTTGAGGGTGGACAATTCAAAGAAGTCGTACACGCAGTTTTCCAACATCATGCAATGTTTCCGTGTGCGTTCAGCCGTATTGATCAATGCCCAAATCTCGTCCATGTTGGTTGCTGCAGGCACCTCAATGGCCACATGCTTCCCATGGTTCATGGCATAAAGTGCTATCGGCACATGATGAACCCAGTCGGTTGCGATGTAGATGATGTCGATGTCCTTGCGTTCGCACATTTTCTTGTATGCATCTATACTGCCACTGTAGGCCACAGCCCGGTGTCGTCCGTGCTTATCAAGCCTCTTCTGGCTAAGTTCTACGCGGTCGGCCTCTACGTCACAGAGCGCCACGATGTCCGTTCCAGGAATCTGACTCCATCGTTCTACGGCACCGATTCCGCGCATTCCCAACCCAACAAAGCCCACGCGAACCGTTTGCAACTTAGGTGTAGTGAGCTGCAGCACGTCCTTTTGTCCAGCAGGACGCTTGGGTATGTTGGTCTGTATGACCTTGATATTCTTCGCATCTACATGAGTTGGTGGGACCAAGATAAGGCACAGCAACCATGCAAGCAACTGCAAGGGTACTTTATTGGTGAGATTCATATCATGATTAAATTAGTTAAACAAAATTGATAAGTCTACTCTTTTCTTCGATTTGATGGAAAAATGATTAGTCCACCAGTGTGAAGTCAAGCTGTCTCTTCTCCAGGTTGGCTTGTGCCACCTTAATCCTGATGGGATCTCCCAGCTGGTATTTGTGATGATGTCGACGGCCAACGAGACAATAGTTCTTCTCATCAAAGTCGTAATAATCGTCATCCAAATCGTGCATGGGTACCATTCCCTCGCAATGATTCTCGTCGATTTCGCAATAGATGCCATAGCTTTGGATGCCACTGATGTGCGCATCAAACTCTTCACCGATGTGCTCACCCATGAATTCCACCATCTTGTACTTGATAGAGTCACGCTCGGCATTGGCTGCTACCTGCTCCATGTCAGAACTATGTTCGCACAAACGCTCGTAATAGTCCTTGTTGGCGCTGCGGCCACCCTTTGCATATCGTGTCAACAGACGGTGAACCATCATGTCTGGATACCGCCGGATGGGCGATGTGAAGTGGGTGTAATAGTCGAAAGCCAAGCCAAAGTGGCCTATATTATAAATGGTGTACTTCGCCTTCATCATCGCTCTGAGGGCGACGGTCTGTATGAGTTTCTGCTCATCCGTGCCGTCAACGGCTTCCATCAGACGATTAAGACTGCGGGCAGTTTGTCCCTTTGTCCCTGCTGTTTTCATCTTATAGCCGAATTTTACGATAAAATCTTTCAGGTTTTCCAGCTTCTGTGGGTCGGGATTGTCATGTACACGGTAAGGCAAAGTCTTGGCTTTGGCACTCTTTTTCACCTTCCCCACGCTCTCAGCCACGGTACGGTTGGCCAGCAACATGAACTCTTCTATCAGCTTGTTGGCATCTTTTGAGCGTTTAAAATAGCAGCGAATGGGCTTGCCGTTCTCATCAACATCGAAATGAAGTTCTTCAGAATCAAACTTCACCGCACCGTTCTTGAAGCGTTCCTCACGCAACTTCTTGGCCAAGGCATCCAGCATGATCAGCTCCTTAGCATGCTCTCCCTTATATCCACCCTTGTGTGGAGCCGGTGCTGGTTGCCCTGTTCCATCTATTACACCATTCTCTTCAAGCAACTGCTGCACCTCTTCGTAGGCATATCTACGATTGCTCTTGATGACAGTATGCACGATACGCTGGCTCCGAACGAACCCGTCGACATCCATCACGACGATGACGCTGTAGCAAAGTTTCTCTTCATCGGGGCGAAGGGAGCAGATGAAGTTGCACAATCGTTCGGGCAACATCGGGATGGTACGGTCTACCAGATACACGGATGTGGCGCGTTTCTGCGCCTCTTTGTCGATGATGGAATTTTCGGTAACATAGTGTGTCACGTCAGCAATGTGGATACCAACTTCCCAAATGCCTTTGCTTACCTCACGGATAGACAAGGCATCGTCGAAATCCTTGGCATCTTTGGGGTCAATCGTGCAGGTGAATACCTGCCGGAAGTCTTCTCTTTCAGCCAAATCCTGTGGGGTAATCTCGCCACTAATTCGCTCTGCAGCGTCTTCAACAGCCTTAGGATACTTGTAAGGTAAACCGTATTGTGCCAAGATGGTGTGCATCTCCGCATCGTTGTCGCCAGTCTTTCCCAGCACGTCGACAACCTCTCCTATGATGTTTTTATGATTCTCATCGGGCCATTTGCTCACTTTCACCACCACCTTGTCGTTGGTTTGGCCGCCCTTCAACTTGTTTCTTGGAATCAAAATGTCGTTGGCAAACAAGTTCTCCTGTGTCACCAGGAAGGCGATGTTCTTTTCAACTCGCAGTTTACCGACGAACTGATCGCGCGAACGTTGCAGTATCTCGATGACCTGTGCCTCTTTGATGTGCTTTTGACGACGTGCCATGAGCGACACTTTCACACGGTCACCATTGAGTGCCGACATCGAGTTGCGCTCGGAAACAAAGATGGGTTTGTCGCTTCCATCGGGGATGAATGAGTTTTTCCCGTTTCCTTTGCGCCGAAAAAGTCCTTCCACCACCTGTCCCATCTGGTTGAGACGGTATGAATGGTCAGACACCTTTGTCAAGAAATCGTCCCAAGCCATCTCTTCCATCAGGTCGATGGCGAGCATCTTCAGCGGATGCGTGTTCAGTTTGAGCGTTCGGAATATCTCTTTATAACTAAATGTTTTTTCCGGTTGTGTTGTAAAGAACCCTTCCAGCTTTTCAGCCAATTGCTTTTTGGACATGCGTTTGCCACCTTTTTTTCCTTTTCCCATCTTGTTCCGTGTTTTATGATACTTATTGCAAATTAACAAAAAAGAATTGACACAGCACCTATTTATTACGATTATTTTGCATTAAAATCATGTTTCGAAGTTATTCTAAGGTTGTGCTGGCGAGGTATCATTTGTACCTCAACTGCACATGGATGACAAACGAACGGGGCCTGATACCCATTGGCACCAGACCCCGTTATAGTCTGCATCGCATGATTTTCTACTTTGTTTGGCAGTACTCGCGGTATAAACCGTCGACAATGCTATCGGCCAAACTGATGTTGGGTACATAGATGGTGTCACACTTCAAGGCCTTGGCCACCATCAGGAAGATTTCCGCGGCTGGTATGATGACATCCGCGCGATCGTCTTTCAAACCGTACTTTTCTTTCCTTTCTTCTTCGCTGAGTTTGGAGAGAGCCTCGTATATTTCCTTCAATTCCTCCACTTTCATTTGCTTTTCGTCGTTCTTGCCGTGCGTCAGCCTGAAGAGTTTGTTGATGTTGCCGCCCGAACCAATAATCTGCGTGTCAGGAAAATGTTCGGCATACTCGTCCAACATGCCCCGCATCTGATGCTTGGTGGCGTTGGTCACCTTGCCACTGAGCATGCGCAGGGTACCCATGTCGAATGAGTGACTCTCGGCCAGTGCGCCATCATGCAGCAATGAAATCTCGGTACTGCCGCCTCCCACGTCGACGTATGCGAAATTACCCGTTTGACTATTGGTTTGTTCAATGATGTTGTTGCAAAGCAGTCGTGCTTCTTCCTCGCCCCGAATAATCTCAAGTTTGATGCCTGTCTCACGCTCAATTTCTTTCATCACCTTCTTCCCATTGTCTGCATCGCGCATGGCTGCGGTGGCACAGGCCCTGTATTGATCCACCTGGTAGAGCAGCATAAACTGTTTGAAGCCTTTCATCATGCGCATCATCATTGTGGCGCGGTCTTTCGAAATCTTGCCTAATGTAAACACGTCTTTGCCTAATCGCAGGGGAATGCGGATGAACATCACCCGCTTAAAGCGCTCAAATTGGGGCGCACTGTCATCAAAACGCTTGATTAACAGGCGCGCACCGTTCGATCCAATATCAATTGCTGCGAATGTTTTTGCTTCCATTTTTTCTTTTTGTTGGATGGGTTTTGTTGTTGTTTCTTTGTCTTTCGTCATACTTGTTGTTCGGTTTGATACGCCTCGAACAAGGCTTGCTGTGAACGGAAAGGCTGCTCTTCTTCTGCGATGGGTTGTATTTCGTTGGTCCCCAATCCGTCGATGAGCCGCCCATTGGTCGTGTCACGCATGCCATACTCAACGGTGCGCAGCAGGTCTTGTTGCAGGTCTTGGTCGTAAACAGGTGTCATCACTTCGATGCGGTTGATGAGATTGCGTGGCATCCAGTCGGCCGAACCCAGATAATATTTTGGTTTTCCGCCGTTGCAGAATATCAAAATGCGCGAATGTTCCAGGTATCTGTCAATGATGCCCACGGCCTTGATGTTCTCGCTCATGCCTTTGACGCCAGGCACCAGTGAGCAGTTGCCGCGTAAGAGCAAGTCTATTTTCACGCCGGCTTGCGAGGCAGCGTAGAGCTTGTTGACGATATCAGGGTCGGTGATGTGGTTGATTTTAATCTTCACCCATGCCTCTTCCCCAGCCAAGGCATTCTTGATTTCGTTGTCGAGCATGCGGATGATGCGTGTTTTCATTGAGTTGGGCGACACCATGAGCTCTCTGAAGCGTACTTGTGAGAAGGGTCTGTCGATGAAGTAGAACACCTTTTCCACCTCATTGACGATGCGTGGCCGCGCCGTCATCATGAGGTAGTCGGTATAGGTTTTGGCGTTTCCCTCGTGAAAGTTGCCAGTTCCAACACAAGCCAGATTGCCCTTGGTGGTAGTGATGTGCAAGAGTTTGGAATGAATCTTCAAACCTTCCACGCCAAAGATAACGTTGACGCCTTCTTCCTGCATGCGCTTGCTCCACTTGATGTTGCTTTCTTCGTCGAACCGAGCCAGCAACTCGACGACGGCCGTCACCTTCTTGCCGTTCTGTGCTGCGCAGATTAAAGCCTTCACTACCTTGGAATCTTTGGCCAAGCGATAGAGCGTGGTCTTTATTTCCTTAACTTCCGGGCGCAAAGCTGCTTCTCTCAACATGCGAATGTAGCCGTTGAACGAGTGGTAGGGAACATGGATGAAGCGGTCTTTCTGCCTGATGAGGTCGAAGATACTTTCTTCTGAAAGGAATTCTGGCTTGAGTATTTGCGGCCATTTGGGATAACTCAACTTCTCATGCCCCAGTGCCGGAAAGCCCATCAAGTCTTTATGATTTTGGTATCTACCTGCTGCCAGCAAGGTGTCCAGCTCTTTCACGTGCAGGCGCTTCATCACTTTCTTTTTCAAGTCGGCAGGCATGTCCTTGTCATATACCATGCGTATGGCCTCACCGCGTTTCCTACTGTTCACCCCTATGGCGATGCGTTCCATAGCACCGTAATCGGCTTCGTTGTCAACCTCCATTTCCGCATCTTTGGTAAACTTGAAAGAATAAGCCTCGTAGGTACATTTTTTCAAACCGATGAAGATGAGGGGCAGGCAGTATCTAACGACATCATCCAGGTACATGAAGTTCTCACAATTGTCTGAAGAGGGAATCTTCAAGAAGCGTCCGTAAATCCTGTCGGGTATTTTGATGATGGCAAATTTTGTTTTGCGACTCATCTCTTCGGTTCTTTTCACGGCGAGATAGATGCGACTGTCTTCCAAAATACTGATGTCTTCAATTTCTGAAAGCCAAATGGGATTGGTCGAACCGTTGAGCTTATCGTAATAAAATGCTTTCAAGAAAGCCTTCTGTTCCTCGTTAAGCTGCGTTTCGTCAAGCATTCGGATGTTGTGCTTTTCCAGTCCGGCGAACACATCCTTGATGGCATTGCCGTACTCAATGTTGTATTCTTCATTGAGTTTGTTGATGTGCTTGATGGTCTTCTTGATCATTTTCGTTGTCGCTGCCGAGACTTTCGTGCTTTCCAAAATCTTATTGAGCGATGCCATCCTTACTCGAAAGAATTCGTCTAGGTTGTTGGAGTAGATGCCTAGGAACGACAAACGCTCCAACAGAGGAACGGTGGGCTTTTGTGCTTCTTGCAAGATGCGGTGATTGAAATACATCCAGCTGACGTCTCTCTCGATGTAACGATGCTTCTTTTTTGTGCTTTGTGCCATTTTTCGGGGGTAGTAACTGTTATTGTGTCGAATTTGATGAAGGTGAGCGTTCGTTAGGATTGCGGCGCTTGTTTCTGCTGGTCTTTTCGCTCTGTGTTTTCTATCACGATGTCTTCCAGTTCCAGTGGGATATGCAACTGCTTGATGTATAGAGCCGAGGAACCTTCTGGGACGACGATTTTCTTCAGAGCGTCACAATTGGAAACGGATGTGCGCGCGATGTGTTCTACAACACCCAAGAAGGTGAGCTTCTTCAGTTGGTCACATTCAGCGAAGGCATGTGGCTCAACGATTTTGACAGAAGCAGGAAGAGTGACCTTCTCCAAAGCGTCGCAATCAGAGAAGGCGTCACTGCCAATGACCTCAACCGTGTCGGGTATGATTACTTTTTTCAACCTGCGGCGACGAGAAAAGGCAAAGTCTTGTATCTCCACCACGCCCTTCGGAATGATGACCATCGCCGCATCGGTCAGACAGGCGACGAGCTTCTTGTGGTCGGCAGTGAACATCAGTTTGTTCTCAATGATGAAATGTTCTGACTTGCACACGATGTGTTCGCTGTTCAAGCCTACGAACGGATTATGGCCGAGGCTTTCAACGGAGGCAGGAATCACGAGTTCTTTCAAGGACATGCATCGCGAAAAAGCTTCGTTGCCAATGTGTGTGACGGTTTCCGGGATGTTCACTTGCTCCAGGAAGGCACATCCCCAAAAAGCGTCATCGTCGATTACCTCAGTCCCTTCGGGGATATCGTACGTGCCTTCGAGCGTTTTTGTGGCCATGATGACACGTTTTTGCTTCTTCGAATAGTAAACGCCCTCTTCATCTTTCTTGGCTCCTGCCATCCTCTTGAGGGCAAGGTTCAAAACGAGATTCTCAAATTTGTCCTCCCGATTCACATGTTTTTTCAGAACGTCTTTGATGAGTTTTTTGTTCTCCTTCATACAAGTTGTCAATTAGTTTTGTGCAAAAATACCATATAAAAGCGAAATATGGTTGTATTGTTTTTTACAATTCTGTTACATTTACGCATGAATTAGTAGTCATTCAGGTTGTAATCAAATCCGTTAGGTTACAAATCTGTAGCGTTGCATCATGCAATTGTAATAAATATGTATTAAAAATGAAACATCCGAACGTTAATTTTGTACCCAAAATCACATGCTAGACAAAACATGAAACATATCCAACCCCTGCTTGTCGTCTTTTTCTTGCTGGTACAGTCAGTCGTTGTTCAGGCTCAGCAAAGTGACAATGTGGACTACAAACCCAAAATAGAAGGAACCATCCGTGGTAAATTTGAATACCAGCCCGATGACCAAAAGGGCCGTTTCCAGGTGCGTACGGCGCGCTTCAGCTTGACGGGTAGGGTAGCGCCAAGGGTGTCTTACAAGGCCGAGATTGACCTTTCAGACGAAGGAAAGATCAAGATGCTTGATGCCTACACGCGGCTGGTTCCCTTTGATAGCGTGCAGTTGACCATCGGACAGATGCGCGTGCCCTTCACCATTGATGCGCATCGTTCGCCTCACGAGCAATATTTTGCCAATCGTTCGTTCATCGCAAAGCAAGTTGGCAACGTGCGAGACGTGGGCCTGACGGTAGGCTATAATTTCAAGTTGGGCATCCCCATGCGTATAGAGGGTGGCATCTTCAATGGTTCCGGACTGACCGATCAGAAAGATTTCTGGACCCGTCAAATCAATTTCTCCACCAAGTTGCAGGCTTTTATCCCAGGCGGATGGAACATCACGCTAAGCACTCAGAAAATCAATCCCGACCATCTTACCGTCATGATGTACGATGCTGGGATGTATTACCACGCAAATGGCTGGCACGCTGAAGTGGAGTACCTCTACAAGCACTATGCCAAAGAGGCTTTTGATGCCGTGCATTCGGTCAATGCTTTTGTCAACTATGACATTCCTTTAAAGCAGTGTTTCTTCTCTAAAATATCCCCGCTGGTGCGCTTTGATTATATGAGCGACCACAGTGATGGTTTCCGGTATGCCAATGGTGTGAAGGATGAGACGGGCGTGTTAATCGTCAACGACTACAAACGTTCACGATTGACCGGCGGTGTGACGCTGAGTATCGACAAGCCCTTCATCTCTGACCTCCGTGTGAACTACGAAAAATATTTCTATGAGCACGATAACCTAGCCAAAGTATCGGAGAAAGACAAGTTCGTTATTGAGGTGATGACGCGCTTTTAGGCTTGTTTGTTAAAAGTGTAGATGATATTCCTACTCATGCGGCTGCCCATGTTACGGATTTTTCTTGTGTCACAACGAAATGAAAGCGGCTCTTGTTGAATTTTGTGCTGCGCTAACCGTTGTATGTATTTTTATCCATCTTGGTTGACGAAGACTTCCACTTTTGATGCGCAACCCTACTGGTGTCTATCTGTTTTACATACAGTGATGCCTCTTTTGAGCATTTATGTTTTGCCAGCTGCATGAAGACTTAGTGAACAAATTGTGTGAATAATCTTGACAAAGCACCTCTCCATATTTGGCGTATTTGCAACCAACGCCGCCTCAGGTTGCAAATAAGCCGAAAATGAAGCGGTTTTTATAGCATGTTGATAATCAGGTTTTTGTAGATATGAGCTGTCTATTTGCGACTTGTTTTCACGTTCCAGCAAGCCAATAGCATGTCTTTTTCGGTGCAATTGCGATGCTTTTGCCGTTCAATAGCATGGTTCTAAGGGTGCAAAGTGGTGCATATTGGAGGGTAATATCATCGTTTTTAGGGCGAAAACCACTATTTTGAGGCAAAAAAGCTCCTTGCTTTCATCCGTCAGGCCTATTATTTTTCTCCAGAATGAGAATTGCGAAGGGCCGTTTTTGAGGCGTTTTATGGTAAAAAAGTTGGATATTTTCAGTCTGCATGCGACGGGCGAAGCGTATCTTTTTTTGCGTTGATGTTATTCGTTGTAAGAACCTCTGTTTTACAAAGGTGTATCGAAATATCGCTGCGTGTTTAAAGGAAGGGATGGCGAATCTAAAACAACGTTAACCTGCGTCAATCATTCCCAAATGACAAGACGTGTGATGCGTTGCTTTGAAATATTTTTATTATATTTGCAATGACAATCATTAAGTAGCTAATCAATGGGGTTGAACGACTCCTAAACATAACAAATATGGCAAAGATATATGAATTTTTGGCCAATGGTTTCGAAGAAGTTGAAGCCTTGGCACCCGTAGACATTTTCCGCAGAGCCGGTGTTGAAATCCAGACGGTGAGCGTTACAGGCTCCGAGTGGGTGGAGTCTTCCCATGGCGTAACCATCAAGGCCGACGTGAAATTTGAAGACATGCACAACTTTGACGATGCCGACATGCTGATGCTTCCTGGCGGTATGCCCGGCGCAACCAACCTGAACGAGCATGCGGGCGTGAGAGAAGCACTGCTGGCCCATAACGCCAAGGGCAAGCATATTGGTGCCATCTGTGCCGCACCGATGGTCTTAGGCAGCTTAGGACTGCTGAAAGGACGCAAGGCTACATGCTATCCAGGATTCGAGAAGTACCTCGAGGGTGCTGAATACACAGCCGAATTGTTCACCATCGACGGCAACATCATCACGGGAGAGGGTCCTGCTGCGACGTTCCCATACGCATACGAGATTTTGAAGATGTTCGTGGGTGAGGCCAAGACGAAGGAGTTGCAGCAACAGATGCTATACGACCGTTTGATGGGACGGTGAGGAAAAACTCACCAACTCATAAACTCACCAACTCATAAACTCATGAACTACATCATCATTGTAGCCGGAGGAAAAGGCCTTCGTATGGGAAGCGACACGCCGAAACAGTTTCTGCACATAGGAGGAAAACCTGTTCTGATGCGCACCATCGAGCGTTTTTACCAATACAGCAAAGAACTGAACGTCATTGTGGTGTTGCCTCGCGAACAACAAGCTCAATGGAGAGTACTGTGTGAGCGTCACCACTTTGACCTTGCGCACACCATTGCCGATGGGGGAAGCACGCGCTATGAATCGTGTCAGAACGGTTTGGCGGCCATTCCCGATGATGCCGATGGCGTGGTAGGCTTCCACGATGGCGTTCGTCCGTTTGTGTCGGTCGAAGTTATCGAGCGTTGTTTTGAGACAGCCAGAGCCAAAAAGGCCGTTATCCCCACACTACCCGTGACCGACACCCTGCGCCACATCAACGGACAAGGAGGCGGAAAGAACGTGCTGCGCAGCGAGTATCGTATCGTACAGACGCCACAAGTCTTTGATATCACATTGGCCAAGCGAGCTTTCGGGCAACCTGATCGGGAATCGTTCACAGACGATGCTTCGGTGATAGAGGCACTCGGGCACAGCGTCAGCATGGTAGACGGCAACCGGGAGAACATCAAAATCACCACTCCTTTTGATCTCGTTCTTGCCGAAACCATGCTTCAGCACGGCCAAACGCTCCGTGCAAACGCTGGAGAAATAGGGAAATGTGGTGGCAAGCGATCTGCGCAAGAGCCAACAGAAGCTGACCAAAGAGGGTAAATGCTTATTTCATCGAAACCATGTCATCCATACTCGAGCAAGACATCAAATACCTACCTGGGGTTGGACCCAAGCGTAAGGCGATATTGGAGAAAGAGGCCAACATCGCTACCTGGGGCGATTTGCTCGAGTATTATCCTTATAAATACGTTGACAGAAGTCGTATCTACCGCATTATCGACTTGCAAGGTGACCTGCCTTTCGTACAACTCAAAGGCAAGATTCTGAGCTTTGAAGAGTTTACTATGAGTCCCAGGAAGAAGCGGTTGGTGGCTCATTTCAGTGATGGCACAGGCATTGCCGACCTTGTTTGGTTTCAAGGCACACAATATGTTTATAAGAATTATAAGGTAAACGAAGAATACATCGTTTTCGGCAGGCCAACCATCTATGGCGGGAGATACCAGTTTGCGCATCCTGACATCGACAAAGTTGCCGACATCCAGCTGTCTGAAATGGGCATGCAACCCTATTACATGACGACAGAGCGCATGAAAAAGTCGGGATTGCAGTCGCATGCCATTGAGAAACTCACCAAGACGCTGGTTGATAAGCTTGACGAGAACGATCTGCCTGAAACGCTTCCACCGTTCATCACGGGCCCTCTGCATCTTATTTCTCGTGCCGAAGCCATGGCAAAGATCCATTATCCAAAGAGTCTTGATGACGTGCAGCGCGCCCAACTACGCCTCAAGTTTGAAGAATTGTTTTACGTTCAGCTCAACATTCTGCGCTATGCTAACGACCGGAAGCGCAAATATCAGGGCTACGTTTTCAACCATGTGGGGCCACAGTTTCATCATTTTTACAAGAACAACCTGCCTTTTGAGTTGACAAACGCACAGAAACGAGTGATGCATGAGATACGCAAGGACATGACAACAGGCCGGCAAATGAACCGGTTGGTGCAGGGTGACGTGGGTTCAGGCAAGACACTGGTAGCCCTGATGTCCATGCTCATAGCCATTGACAATGGTTATCAGGCGTGCATGATGGCTCCGACGGAGATTCTGGCCGAACAACATTTTGCCACCATCAAGAAGTTTTTGAATGGAATGGACGTGCGCGTGGAACTGCTCACGGGTATGGTGAAAGGTAAAAAACGTAACGAAGTGTTCCACGGATTGCTCACCGGAGAGATTCACATCTTGGTAGGAACGCACGCAGTTATCGAAGACAACGTGCGATTTTCACACTTGGGCATAGCCGTAGTAGACGAGCAGCACCGGTTTGGCGTGGCGCAAAGAGCGAAGTTGTGGGGTAAGAGCGAACGGCCACCCCACATCCTTGTGATGACGGCGACACCCATTCCTCGAACCTTGGCCATGACCATTTATGGCGATTTGGACGTAAGTGTGATTGATGAATTGCCTCCTGGGCGGAAACCCATACAGACTATTCATCAATACGACAATCAGATGACGAGTCTGTACCAAGGCATACGGAAGCAAATCCAACAGGGCCGACAGGTATATATCGTCTTTCCGCTGATTACTGAGAGCGAGAAAATTGACTTAAAGAATCTGGAAGCAGGGTTCGAGTCGCTATGTACGATCTTCCCTGACTTTAAACTCAGCAAGGTACATGGCAAGATGAAACCGAAAGAAAAGGATGCCGAAATGCAGAAGTTCAGTCGTGGAGAAACTCAAATCCTGGTGGCCACGACGGTGATAGAGGTGGGTGTTGACGTGCCAAACGCTTCGGTGATGGTGATTCTCGATGCTCATCGATTTGGACTTTCACAGCTTCATCAGCTTAGAGGACGTGTGGGACGTGGTGCCGAACAGAGTTATTGCATCTTGGTAACCAGTCACAAATTGTCGAAAGAAACACGCAGACGCATTGATATTATGTGCGAAACCTGTGATGGTTTTCAGATTGCAGAGGCCGATTTGAAACTCCGTGGACCGGGAGATCTGGAGGGTACGCAGCAAAGTGGCATTGCCTTCGATCTCAAAATTGCCGACATTGCACGCGATGGACAAATCATACAACTCGCTCGTGACGAAGCACAGAAGATTATAGAGGCCGACCCGCTTTGCGAAAAGACAGAATACAGCCTGCTTTGGAACAGGCTAAGCGAGCTGAGAAAGACCAATATCAATTGGGCATCAATCTCTTAGCATCTGTTTGTAGTTATTCCAAGTTAGTTAAAACCGTTATAAATTCTGTTAATAACGTAACAACTTTGCAATATAATCGTTATATTTGCACAACCATTTTTTAAAGTTGAAGGATTTCTTACAGCATCTGGTAAATCTTAAAAAAGCATTTTTGATTAGCTCTCTTGGGAGACCTAAAACTAACAAAATTTGTATGGCATTTATAAACAAGATAAAAACATTTGCTTTTATTGCAGTCTTTGGGGCAATCGCTCAATCAGCTACAGCGCAAGATTTACTTGCCAAACAGGCTCCCGTAGACCGGAAGATGAAAGCCGTAGATACGCTTTTGCTGCATAGCATCATTGAAAAAGAAAATACAGAGTCACCTGCTGCCCAGCTGTATGACGAATGGGAAAACCGTTATGCACACCGTGCAACAGCTCTTCCCGATTCATTCAAGATAGATCTTCGCCACTTTCACATGCCCACACCCAGCCGGGTTGTGACGAGTAACTTCGGTTCTCGTTGGGGACGTCAGCACAAAGGTTTGGACATCAAGGTGTACATCGGAGATACAATCCGTGCTGCTTTCAGTGGCAAAGTACGCATTGTCCGCTATGAGGCACGTGGATATGGTAACTATATCGTCATCCGACACAACAACGGACTGGAGACTATCTACGGTCACTTGTCAAAACAATTAGTGCAAGAGAATCAAGAAGTACGAGCTGGCGACGTGATAGGACTCGGGGGGAACACGGGTAGAAGTACTGGATCTCACCTTCATTTCGAAACGAGATTATGCGGCGTGGCTCTGAATCCCGCACTCCTATTTGACTTCCGAGCGCAAGATGTCACAGGCGATTTCTATACATTCAGAAACGCTTCCTATCAACGTGAGTCATCAGAAGCTACCCGTTTGCGTGGTGTAGTAAGAAATGGAAGATATACACCTGAAGAGGTTCGTGGCGAATTAGCCTACAAAAAGGACGATAATGACATGGTCAATCCAACTCAGGTACAATACCATAAGGTGGTGGCAGGCGAGACACTTTCCTCGATTGCGCGCAAACGCGGTGTAACGGTTGAGCAGATTTGCCGATTAAGCCATATCAGTAAATCTGCGAAGCTTAAGCCGGGAAGCATCTTGAGATATTCTTAACATCGGAATGCGATACGAACAAACAACAATTTAACGCTCACTTGTGCGAAAAAGGCCATATCATCTGACCGACACAAAGGCACAAGAAAACGTCATTATAACAGTTCTTTCTAACAAGAAGGAGCTGTTTTTTTTTATTTCAACGCAGGAATCATTGCCCTCTATTGCTTAACAGATTCATCGAAAAAATAGTGAACCATTCGGGTTAAATTAATATAATTTGTACGAGAACATTGCTGTATTATGTATATCTTTGTATGGTACAATCCACAAGACGACGACATTATGACGGCTTTTCAATCCACATGAAGGGGTTCTTTTGTGCATCTTTTTAAGTAGGATGCCAACCAAACAACCCTTTCGAGTGAAAGAAAGGGTTTACAAACTCTTCAGTTGCAACAAGCCAAATCAACTTCGCACCAATTCAGGTAACGGCTTTTTCCAACCAATACGTCATTTTAAATAAACGTTTTCATAAAAGAGATAAAGGTATGAATCAAACTATTTTGCAAGGTTTCCACTGGTATACAGAAGGAAACGGCGTGTTTTACAAACACATGAAAGAGATTGCCGATCAGCTTCAAGAGTTAGGAATCACCATGGTGTGGTTTCCTCCAGCATACAAGGCAGCTGGTGGTAGCAACTCTGTTGGCTACGATCCTTATGACTTGTTTGACCTGGGAGAATTCGATCAGAAAGGAACTATTGCCACGAAATACGGTACCAAGGACGAATACATTGATGCTTGCAAGACACTACAGAGCAAGGATGTCTCGGTGATGGTCGATGTGGTGCTCAATCACAAGGCCGGTGGTGATGAGACCGAACACTTTCATGTGGTGAAAGTAGATCCCAACAACCGCCAAAAAAACATATCAGCTCCTTTCGAAATTGAAAGCTATACCAAGTTTACTTTCCCGGGTCGTGGCGACAAATATTCTAAATTTAAGTGGGATTTCACTTGCTTCTCCGGCGTGGATTATGCGGTAGGGCAGGACAAAGGCATCTTCCAAATCATCAACGACCATGGCGATGGGTGGGAAACTGTTGTTGGTTCAGAGAAAGGCAATTACGACTATTTGATGTACAACGACATTGAGCACCGAAATCCCTATGTTCGTAAGGAACTGAACGACTGGGGAAAATGGTATCACGACCAAGTGTTTTTCGACGGTGTGCGGCTGGATGCCGTGAAGCATCAGTCGCCTGAGTTCTATAAAGAATGGTTGAATTTATTGCGCTCGAATACAGGAAAGAATATTTTTGCCGTGGGTGAGTACTGGACACCGGGTTTGCTTCCGTTAATGCTCGATTATCTCGAGGCTACGGATGGATGCATGAGCCTGTTCGATGCATCGCTGCAGCAAAACTTCCATATTGCCTCTAACAGTGGCGGTGATTACGACTTACGCCGCATCTTTGATGAAACCTTGTTGGCAGCCCGCCCTGATAAGGCAGTGACTATAGTCGATAATCACGACACCCAACCCTTACAGGCGTTGGAAGCACCGGTAGAAGCATGGTTCAAGCCTTTGGCTTATGCCCTCATTTTATTGCGACAAGACGGTTATCCTTGCGTGTTCTATCCCGATTTGTTTGGCGCACATTATACGGATAAGGGGCAGGATGGCAACGATTATGAGATTTTCTTGGATAAGGTTGATGGCATTGACGGTCTGTTGAAAGCCCGAAAAGAAAATGCTTATGGCACCCAGCGCGATTATTTTGAAGACGCCAACTGCCTTGGTTGGACACGCGAGGGCGATGGATATAACCGGGGATGTGCCGTAGTGATGAGCAACAAAGACCAATACGAGAAACCCATGGAGGTAGGAAAGGCTTATGCTGGGCAGTATTTCTATGATTTGTTGGGCAGATTCGACCACAAGATTCAGATTGATGAGAATGGTTGGGGCAACTTTACCTGTCCGGCTGGGAATGTCTCAGTGTGGGTTCCAGAATAGTTTTTGCTGGTGGTTTATCAGCCATTTGACGCATAGAGGGCATCCATAATTATGGGAAATGGGAAGTTTTGGGGATGTGATTCCCATTTTTCCATTTCCCATTTTCATTTCCTGTTTCTGTCGATAGCGGCGGAACGTGATAAATCACACCCCACCAACTGCTGATATGGAAGATCTGATTGAGCAACTAAGAAATAATTTTACATGCCCTCGAAATACGAGCTTATTTGCAACCAACCGTAACGTTGGTGGCAAATACGCAAAATATGAGCGATTTTTACAAATACTTGAACAATAAATAGTTATACGTTTCAGCATGCTTTATCAGTCAAATTTAATGCTGATATCCCTCCAAAAGCATGCTTATTGAACCCCAATATGCATGCTATTGCATTCCAACAGCATGTTAATAGTATGGCAAACACATACAAATTACGCGTTAAATAGCGTCATTTGATGTCCTTAAGTCTGTTTTTTAGCTTGACACACTATCAAACAACGCCATTATTCGGAATAATTTTTTCTATTTCAAAACTTCAAAATTTTGAAATAAATCAACAAAACGAGTTCTTATGTAGTCAAGTCAGCATGGCGTTGAAACTACTATTGAGCTGTCAATTGTACAACTATCACCCTGCAGCTTCACCTCAAATTCACCGTTTGAAAACACTTCTTATCACAAACCATCCGTGCATCGCGAGGGTTGGCAGGTAGCCATAATGCGACGCCATGACGTGAAAACGCTCTTTGAGCGATGCTTGGTGGTTTTGATTGGTCATGCCGCCATCCAGATAATTCGCCACCACAGCCTGCACATTGCGCAAGGGCAAGTGCCTACGAGCCGCCTCTTTCATGATTCGTATGCACCAATCAACATCGGCAGAATAGCGATACTTCATCAGGTAAGGCGTAACCTTCGCAATGTCGGTGCGTGCATAAAAAGCCTGATGGCACACCAGCATGCCGTGTAAGAACGAACGCCAGGTGAGATGACGCGGTGGTGTTAAGCGCCGACGACGCACGAATTCACCCTTGTCATCAACGATATGGGTATCACCATACAGCACGGCTGGCAATACATCGTATGCGCCCACGCTACCAGCCACAAGTTCCAGCGTGTCGTTTGACGGAAAGCTGTCGCCGGCATTGAGAAACAGCACATAGTCGCCCGTAGCCCTCTGTATGCCTTTGTTCATAGCGTCGTACAAGCCATGGTCAGGTTCTGAAGCCACCACCACCTTGTGTCCGGTTTCCTTCTCGGCAGAAAGAGCGGCGTAACGCTTTGCCATAACCACCGTTTGATCTGTAGAAGCACCATCAATAATCAAGTGTTCTACGTTTTTGTATCTTTGCATCAGTACACTGTCAAGCGTTCGTTGCAATTCGTTTTCTGCCTGATAGGTGCATGTGATGACGCTGAATTTTATCATATCTCTTTTTGTTTAGGGAGTTACTGGGAGTTACGAGGGAGTAATCGGGAGTTAACCGACAATAGTTTTTCCGTGTAGAAAGTCTAATGTCCGATAACTCCTATTAACTCCAAATAACTCCTGATAACTCCAATCTCTATTTATTTTGGGAGTAAACGGGAGTTACGAGGGAGTGAACGGGAGTTAACAGACAATAGTTTTTTTATCGCGAAAGTCTAATGTCCGATAACTACCACTAACTCCTAATAACTCCCGATAACTCCAATCAGCTACCCTCTTTCTTCCTTAATTGCCTCTTGGTATACCTCCAAATAGCGCTTTGCCACATGCTGTTGCGCATAAGCAGTTTGCACTTTATGGATGCATCGCCTACTCAGTTCCGCACCATTGGTATCTTTGTCAAGTATCCACGCGATGCCTTCGGCCAACGAAGCGGCATCTTTGTAGCGAGCTACATAGCCGTTTTGCAAATGATCAATCATCTCGGGAATGCCCCCCACGTCAAAACCAACACAGGGTACGCCGCACGACATGGCCTCCATGATGGTATTGGGGAGATTTTCTGAGAGCGAAGGCAGTACAAACACATCCACCGCATTGTACACATCCACTATTTTCTTCGTGTCATTGACATAGCCAAGCGAATAAGTTGGCAAGCTAAAGGCACCTTCCAACTCCTCCGCATGACCACCCAACATCACCAATCCCACCCTGTCTTTCATTTCAGGGTGAGCAGCTACAAGTTGTTTACAGGCCTCAATGAGGTACTGAATGCCCTTATTTTCGTTCGTGATGCGCTGCGACGCGAACAAAACAAGCTGTTTATCGGTAGGCAATCCTAACCGCCTGGCAGCCGCTAACTTATCGTTAGGCGCAAAGAGGTGGGTGTCGATGGGGTTCGGAATGGTTGTCACCGCATGGTTTTGCAATAGTCCGCTTGCCTTTGCCTGTGCGTGAAGCCAGTTGCTACATGCCACAAAACGGATATTGCCCGATGCATATACCTTTTGTTTTCGTTTCCACACCCTGTGCGAGAGGTCGTTTTTTGAGCCATGATGGGGTAGGTACATGCAGTTACCACACTGCGTTTGAAAGTTCTGGCACGCCAGGGTAAGGTGACAAATACCCGTTGCCGGCCACATGTCATGCATAGTCCACACCACCGGTTTGCCACTCGCAAGAATCTTTTGAATGTTGCGCAACGACAACATTCCTTGGTTGATCCACTCCAAATGAATGATGTCAGCCTCTTGAAATTCGGGCAACGACGTGATGTCAGAACCCACATTGGCCATGTCAACATGGAATAAATGACGCTTACAGAAATGTAAGTGGCAAAAAATACACCAGCGTTCCCATAGAAAATGCAATCTTTTCAGTGCTTGATGGGGCAACTGCGTAACGGTGAGATGGTCGGTTTCTTTATCCATTACCAACATCTTGGCTTTGACACCCGACTGGTTCAAGGCCTGCATCAATCGGTTGGAAGCCACTGCGGCACCACCCGTTTTCTCGCTGGTGTTCACAATAAGAACGCGCATATAGGTCGTTTTGATTCAGATGTAAAGGTACGCTAAATCGGAAACACCAACAAGTGTTTCGCCTATTTTTCGTCCATTTCACCCTTGAACTTGCGCCATTCTGCCCATTTTCATCGTTTGAGCGTGGCAAAAGTGATACCTGTTTGGTTTCAAAGAATGGGTAGCAGAAGCCTTATTTTGTGTGTTGTGTGCGGACACAAAATATTGATATAGGTCAAGAAAGAGGCGTTTTGAGCACCAAAATGGCTCACTTATTTGGAACGAGTGGTAAATCTGTCTACCTTTGCAGTACCAAAAAGGTTAATAGATTGTTTAGGTTAGTAGTAATAGATTTAGGTTTTTAGTTATTAGGTTTAAGGTAAATTAAACAGATTGTTTAACAGGTAACAATGAAGGCCGTGAGGTTTTCATTTACTGAGAAAAGATTTTTAGTTAAACATACTATACGCTGCAGCTCGTTGAGAGTTGCAGCGTATTTTTTTTTACTTACGTTTTTTATGAAGCTTTTTATAGCAGAATTCAACATCACTCATAAACGAATGACGCTGCAAGAGCGTGCGCATGAGATGGCAAAGCACGGTTGCTTCATCTTAATCTTCCTTCACTTTCTTAGGTCCGCGCACCTTTTCGTTCTTGTTCAAGCCGCTTTTTATCTCGATGTTCAGACCGTCGCTCATGCCTGTTTCTACCTTTCGCCGCTCGTAAGTCTTGTTGTCCTTATCTCCTTTTACCACATATACATAGGTTTGTTTTCCGCTAAACTCGATGGCACTCTCGGGAACAGTCAACACGTTTTGCGCACTTGCCAGTACAATCTCAGCATTGGCACTGTATCCACTGCGTATCTTCTTGCCCTGAATGTTACGAATGGCGGCTTTAATCTCAAATTGGTTGGCACCGTTTTGCTCAACAGCTTTGGGCGAAACATATTCGAGAGATGCCTGTAGGGTGTTGTCCTGCAAGGCTCCAATAGTAATCTTCATGGGCATGCCCACAGACAGTTGCCCCACTTCTGTCTCATCGATGTTGCCCCGGAAGATAAGGTCGCCCATGTTAGCTACCGTGGCAATGGTGGTTCCGTCGTTGAAAGTGTTGCTCAAGATAACCGTGTTGCCCACTTTTACGGGTACATCAAGAATCAAACCGCTAATGGTGGAGCGAATGAGTGTGCTGCTGGTGTTGGCATTATTCTTTGACACACCGTCGCGAACCACCTCTAAATTGTCCTGTGCTGCCTTCACTTCCTCTTGGGATTGCTGGTAGGCTTGCCGTATCTTGTCGTACTCATCACCTGCAACCAGTCCTTTGTCGTAGAGCTTCTTCTCACGGTCGTAGTTCACTTTCGCTTGCTTCACGTTGATTTGTGCCAAGCGAACGCGTGACTGTGCGTTTGATAATTGGTTCATATCCGGCACCACTTTTACCTTTGCAATAATCTCTCCAGCCTGCACCATCTCGCCTGCTTCTTTCATAATCTCCGTGATGATACCCGAAATCTGCGGCTTCACGTTCACCTCGTTGCGAGGTTCAATCTTGCCAGTGATGACAGTTACCTTCTTCAGGTTCGACATCTTGGGGGTAAACTCGTCGTAAACCTCGGGTTGAGGGCGTGACTTGAACCATAGGAAAACAAATGTTCCGATGAAGATGAGGGCGATAACGCCTGCAACGATAAATTTGATATTCTTTTTCATAATGGTGTAATGTATGGTTCACAATGCGCAACTCGTTCTGCAGTCGGCAGTGTGTATCATGAATAGGTTCTATAATCAGTTTTCTTATTTGGATTATTCGTCTCGCATGGCATCCACAGGTTTGATAGACATGGCTCTCAGTGCAGGTGCCAACCCAGCCAAGACGCCGAGTAAAGACAGCATGATGACAGCGCCCACGGCAGTCCAGAAGTTTATTTGGAAGTGTGCAGCAGTAAAGCCATCGGTGGTGGTACCCATCTCTGCCAACTGCAGAATGATGACGGCAAAGAGTATTCCACTCATGCCAGCTACCGCTATCAGGATGATGCTCTCTGCGATAATCTGTCCCAAGATGGTGCGTGGCGTGGCACCAATGGCACGCCTGATGCCGATTTCTGTGGTTCGTTCGCGCACCGTTACCATCATGATGTTGGACACACCGATAGCTCCAGCCAGCAAAGTGCCGATGCCTACGAGCCATACCAAGAAGTTGACACCGGCAAAAAGACTGTCAACCATGCCATACATCACCTCGGTATTGAACACCGTGATGCCCTTTTCGTCGGTCGGATCAATGTGGTGCGCACGGGCGATGACATCTCTCATGGGTTGTGCCACCTTGCTCATTTTGACTCCAGGACGCCCAGTAACACAAATAACGTGTACGGTTTGCCCCAAATTGTAGGCTTGTTGCATCAGTGGGAGCGGTATGACGACGCTCTCTTCTGCCGACCCGTTGATTTGCATGTTACCTGCACTATAGTCTACTCCTACGACACTGTAGTAGATTGAGTCTATCCTAATGAGCTGACCGCAAGGGTCTCCGCCGCCTGGAAACAAGTTCTTGTACACTTTCTTACCCAATATGCACACCTTCCTGCGTTGCTGCATGTCCATTTCGTTGAGGTATCTGCCGTAGTACATGTGTGGTGTTTCCACCTTGGCGTAATCCGCCATCAGTCCTTTGATGTTGCAGTTGCTCTTCTTGTCGCCAAACACGGCGTTTCCACCCCATTGCGACAGTCCCGGTGTAACGATGTCTAAGTCGCGTACGTTCGCCTTGATACGCTCCACGTCTTTATATTCTAATGTCCATTGTCGTCCCTTCCGATAGCCGTCGTATGGCTTGGTAGTGGGTTGAGCGAAGATGACCGAGGAGTTGGTAGCAAAGCCTTCGAACACGCGATTGAGTAACTCTCTGAACCCTTGTCCACCTCCGATAAGTCCCATGAGCATGAAGATGCCCCAGAAAACACCGAAGCCAGTGAGGAAAGAGCGACTCTTGTTGCGCGAGAGTGTCTCGATAATCTCTTTGTATGTGTCGATATCAAACTTCATGGCTTATTCTGCTCTTAGTGCTTCAATGGGTCTTACGTGTGCCGCTTTGCGTGCGGGAATGAGTCCAGCGATAGTGCCTGCCACCACCATCAGTAGCGTGGCGTTGATACAAACGTCAAGTCCAACGGTGGGATTGACAAACATGGTGGTGGTAAACAAACCTGAATCAACCTTCATGTTGCCAATGGTGGCATTCATGTATTCATTGGCTGCAATGCCTAACACCATGCCAATGTATCCGAAAAAAGTGGTGATGATGATGCTCTCAATGATGATGAGCCGCAGGATAGACCATGGTGTGGCACCGATAGCTTTGCGGATACCGAACTCGTGGGTGCGTTCTTTCACCGTGATGAGCATGATGTTGGAAACTCCTACGATGCCACTGAGCAGGGTAAAGATGCCCACTATCCATAATGCTGTGCGCAACATGCCCATTCCTGTGTTCATCTGCATGGCTTGAGTAAATCGGTTCCATATCCAAACTGCCTCTTCATCGTCGGGTGCAGCACCGTGATTGCCGTTGAGATTAGCACGGTATCGCTGTTCGAAAGCTTCGTTTTGCTGTTCTGTCTCCAAGCCTTTGAACGAAAAAACGATGTTGCCAGTCTTGTCGCCCACATTATATATAGTGCGATAGGTGGTGAAAGGGATGAACGCATCGGTACCCATCATGCTCTTGTCTACTTGATAAATACCCACAATGTGAAACGCCAAGTCTTCCATTCTCACGATTTGTCCCAGCATATCTGCTACATTTCCCGTGGGTGAAAGCTCCTTTGCCATGTCATCACTGATAACAATCGACTTCCTGCGGTCTCTGATATCTATCTTATTAATAAATCTCCCGTAGATCATATCGCGCTTGTTAATGATGTAATCGTTGGGATATACGCCACTGATGTTAGCGGCAGTGTACTCTTTTCCATGGCTCATAGTGGTGTTGCCATGGTCGAGTTCGGCACCCACCTCTTCCACATTGTCGCTGAATCGGTCTTGGGTGATTTCCATATCACGGTCGTTCAGCTCTATCTTGCGCCCCTCTTTCAGTCCTTTGTGTGCCTTTGAGGTTTGTCCACCAAATATCACCATGGAGGTGTTGAGATACCTATTTGAGTTCTGTTGCGTGGCATTGATCAGTCCGTTGCCTGCTC
Organism: uncultured Prevotella sp.; assembly: GCA_902488665.1. Lineage (GTDB taxonomy): Bacteria > Bacteroidota > Bacteroidia > Bacteroidales > Bacteroidaceae > Prevotella. The sequence continues at coordinate 19,620 of CABTXD010000015.1, read as the reverse complement.
CCAACAGGAATATGAGCATGAAGATGCCCCACGCTACCGCAAACCCAGTGAGGGTAGTGCGCAATTTATTGCGTCGTGCGGTCGCCCATATTTCTGTTAAGATGTCTCTCATGTCTGATTTGTTTTAAGCATTATTTCATGATACCTCCTGTCCCGAATGGACTTGAGTTATGGTCGAGATTCTCCTCAATGCGACCTATTAGTCCATCCTTGATATGGATAATCTTGTTGGTCTCATTGGCGACACCGCTCTCGTGCGTTACCACGACAATGGTCATGTGCTCGTCTTGGTTGAGCGACTTGAGCAGTTGCATCACCTCCACACTGGTTTTCGAATCCAAAGCTCCCGTGGGTTCATCGGCTAAGATAATCTGTGGTTTGGTAATCAGCGCGCGGGCAATGGCGACACGTTGCTTCTGTCCGCCCGACATCTCGTTAGGGTAGTGGTCTGCCCACTGTGCCAATCCCAGTCTGTCAAGATATTCAAGGGCTTGCTGACGGCGTGTTTTGCGACTTACTCCTTGGTAGAACAAGGGCAATTCCACGTTTTCTACCGCTGTCTTGAAGCCGATGAGGTTGAACGACTGAAAGATGAAGCCAATCATCTTGTTGCGGTATTCGGCGGCACGTCTTTCGCTTAGGTTCTTGATGAGCGTACCCGACAGCACATATTCGCCACTGTCATAATTGTCGAGGATGCCTAATATATTTAATAAGGTAGACTTCCCCGAGCCCGATGCGCCCATGATAGAGACAAATTCGCCTTCCTCTATGTCAAGCGTGATGCCCTTGAGTACGTGTAGGGGCTGTGCGCCAAAATAGGTTTTGTTGATGTCTTTGAGATGTATCATTTGGCTTTTAGACGACAGCATGGCTTTGAAAGTTGCACCAGCTCGGCTAATTTTTTCTCAATTTTCTCCACCATCACCGTTCCCATAACAATCTTTCCTTCTGGACAGATAAGATAGAAGGAGGGAATCCACTTGATGTGAAAATCCTTTGCCACTTTCGATTCCTTCATCTTCTCAAAGTTGCAAACATGGAATGCTTGCTTGTTTTTCCAATTTTGCTGTACATACTGGGTCCATGCTTCTTTCTGGGTGTCAAACGAAACGTGTATGAAAGCCACGCCATGGCTGGTATATTTCGCCCCCAACTCATCCACTTTCGGTGTGATTTTTCGGCAATCGGGACACCAAGAAGCCCAAAATTCCAATACCACATACTTCCCTCGGAAGTCGTTAAGTGATATAGTCTCACCGTTGATGGTGGGCAGTGAAAGGGCTGGTGCTGTCGTTCCAACCTCTAAAAGCTGGGTGGCATACTTGGCATCATCATCTTGTGCCAACAATGTTGCAACTGTGCAGAACAGGCAAAATGTGAGAAATACAATTCTTTTCATGATTAATTATTGTTTTTGTAGATGTAACGTTTGGTCGCAGTAGTCAACTACGGCAGGTCTGTGAGTAATGAATATCACGGTTTTGTCGTGATTAGAGAGAATGTTATGCAAGAGCTGTCGCTCCGTCTCGGGGTCTAAAGCACTGGTAGCCTCATCGAACAGCATGATTGGACGGTTGCGCAACAAGGCTCGGGCAATGCTGATACGCTGTGCCTGTCCCTCACTCAGTCCGCCCCCTGCTTCCGTACAAACGGTGTCTAAGCCGTCAGGAAGCTCCATAACAAACGAGGCGCAACTCATTTCCAACGCCGCTTTTATTTCCTCTTCCGTTGCGTTGAGCTTGCCTAAGCGCAGGTTGTCGCGAATCGTGCCACTCATCAGCGTGTTTCCTTGTGGCACATACACAAAGTTGCAGCGCATCAGGGGCGACAATTCCTTTTGCTCTTGTTGATTGTATAGGATGACTTTCCCCTCATTGGGGTGCAACAGAGCCAAGATGAGTCGTATCAGCGTGGTCTTTCCTGCCCCCGTTTCGCCCAAGACGGCCGTGCACGAACCAGGGTAAAAATCAAAATCCAACTGCTCAATCACATTACTGTCGCCATCGTCGTATGCGTAGGTAATGTGCTCCAAGCGCACCCCACACGGTGCTGTCAGGGGGATAGGGTCGCCTTGTTCCTCCAAGGGATTCTCCTCAAGTTCCATCAATCGTTCGGCTGCCGTAAAGACTCCGACAAACACAGGTGCTAAGCGAGTGAGGTCGCGCGCTGGTCCTTGTATACGATTTACTAATTGTAAGAACGCCGTCATACCTCCGAAAGTCAGCGTTTGGTCAGCCATTCGCAAGGCTGCCCATAGGAAAGCGATGAGATAACCCACAGAAAATCCTGCGTTCAGGATAAAGTTTGATACCACACTAAATGCCGTTCGCTTTACCACCCTATGCCGAAGTTCGCTCTGTGTGCTTTCCAATCGATCTACCATGATGCTGTCGCTCTCCAAAGTTTTGATGAGCATACGGTGCTGAATGGTCTCTTGCAGCACACTTTGCACCTTGCTATCCGAGTCGCGTACCTGTCGGGTGAGCCGTCGCATCTGTCCAATATACAGCTTACTTAACAGCACAAACACCGGAATAATGCCTACGATGACGAAGGCAAGTACTTTGTCCATGGAGAAAAGATACAAGAATGCGCCCACAAACATTGCCACTACCGAAATGGTATTAGGAATAGTTTCGGTTAGAAAACTTACCACCGTGCCAACATCCTGTTCCAACCTGTTGAGTACATCGCCTGAGTGATGCGACTCTTTTCCCGTCCATTCCGACCGCAAGATACGGTCGAGCATGCGTTGCTGCATACGGTTTTGCGCCTTGATGCCCAAGATGTTGCGCACCCAAATGGAGCAGATACGCAGGGCGAAGCCGCAAAGAACGAGCAATGCCATCACCCCTACAGACCAGTAGATAGAACCTTCCGCGTGTCCAGATGCCACGTCAATGGCATGCTGTACTGCCCACACTTGTGCTAAGCTCACCACTACGGAGAGCAAACCAATGGCGGCATTGAGGATAGCTTGCAACTGATTGCCACGCCAAGCACGCCAAAGCCATTTGAAAATGACCCTGGCGGAATATTTGGGGGTAGGAATCTTAAACCATTGTCGGATGTTCATAAGCTGCTGTATCTATGTGTTATCCCCTTGTGTCGGCGCCCCACATCATCTTTTCACGCAGGGTTGAGAAGTAACGTTGACCAAATCGTTTGACGAAAAGGGTTGCAAAAGGAGCTTTGCGAATAGTCAGTTGCGTATGCTCCCCTAACTTTGTGGAGCGACCGTCAATGGCAGCGAGGAAGTTGTGCGAGCGTGATTCTACTGTGAGAGTAATCACATTGTTGTCGTTAATCACGATAGGACGGATGTTCAGACTGTGTGGAGCGACAGGTGTGAGACACAAATTGCTGGTCGATGGCACCATGATTGGGCCGCCATTTGACAAGTTGTATGCCGTACTACCCGTAGGTGTCGCAATTACCAGACCGTCTGCTTGGTAGGTAACCAAGTAGTCATCGTTCACGCAAGCACGAATCGTAATCATCGCCGCATTGTCACGTTTCAGGATTGCAATGTCGTTGAGGGCATAAGGGTTGATGTCTAAGGGCTCTCCGTTGGTCTCTAATTGAATGACCGAATGCCTCTCTAACTCGTAATGGTGGGCATAAATGTCAGCAACGGCTTCCTTTAACTCACTCGGAAGGATGTTGGCAAGAAAACCGAGTCTGCCAGTATTCACGCCTATCAGCGGAATTTGTTTGATGCCCACACGTCGGGCAGCTTTGAGAAAGGTACCGTCTCCACCCACGGAAATCACAAAATCGGCATCGAAGTCTTGTCCTTCAAACCGCTGTACGGTCTCCGATTTGAAATGAACATCTTGACATAAGAAGTCGTAAAACGTGCTATCGATGCTCACGTGAGCACCGTGTGCCTGCAACTCCTCGATAATTCGCAGGAAGAAAGCTGTTTTCTCAGGCTGGTATTCGTTGCCAAAAAGGGCAAATCTTAGTTTCTGTTCTGACATGATTGCGTATCGTTTTATCTGTCCCTGACACAGCAGTCAAGTAAAAAGTAATGACTGACATGCCCAAAGCCGCACGGACTATACCTTGCAAAAATACATATTTATATTGAAAAAAGCGATGAAACGGTAGAAAACAGATTATCTTTTTCGAGGCATCATAGTTGACGGTTCATGAACGATATTCAGATACATTCACCAGGTGTGCGCCTCACTTTTTATATGTGAACAAATTTGACAGAAAACTAATTCCAGGGATTAAAACCACCAATTTGTCAGAAATACAGAGTATTCTGTGATAAAGAATGTAAATTATTTTGAACTTTTGCTCTATTTTCCCTATATTTGTAACGACAATTAAAACAATTAAGTTATGAAAACAACATTAAAAACATTATCCATTTTCTTATGTGCCCTGCTTTTATCAGTGGGATTTGCAGCTTGTAGTGATGACACTGATCCAGCAGAGGCCGAAGTGTTCACAGACGTTTATAAAGGAAAAATATCGTATGTAAACCTCAAAACAGATAAGAAAATTTCAGCCAATGACGGCAAAGTGACAGTTGTCAAACTGGGAAACAGGTATTCGTTTCACTTCAACAACGGCATTCCCGACCTGACCAACATCAAGTTTTCGAAAGAAGATGACAACACCTTCGTGAGCATAGGGTCTGATGGTTTGAAGGGAATCAAGATTGACGAGTCTAAACTTCATATCCTTTATGTAAAGGGTAAGGAGACCTGGACGGCTGACTGTAACAGGTAGACTGAGAACGAACAGCCTCACCCCCAACCTCTCTACAGCCTCACCCCCTGCCCCTCCCCGAGGGGGAGGGGAGTGAATGGCAATGCTATCAACTTGTAAACTAACCAACTAGTAATCTAGTAATTCTCGGAAAACTAGTAAATCTAGAAAACTAGTAAATTAGACAATTAGTAAACTAGATAACTTGTTAACTCGTCAACTCGTGATCTAAAAACCTCAATCCTATTTTCCTATTTTTTATTGGTTTTGGAGGTGATATCCAATAGCATTGAGTTTGATGGTCAAAGTCATTGAGTTTAGTGTCCAACAGCATTGAGTTTGGGGATTAATATCATTGAGATTAGTGAGCAACATATTTTCAACGGTCTGACATGAATCGTATCTAAAGCACAACAAGCAGGTTAGCTACGAAAAATACTTCACACAAACTACGAATATAGCATGCTTACTTTGCACGCTTATATGGACACAACAATGTCTTTGGGGTATAGAAATAAAAGGAGGTGTACGCATGGTCGCACACCTCCTTTTATTTACATTTTATATCACTCTCAAAAATTATTTGATGGAGATAGGTTCATCTAAGGTAGTTATATCAATACCGTTTGTCTTACCATCCAAGTTCTTGGCTGCATCCTTGATGATATTGCCCTCTACTTTCTCAGAGCCATCAAGCTTATAATACAATTCAAGTCCATCAGACTTAGGATCAACTCCTAACATGAATTGTTTGATTTGCTTCTCGGTACGAGCCACGCTCCATACTCTCAATTCGCTCATATAACCACGGAATGGACGTTCGCCCCATGGGAATCCTGCCAACTTACCAATGTTAAAGCCGACATCCTTATTAGGATCGAAGCCAGCAATGTTCCAAGTAGACTCTGCCCATTTGGCACCATTCAAGTACAAAACGGTTTTTCCAGAAGGCTGATCGTAAGTAATGGCAACATGACACCACTGGTTAGCGGGCAGCTTGTCAGGCGATTCATAATGTTGGTTTCCTGCAATTTGCAAAATACCTCTACTAATGCCGCCGCCTTCGTCACCAACGCGTAATATCATGATACCTTCGCAACCCATGATGGTATTATTAGATCCCCAGCCAGAAGAATAAACTAAAGCCTCATAGGTAAATGATTTAAAGAAAGTTCCTGCTGGGAATTTTACAGAAATATAGTGACTCGTAAACGTACCTACCTTGTTAATTAAGATTGGTTTCGCTAAAATAACATATTCTATATCCTCACCAGCAACTGTTGGAACACTACTTGATTTCACTCGAACAGGTAAGATATAAGACTTTCCTGCTTCAAGACTATTCAATCCAGACAGGGAAAGCACTACCGGTTTGGCATGTGTCGCACCTGCTTCAATCACAGCTTGCGGCGTGTTTATTTTCGCATTTTGCGCATTGAAGGGTAAATAGCCTGTGCCATGCTTCGCATTATACTCTTTCACCAATGACTCTTCTGCTACCTCATACGATACGTTTACATCCGACGATAGAAGATTGCTAAGACGAGAGGTGATATTGACATCCATCACATCTTTTTCTTCTTTCATCGTTACCTGATATTCACTGCTCTCGAAATAAACTTTTTCTGCGAGCAAATCACTCTCGCTTTCATTACTGCATGCTCCTAACAAGAGGGCTAACCCTCCCATTAAAAGAGAACGGCATATATGTTTGTTTTTCATTGTTAACTCATTTTTGATGATTCACTAAACTACTTTTTCTTTTGGTTGGCTTTCCATTCATTATAAACCTTTTGGTTGATTTGAATGGCTTGGCGCATCCACTTGTAATTAGGCGTGTTGTCGTAGTCGTTGTCAAAACGATAAGCACCTACGCCTCCTTTACATCCGTTGGCTGGCATCAGGGCTGCCTGCTTCAATAGCTTACCACCACTACTAAAGTTGGATTCAAAATTCTCTGTGATAATCAGTTTTTTGGTATCGAAATCATAGTAATCCAAACTGGGCACCCAGCCATACGATTGTGCAATCCAATAATCAACATAGCCATCCAAGGCTTTGGTTAGACCATGGAATTGTCCGTCAATACAAATTAGTTTGTGGCCATTGCCCTCCGGGTCACTCTTAGGACCAATATACTTGTTCATTTCCTTAATCAAATAAATCAAGTCTTCATTGGTTTGTAAAGTTCCATCCATGTCAAAGACACCACTTCCAATTTCCCAGTCGATGTCATAACCATCCCAATCGTTAGCTACCAACGAGTCGCAGAGAGCTTTCGCAAACTTTGCCAACGCCTGTTTATGGTTCTCTGAACCACGTACACCATTGTAGCCCCAGAATTTCCAACGAGCCTGTTTCTTTGCCTCGTTCAGCCGTGCTTCGTCTTTGCTCCAACCTTCTTGTTCTGCTTTTTTCTCCACTTCGTGGTACACATAATCAGGAGTTCTACCCTTTCCGATATAAGAAAGTAGGGTTACCTCCAGCAGTTTGGTTCCTTTCACTTTTTGCACAAATTCTTTGTCAGCCTTTTGTGCAGGTGTGATTTCAAATCTGTTAGGGGCACCACTCCACATAGACACAATGTCCATACTGTCGGGCATTGAACTAAGGTAGCCTCTACGGTAAGTGCCTGCTGGCGACCAGTTAGAATACCAACCAAATGCTACAGGGCGACCATAATTATTAGCCGTTTTCTTATAAGCTCTTAAATCAGCATAATATTGTTCGCTCTTTGCATTGTTCATGGTGTTATAACCACCCACATGGTCAAACTCTTTTGGTTCAGGTTCTACCATATCACTACAGGAGGTCATGAACATTCCTATCGCAAGAGCGAGAAATAGTTGATGATATTTAAAACGTTTCATTATTTTTCGATTTTAAGTATATTATTTATTCTTATTATCCCACCACAGGCGAGTACCAGCCTTATCCTGTCCGTCACGCAGCATCTGACGAGCTTTGTCTAAGTTCTGTTTGTCCTCATCAGATGTAGCCCTATTGGATGGGTAACGCATTCTGCGAATACCAATATTGGTATCTACCTCTCCGTTGCTGTAATTTGCCATTACCTTGTGCAGCTTTGGATAGCCTGTACGGCGATATTCACTCCAAGCTTCCTGTCCGTTAGGATACAATGCAATCCATTTTTGAATCATGATTTTCTCTAACTTCTCTTCGGTACTGCCACCCCATTTTACGGTAGCATTTGTAACAGAAGGCTCTGAAACATTTACGTTGGGATACCACATGCTTAGCTCATATTTCATTGGTGTACGGCCAGAGTTCATATAGTTGTCTACCTCATTGGCAGAAATGCCATTTTCCTCGAACGACATGGCAATACCCTTGCGATACAATTCTTCAGCAGAACCGTTGACAGACATGCCATGTAACGCTGCTTCTGCCAAAAGGAAATACACTTCGGATGCGCGCATCCAATAAGTGGCAGTTGTTTTGGTAACATTAGGTCTTGATGCCATTTTAAATACATCGTTCTGCGAAGCTATATTACCAGTTGGCACTGCCAGGTATTTTCCGTATTGTCCCAACTCCTGAGCGTAATAAGCTTCAGACTCTGTAAAGTATTTAGGAAGTCGTGGATCTTCGTATCCACCTAAGTAAGCCTGCATTGATGAGCCCATGCGGCACTCATTATACTGATTTGATAAAATCTCAAGGTTATTGATAAAGGTAAGTCCTGCACCTTTTTCCATCTTGGCTTCATCGTCCTTAGACTGCATTACACCGTAAGGATTGTTCACAGCTTGCAGTACATACTTCTTTGACATGGCCTCATCGGCATAATATACACGCATCGCCAAGCGAAGCATTAAAGAGTTGGCATAAACTATCCATTTCTTCACATTGCCTCCATATACGGCATCAGCATTGGGCAACAATTTGGTAGTACCATGCTCAAGAGCATTTGTCAGCACGCCAATGGCATTCGTTAAGTCCTCAAACATGCATGTATACACGTCTGCCTGACTGTCGTAAGGCACACTAATAAGTCCTTTTCCTGCCTCTTTGTAAGGAATTGGACCGAACATATCGGTAGCCTTATGCCAAGTAGATACTTTGAGAATTTGTGCCAAAGCATAAGCCTCGGGGAAATCTTTCTCGGTCTTTATCTTGATGTCTTGCCACAACGGTATCACTTTGGTGTAAGCCGAAGTGTACGATGCCGATACCCAACCGTCCATCAAGAAATAGGTTAAGTTGTTACGACCGCTGTTCCAGTTGTTGTTTTGGGCAAAGTAACCACTCCAACAATCGGCAGCCAAATGATAAGCTACTTGATATTCGTTGGCAACATTTGTTCCGTCGTCTTGTGTGCCAACAGGCACTACACACTTTTGCAAAGCTGTTATAGGACCACCGACAGAGATACCGTCCATTTTACCTTCTTCGGGAAGCATCTCGAACTCGTTGGTATTGATTTTCTCAAAGTCGCACGAAGCAAACAATGACAAAGCCAATAAACCTATCATATATTGTTTATATCTTAGAAATTTCATAGTTGATTAGAATTTAAATTTTACACTAAATCCATAACTCTTCAGACTGGGCTGCATGAAGTAATCGTTTCCTTGTCCATAAGTTCCTGTAGAAGGAGTCACCTCTGGATCGAAAGGTGCCTTGCAATAAATCATCCAAGGATTGTTAGCCACAAACGAGAGTGTTAAATCTTTCACTACATTATTGAACCAACGAGAATTAAACTTGTAACTGAAAGTTAACTCTTGCAATCTAACATTGGTTGCACTATAGGTATAATATCCAGCCAAGGCTGTTTCGCCTGTACCTATCAAGTTATAATAGTTTTTGGCATCGAACACTCCTTGTTCAGGTATCAGCACACCACCAGCATCACGAGCATCGGCAGAGGCTTGCGACACACCAAACTTATCGAGCAATGCTTGTGTAGAAGAAGTAACAACACCGCCCACACGTGCATTGATTAAGAAACTTAGTCCGAAGCCTTTATAAGAGAATGAGTTGTTCCAACCCATCGTAAAATCTGGTGTAGTCTTACCGAGGTACACGGGATCTACATTCTCTACGTTGAAGCCACCAGATGAGGTAACATTGATAAATCCTTGATTATCTTTAGCCAAGAACTTATTTGCATAGATGTCGTTGATAGAACCTCCAACCTTTAAGATAACACGACCATTGTCTTTAGAAACTTGAGGAATGTTAATAGGTTTGGGACTCATGGGGTGAGTATAATCCTTCACCATCTCAATAATTTCGTTGTTGTTGTGCGAATAGGTAAGCGAAGAGTTCCAACCCAACTCACCAAAGTTGTCGTGATAACCCAAGGTCATCTCCACACCGCGGTTCTCCACATTTCCTGCTTGTAGATATACGGCTTTATAACCAGAGCTTTCGGGCAATTCACCGATAAACGTTTGGTTGTAGGTGTTCGATTTGTACCATGTGAAGTCGAAAGATAGCTTTTTGAATAAACGTGCCGTCAAACCAAGCTCATACGACTTTGTACGTTCTGCCTTATAATCGGTAAACGGATAAATGTCGGTTGATTTCAAACTACCGCCCAAAATAGGCGTTGTGATGGTTCCCGGTGTCATACCAGAACGTGATACAGGCGAACCTACTTCGGTGAACGAACCTCTTACTTTGAGGTAAGAAATAGCTTTGGGTAATTTTACCATTTCAGAAATGATGCCTGACAAACCAACTGAAGGATAGAAGAACGACTCTTCGGACGAATTAACCAAGCGCGAATTCCAGTCGTTTCTGCCTGTCAAGGTAAGGTAGAGCATGCTCTTGTAACCTAATTCGGCACTGGCAAAGGCTGCAACATTGCGCACCTTGCTGTCGCCACCTTCCTCGCGAATCTTACTATCGGTAGGGTCGATGTTCGTCAAAGAGAACTTATTGGGTACTAACGTCAAGTTACCGCCATAGCCTCTAGTGAGTGAGCCATAATCAGAATAGCTGTAACCAATATTGGAAGCTAAACTAAAGTCTCCAAAACGTTTATTGATACTGGCAATAAAGTCGACATAGGTTTGATGATCTTTATAATTATAATAGTCGTATGCGCCCTTTGACTTAGCAAACACATCGTATGAAGAAGCATAAATTTTTCGTTCGCTCGTCATGAAAGTTCTGTCAAAACGTACACGACCTGCAAGATCCAACCAATCTAAGACGTGATAAGTGAGGCCTGCATTAAACATATATCGGTCTTTATCATCAGGAGATAAATTACGATAAGCTGTCCAATAGGGGTTTTGATTGGCAAATTTACCATCTAAGATTGGCCAATACTGCAATGGGAAGTTTCGTGTATTGTCGTAACGTTCAAACGTTTTGATAGCATCGAACGACTCGCCACGTGGGAACAAATAAGCAGCAACAATAGGATTCCAATACTCACCTTGAGATACCATATTGTTGTCTTTTTGCTTGATGTATGATGCGCCTAAGTCTAACTGAACCTTACCACCAAAGAGTTTTGAAGAATTACGGACAGTAAAGTTCAATCGGTCGTACGTATTGTTTGGCACAATGCCCTTTGAATTAGTCGAAGCTACCGATGCAAAGGTTTGATTATACTCATTACCTGTGTTGATGGTCAGTGAGTTGATAAAGTTAGTACCAGTACGGAAGAAGTCTTTCGCAGGGTCGTACGAACTGGGCGTTGCAAGCTTTTCACCCCAGCTCTCGTAAGAGCCTGCTTTGTTACCGTATGTGTTTTGGAACTTCGGCATGAGCAAGGGAGAGCTAAAATCGGCTGCTGACGAGAAAGATATCTCCATTTTTCCCTCTTTACCCTTTTTAGTGGTAATGAGGATAGCGCCATTCGCTGCATTACTACCATACAAGGCAGCGGCAGAAGGACCTGCCAAAACGTTGATGCTCTCAATATCTTCAGGGTTAAAGTCGGCAATGCCTTCACTGCTGACACGACCCTCTCCTAAAACACCACTATCTGAACCTCCATTGAAGTTGAACAAGGGGATACCATCTATTACATACAACACATTGTTGCTGCCTTCAATAGATTTAGCACCACGCATAACCACACGCGTGGCACCACCCACACCACTGGCACTTTTGGTAATGCTTACACCTGCCACCTTACCATTGAGCGAGTTGACAAAGTTGGCATCCTTGTTACGAGTCAGTTCTTCACTCTTTACTTGTTGTACATTGTAGCTCAAAGCCTTCTCTTCGCGCTTGATACCAAGAGCCGTTACTACCACTTCACCCAGTTGTTTAGAACTTTCGTTCAAGACGGTAGTAGAAGTGACATCAGAAGCCTTGAATTCACGAGTAGTAAATCCAACATACGAAAATTCAAGTATGTCATTGCTACGAACATTGAGGGTATAATTTCCATCAATGTCGGTTGCAGTTGCAGTCTTGCTGCCCTTCACTCTCACCGTAACGCCTGGGAGTGATTCGCCATTTTCGTCTGTCACTTGCCCTGTCACCTTGATGGTAGCCTGGTCTTGCTGAGAAGTGCTGACTTTAGCTTTAGGTTTCTCACTAATCAAGATGTGGTGGTCGGTAATGGTGTAATCGACGTTGGTGCCCTTGAAAAGTTCTTGTAAGAGATCGGACAACTTCATCTTGTTAGAACTTACTTGGACTACCTTCTTCAAATTGATGACATTTTGTCCGTAGTCCACTGATTTGTTGGTCTGTTTTTCAATAGCAGTAATCAGAGTCTTCAGCGTTGCTTTGCGTTGCTGCAACTTGATGACTTGATTTTGTGCGAACCCTGCTGATGAAATAAATAACAATGCGCCAACCAAAAAAGTTTTGCTGAATGGCATCATCGTTAACAGTGTTTTTTTAGCCTTAGGTTTCATTACTTTGTGTAAATAAAATAAATTGATAGTTTTAATATAGATTCTTTAATCGTGCGCATCCGTGATTGCTCTTCATGCCATCACCCCGATGCAGCCTCAATATTCACATGTTATTATTACATATTGCCTGCTTTGTGTCCTCCTTTCTTCACATTAAGTGTAATTGTATGTTGTTGATGAATATAATCTAAGTTTCCAGATATTTTCGTCAGCACTTTCATCACGTCGTCAATGCCTTCATCAGCCCTGAAAGCCATGGTGAATTGCTGTGACAAATCAACCGCCGGAGTGGCCTTGATACAGACGTTGTATCGACGCTGCAAATCAGCAATAATCACTTTCAAAGGCGTTTGATCGAACAACAATTTACCGTTCATCCATTGATTGTATTTCCCGCTGTCCACGCTACGCTTCGTCATCTTACCACTGATTCGATTGTACACCGCCTGTTCATCGGGCAACAGCGTCATGGCGATTTTGTCTTCATAAACTTTCACCTTTCCTTGTTCCAAGGTTGTGGTAACCAGTTCGTCGGCAGGGTAGGCCTTCACGTTAAAATGAGTTCCCAATACCTTTACCTTCAAATTGCCCACATGTACGATAAAAGGCTGACTGCTATTTTTAGCAACGTCAAAATGTGCCTCTCCGTCTAAGTAGACATCACGCCGAGAAAAAAAACGATTAAAGCGTTTGGGGTAAAACAATGAAGAACCTGCGTTGAGGCGTACCTGGGTACCATCGGACAAACGCAAGACTTTAGTTTGACCGTTTTCCACATGACATTCGGTGAGCATGGCTTGAGAAGCCATCTGGTTTGAAGCCATCAGCCACGTACCCAAACATAAAGCAATGGGTAAGAAGATAACAGCTGCATACTTCAATACCTTCAAACGTATTTGGCGAGCACGCTCCTGATGGCCGTGATGAGAACGAAGAGCATAGTTTCGCAGAACCGACTGCGACATGGCGTCGGCATTCATCACGTCATCGGTTTCATCCCAAACGCGCTTCAAGGCTTCGTCTTTCGCCTCTCTATCAGCCTCGTCAATGAGCCACGCCATCACTTGTTGGCGATAGCGAGACGGAATCAGTCCATCTGCAAAATATCTAATGATTTTGTATGCGGTTTCCTTGTTCATGATTTAGGGTTTTACTCAATAGACAATGATAACGGCCAACACACGTAGTTAAAAGATGTTAAATAAAGGTTTGTCAATAAACCACAGCCTTTCGGTACCACAAAAGGGTGCTTCTTGTGAAGATAAAAGCTTGCTATCATCCTGGTAACGCATTTGATTTTATTTTGACAAAGAACCTCTTCATATTTTGTGTATTTGCAAACAGTCACTCATTTGGTCGCAAATTCGCCAAGCATTCGCAAATTTTATATTTCCCTATCAATCAATGTGTTGTGAATTTTGTAGGCGATTTTAGGATTGCATTTCACCACCTTTTAGGGCAAAAGCATTGCGTTAAGGATGTTATCTGCATGCTTTTCATAGGTTAAAGCATGCAGTTTGTCTATCAAAGTCATGCTTCTAGAACAGTTAACTCATTGCTTTTGCGCCAAAAGTCGAATTTTCTTGCCCGCTCAACTCATTTTTTGCATGCTGTTTGCCTATTGATTTTTTCTAGATTGAAAGTTTGAACTACCCGTTTTTAGGGGTGTTTTTGTGATAAAAAATTAACTTTTCACGCGGAATTTAAGGCAACTCACGAAGATTTACACTATTACCGACAGCTCGTTTGGCAGCAACTCATCACGCCGGTCAAGCAGTTGCTTTTCAACACGAAGGGTTTGTAAAATCAATGTAATATCTTTTAAAATGTTGTTTTTTATCGTATATTTGCGCAAAAGAATACTTATAAGCACCTTTCAATGTCTAAGAAAATAATAACGGTAGGGCAAACCAACCCCCAGGATATCGAATGCCTAAAAGCATACGATATGCTATTTACACGTTATTATGCCAAGGTGAGAAACTTCGTTTATGCCATCATCAAAGACGAAAATGAGGCTGAAGACATTGCGCAGGATATCTTTCTTAAATTGTGGATTCAACGCGATAAAATAGGAATTGTTGACAATTGGGATGCCTATTTGTATGCCATGGCACGCAACTATACGCTGAATGCCCTCAAACAGAATGTGCATGAACACAATTTAAGAGCTTACCCGGAGGCGAGTATACCCGAAGAAAATTCTTTGGAAGAAATGATTTTCAGTAAAGAACTCAAGGCGATTCTCGAAAATGTTATCAGCAAAATGCCCGATCAGCGGCGCAGAGTATTCACCATGAGCAGATTGCAAGGCATGACGAATCAGGAAATCGCTCAAGCCCTGCACATCAGTAAACGCACCGTAGAAACGCATATTTCAGCTGCATTGGCACAAATCAGGCGGGTTGTGACAATGGCGGTCGTCTTTCATTTCCTTGTTTCATAAAGTGAAGCAAGGGTGTTCATCCCTGTCAAGCACGCCCCTGCTTGTGGATGTTTCAAAGAACAGCAAGCGCACATGGTTCAGCTAAACCGCACAACCACTTGCCACATAGGAGCGTTTGCGAACGCCCCCAACGCTTATGCCTTCACTATCAACACGGTAGCGTATGCAGCCATTCCCTCCTGACGGCCCACAAACCCCATGCGCTCACTGGTGGTAGCCTTGATGGAGATGTTGTCTTCATCGGTTTGCATGAGCCTAGCCAAACAACTCTTCATGGCGGGTATATGAGGATTAATCTTGGGTTGTTCAGCACAAACGGTGGCATCTACATTACCGAGTCGATACCCTTTGGTGGCGATGAGTGCCATGGTTTTCTGCAAGATCACCTTGCTGTCCATGTTGAGGGTTTCATCAGAGGTATCGGGAAAGTGGTAACCAATGTCACGCATGTTGGCTGCTCCAAGCAAAGCATCGCAAATGGCATGAATCAACACATCGGCATCGCTGTGTCCCAACAATCCCATCGAATGCTCTATCTTGATGCCACCAAGCCAAAGATCGCGCCCTTCCACCAATTTGTGGACATCATAGCCAAAACCAACACGAAAAATAGGATACATAAGGTAAAAGTTTTTTAGTTGACAAGTTTACGAGTTTACGAGTTGACAAGTATCTAGTTTTCTAGTTGTTTAGTTTTCCTAGTTATCTAGTTTTCCTAGATTACCTAGGATTCCTAGGTATTCTAGATTTCCTAGATGACCAGTTTACAATTTGATAGCCTTGCTAATCACTCCCCTCCCCTTTGGGGAGGGGTTGGGGGAGAGGCCGTAGAGGGGTTGGGGGAGAGGCTTCCATTCTTACCTCCTAAACAAATCTTTTATCCCATCCATATCAAAGTTCAATGAGAAGCGAAGGGTCTGGTCAAGTGGGTTACTCTTCGCCATGGCAATCACGTAACCTGCATCCAACGAGAACACACTCATCTTGAAACCGGCACCCACCGTAAAATATTTTAGGTTTCCTTTATTCTCCGCTTGATGATGATAGCCTGCTCGCAAGGCGAACTGATCATGATAAACATATTCGGCACCTACGCTCCATTGTATTTCCTGCAACTCTTCTTTCGCACCATTGGGTGCATCGCTGAAGCTTTTGAAAATACCGCTGATGCTCGACACGTCATAATATTCTTTCTGTACACGCTCCTGGTAGTCCTCCGTACTCTCGCCCTCATTCTGCTTAGGGTAGGTGGGTACCAACAATTTGTTGGCATCGGCAGCCAAGGTAAATCGGTTATATTCATCAATGGGAATCATCAGAGAAGCACCCAACCGCATGTTGGTGGGAATGAACTCACTGTTGTCGCTGCCACCAAAAGTTATCTTACTACCAATGTTTGAGATGTTGAGGCCGATGCCCAACTGGCTTTCACGTTCCCCGATGTTGATATAATTTTGGTAATAGGCCGAGATGTCTGCGGCGAAAGCCGAGCCAGGAGTGGTTTCATCCTTAAAGTCGTAAGTTAAGTCAGAGTAAATCCAACGCACGGCAGCACCTAATGAAAACCGCTCACTCAACATCAACGAGTAGGCTACATCCAATGACATTTCGTATGGGTTGATGGTCATCCCACCCCCTTTGCCATCTCTGTCAACATTGGTTGTCACCTCGCCCAGTGAGAAATAGCGCAGCGAACCAGACACGGCACTATAGTCACCAATGCGATAGTAGCCTGCCAGGTAGGCTAAATCGATGTCGTTGACCAACTGTCTAAGCCACGGTGTGTAGTTGAGTGCCACACCGGCACGACTGATGGTGAAGGGATATTTGGCCGGGTTCCAATATTGTGAAACCACGTCAGGGTCGGTAGACGCTCCCACATCACCCATGCCGGCCGAGCGAGCATCAGGTGCAATCATTTGTGAGGTGACCGATGAGTGGACTGGATTAAACATGTTTCGTTTGTCTTGTGCTGACAATGTAATGGCAAAGCACACAAACAACAGCATGCAAAATATTCTTGGAAATGTTTTCATTCTGTTCAGTAACTCTTTTCTATTATTGATTAAAAAACGCACGGGATAGTTAATTATTGCCTATCACGATGAGTTTCTTCGCCTTGGAAATCTTCTGACTGCCCTCAGAAGAGAGTGACACACGATAGAGATAAACGCCGGTTTGCAAGCGTGCCCCACTATCAACTATCAAGTCCCAGTCAACAGTATAAGCATCATTAGTACTCACGCCACGTTCCTGATGATTCCATAGTTGGCGGCCACTCATGTCGAACACGTCAATTTCCACATCCACTTGTGTGCCTACCCTGTCGTGGTTGATGATGAAGGTCGTAGTGGTGCGTGCGGGATTGTTCGTGCAATCGACCGAAAACAGATTGGGTTGCATGCCCTTGACGACATGGAGTGTCAGTTCTGCGGTCGAAGAATTGTTCAGAACATCCCATGCTCTGAATTGCAACTTGTGCGGACCAGGGGCCAATTCGGGGATGTTGTAATGCGTGGTTCCGGTGGTATAGCTGCCAAAGTCGTACACGAAATGATCGTTGAGGTTATACGTTTTTGACATTTCTCCATCGATAATCAACTGCAAGTCGTGCCCAATGCCGCTTCCGGCACTATTGATTCCATTCTCATCGGTGATTTTCGCAACGAAATAAGGCGTGCTATTCACCTTATCACCATTGGTGAACGACGGCGAGTTGAGGTAACAGTAAATGGATGGGCCGATGGAATCGTTGGCCACATCGGCCGTGCCACCAATCGTGAACGCCTCGCTGGTACCGTGCGCCTTCAGCCGATGGTCATCACTAAGGGCATACAAATTCATCAATCCCGTGCCATCCGTGTAATTGATGTCCTGCGGAATGGCGAAAGTTAACGTAAACCTTCCGCCAACAACGTTGCCAGATCCGTTGAACAATGTCTTGGTGCGATCGTAATAGGTAAACGGACTGGTGATGTCAGCCGCATCGTTCATTCGGCCAACAATTTTTTCCTGACTATCCCGAACGGTTACAGTTACCGTTCCATTGAAGTCGGCTGCGTGCTCTACATGCCCCGTCACTTTGGCTATTCCACCAGCTTTGAGAGAAGCTTTGACGTCAGTTGACAAAGGCGAGCCATTGATGGAGTCGACAACCACCTTTAAAGTGGGTTGATGAAGTGCCACGGCCGGGTCGCCCAATAATGAATATTGTAGTTTGTTATCGGTCAAGTCGCGTCCGGTATCAATCATCTCGTTCTTGGCCAAGCGTTGAGCTTCACCTATCGTTATCGGTTTCCCAGCATGGTCTTTGTTCAACACATGCCGCAGAAAAGAGGTGTTGATCTGGGCGTTGTAATAAGCCCAAACGGTACGAGTTGTGCCAAAGAAAGCCAAAGCGCCGCCCTTCGGATTGAGTACAGCTGCCTCACCAATGGTTGGAACCACGCCATCAAAAGGCATGATGTCACACGAAGCAGTGACCCACAAGGGAAGATTAGGATTGTTGAACGACTGGAAATCACTTAAATTCAATACCATTTCATGGGAAATCTGTATTTCTGACCCATGTCCACCGTAATCCATGATGAGGGCTCCAGCCGCCTGTTGCTGCTTAATCAGTCGAGTTACCTCTGGGTAGGCATGTCCGGTAGACGAAGTTTCGCGAACGTATGCATCCCACATGATTTTCTTAACCAAATAGCCGGGATATTGTGTTGAGATGGTATCGGCCGTGGCATTGATGTCATCCATGTGCAGATTGTTCTCGCCATCATCGCCCATGAACACCAAAGTGTTTTGCCATGCGCCGCCATTTTGGTTTTTCACATAGTTGATAACTTTATCAACCATCACTTTGGCCTCGGCTTCTGTCTTCACAGGAAAACGACCCACGGCGACATCTTGCTTATCAGAGAAATTGGTATTCAAACCTTCTCCGTCGTCCAAAGCGCAAAAAAAGCCATCGTCTACATAGCAATGAAGGGCGTTGAACGAATTTTCGCTTTCAAAACAAAGCAGGTAATCGTCAGGATTGAGGTTGCGACAGTTGGCCGTCAGCATTCGGTTATCCCAGACACAATCGCCAAACAGCAACAGATATTTAGGCATGTCAGCTTCGGTTTGTGCCCGATCGTACAACATCTTGAGGTATCTGCGGTAGGCATTGGCATCAGGAGTGCCGCTCGAGAACTCGTTGTAAAGTTCATCAGCCGGCACGATGCGTACTCGCATGCCATCGTTTTGTTCGTGGAAAGCCTTCAAACGTTCGGCCTGCGTGCGAAGTTTTTGACTGGTAGGAATGATGATGACCATGTCGGCGAAGCCATCTCCATGCAAGTCTTGGTTTGTAATGTTGTAAACATATTCAGGGACAGGGAAGGAGGTTCCTTTGAGTTGTGGTGCCGGCAGAGGCTTCTGCCATGTAAAAGAAATATAATCTAAGCGAATTGGACCACCGGAGTTTGTGGATATCTTGACCGAATCAGTCGTGCCTTTTCTATCAATCTCATACACCGCACCCGCCTCATTTCCACTGTCATGATCTATTAAATGGATGTTCAACGTCCCCAATTCGGCACTCTGATAGAT
>CABTXD010000014.1:0-51089 GCA_902488665.1 uncultured Prevotella sp. | reverse complement strand
TCTGGAAAGATACAACGCAACAATTGCTCGGTCTTCATGATGCAAAGATAACAAATACCTATGAAATTATGTGCATGAGAGGGAGAGGGTTGCAACTGGGTTTTACGACTGACCCGTTGTTTCTATTAGAATAAAAGCATTGCTTTTGCCTGTCAATAGCCAATTTTTTTCTACCAAATCTCATTTGTTAGCTTCCTCTCTGCCTATCGTTTTTTGCTAGAATGAAAGTTTTCATAGGGCGTTTTTAGGGCAAAAATCGGACAAAAAATCTTACATCTCTTGGACTTTGTGGCTCGTGATACATCTTCGTTTTTGTGTGGTTATCAGGGACAGGGTTATCGTTTTGCTCACCAAGCGTGGTAATCATTCCAAGTACAAACAGTCGATGTGCGTATTTTTACGAAGAGAAAAGGAAAGAGGGTAGAAGCATTGGGACAAGATAAAAGAAGTTGTGTAATTTGTATTTTTTTCACATTGTTATTGTTGTATCAATCTTTTATTTTCTGTATCTTTGTCATATCAACATTATAGAATACTAAGATTATGACAAAAAGAAACGAAATTTACAAATGTGAAAAGTGTGGTAACATGGTTGAAGTAGTGAATGAGTCAACCGGAGAACTTACCTGTTGCGATGCTCCTATGAAACTTTTGAAGGAGAACACCGTTGACGCTGCTACGGAAAAGCACGTTCCTGTGATTGAAAAGATAGAGGGTGGCTACCGTGTAACTGTGGGTGAAGTAGAACATCCGATGACGGAGGAACACTACATCCAGTGGATTGAGCTGATTACACCGACCGAAGTTCTTCGCAAATATCTTACGCCATCTGACAAACCAGTGGCTGAGTTCAAGACCTGTGCAACAGAAGTTTGTGCACGTGAATACTGCAATTTGCACGGTTTGTGGAAAGCAGAATAAGACATTGATTTGTCTTTCGCTTTGAATCATATAAAAAGAGACAATCACCAGCGTGGTTGTCTCTTTTCTTTCACTTTCAGTTTCTTCTTATTCTGCAAGGCTTAAAAACGCCTTTATTTTTCATGTGCGTTCTGATAAAGATATCTTTTGATGCTCTTCTTCGGTGTTTTCTCGAATTCTTCATCATGTAATCTGATGGCACTCAGCTTGCTATAGGCAGGTAAATCCTCGTTCAGTTGCAGCCTGTTTTGTTCCATGATTTCTTCAAGATCCGCTCTGGACAGCCCGATGGAATTAGCTTCATCCAAATCAGGGCATACCAATCCCACCAGTTTATTATTCTCTTGAATCACCACACTCTCGCTTACCATGGGCATGGCGTTGAGCCTATCTTCGATTTCTTCAGGGTAAATGTTTTGTCCACTCGCACCCAGCAGCATGTTCTTCAAGCGTCCTTTGATGAAAATGTTACCTTCGGCGTCCATAGTTCCTAAGTCACCAGTGTGATACCAGCCATCAGCATCCAGTACCTCTGCAGTTGCTTCTGGATTCTTGTAATAACCCAGCATCACATTTGTGCCTCTTGCCCAAATCTCACCGGGAATGTTCTCCGGATCATTGCTGTTTATCTTTACTTCCATGTGGTAGGCTGCACGGCCGCAACTGCCAGGGACAAATGTCTTGTGGTCGGCGTATGCGATGATAGGGGCACACTCGGTTGTGCCGTATCCAACGGTATATGGGAAACCAATCTTTTGCAAGAAATTCTCAATGTCCTTGCTGAAAGCGGCACCGCCTATGATGACTTCATAGAAATTGCCACCGAATGCGTTGATTACTTCTTGTCCAATCTTCTCATGAATCTTGGTGTTGATGACAGGCATATTAAGCAATAGCTTCATGATGCTGCTCTGTATCTTTGGGTAGACCCGCTTCTTGATGATCTTTTCAATGACCAGCGGTACGGCAACAATCAAGGCTGGCTTGATATCAGCGTATGCTTGGGCGATGATAGCGGGGCTCGGTAGACGGGTCAGGTAGAAGATGTGGCAACCCGAAATAAACTCATAGATGAACTCGAATGCCATGCCATACATGTGAGCCATGGGCAGAATGCTCATCACGTTATCGCCTTTGTGAATGATGTTGCCCAACTCTTGCTGGGCAAAGTCTACGTTTCCCCACAAGGCGCGATAGGGTATCATCACGCCTTTCGAGAATCCTGTGGTTCCGCTGGTGTAGTTAATCAGTGCCAATTCTTCCGGATCCTGCTCGATATAGTAGTTGACATGTTCTGGTCTGAAGTACTTAGGATACTTTTTACCGAACATTTCGTTAAGATGTTCTCGGGCATACGTCAACTTCTCTGTTCTGGAAACGAACAACGAATAATCGGGAATATAAACGATTCCTTCCAAGTCTGGCATCGCTTTTTCGTCGATGATGGTTGCCACAACGTCGCCAACGAACAGCAATTTTGCCTCGCTGTGATTGACAATGTTGTGTATTTGTTCGGCGGTAAACTCGTGTAAAATGGGAACAGCAACGGCTCCATAGGTCAGTGTTGCTAAAAAAGCGCATGCCCAAGCAGAACTGTTTCGTCCACAGAGGGCTATCTTGTCACCTTTCTGAACTCCGCTGTTTTCAAACAAGATGTGCAGCTTTTCTATTTTTCGAGCCACATCGTGATACTGAAGAGTAACGCCTTTATAGTCAGTTAGGGCGTTCAAAGTCCAATGGTCGATAATGCTCTTTTGAATGAGGGCATTAAAACTCGGAATTTCTTTCATGCTACTTTCGATTTATCTTAGTTGGATTTTACTTCTGATATGAAAACCATTTAGTTGAATTTTTCGATGTCAGTTTAAATAATTCTATTGCACAATATTTAAGTATGTGTGCAAAGATAATGTCTTATTTGCACATGTACAAGAAATATGTGCATGTTTTTTCGTAATAATCAATACATATTTAATGTTTTGATAACTCATCTTCATGGCAATAAAAGATAAAAGCAAGCTTGCCGCCACGAAAATGTTATGTTAAAGTAGCAGCTGGAAAATAGCGTAAAATGAGTGAAAGTGCTTATTCGTACCTCATGGATTTGGCCGGATGTATGTGAGAAATGAGGTAGCTGGGGGCGATTAAAACCACAACACTGATTAAGAGTGTCGCCACGTTTAGCAATAGAAGAACGGGGATATTGATATCAACTGGTACCGTTGTTACGTAATAAGTCTGGGGATTCAGACCGACCATACCGGTGTATCTTTGCAACAAAACCAACCCTATGCCGATAAGATTGCCGATGAGAAGACCGCGGGTGATGATGAAGACGGCAAACCATAAGAACGTATGTCTAATCATCGCGTTCTTGGCTCCCATAGCTTTCAATACGCCAATCATGGTGACACGTTCGAGAATGATAATGAGAAGTCCCGAAATCATGGTCACTCCGGCCACGGCAATCATCAGCGCAAGAATGATCCAAACGTTCAAGTCGAGCAGATCGAGCCATGAGAAAATCTGGGGACTGATATCTCTAATGGTCTTCGAGGAATAAGTTTCGCCGTAATGGTCCACCGTTCTGTTCAAGCGATTGATGAAGATAGCTTCCGTTTCATCAACCTTATTGAAGTCTTTCACCGTGATTTCAGCACCCGACACCTGGTCCGTTTCCCAGCCATTGAGCTTCACAGCCGTGTAAAGGTCTATGAAGCAGGTGACATCATCATATTGAGCTAAGTTGGTTTGATAGATGCCCGCGATGGTAAATCGCCTCACTCTAACACCAGTGTGGTCAATAAAATAAGCAAATATCCTGTCACCTGTTTTTAATTTCAGCTTCTTTGCCATCGACATGGATAGCAATATTTTGTTGCTGCTTTTTGTGTCAGAGAAGGCAGGAATGCTTCCTTCCATCAGATTTTGGTGGATGAAGGTTGAGTCAAAGTCAGGTCCAACCCCTTTGAAAACCACGCCAAGGAAGTCGGAGTCGGTCTTCAGCACCCCTTGTTTGGTTGCAAATCGTTGAACATGCTCTACGCCTTGCGTGTTTTTCAGCACCTTGAGCAAGGAGTCAGTCATCTGAATGGGATACGATTCTGAGGTCTGCAGCGTCATGAAGTTAGCCACTTGGATGTGGCTTCCAAATCCAATGACCTTCGCACTGACAGCATGTTTGAAACCAAACACCACGCAGACAGACACAATCATCACAGCAAGACCGATGGCAATGCCAGCGGTAGCAATCCTAATGGCAGGCTTGGAAACCTCGGCCTTGTCACCGTTTACACTGT
Source organism: uncultured Prevotella sp. (assembly GCA_902488665.1). Lineage (GTDB taxonomy): Bacteria > Bacteroidota > Bacteroidia > Bacteroidales > Bacteroidaceae > Prevotella. The sequence goes on along the minus strand of CABTXD010000014.1, from coordinate 46,869 downwards.
AAATTCTTCTTGCTATGAATAAAGGTAAGTTCATATCTGGCTCTGTCGTTATTGGATGGTGTCATTTGGCGCATTGCCGGTGGAAAGAACTGGCTAGGCAATTCCTTTCCAACCCTATGTTACAATCGTTCTGTATCCACTCTTCCAGGGTATTTATCTAGTGCCTCACGCAGCACAACCAGTGCTTTTTCAAGATCGTGTTTGTTGAGAACATAGGCAATGCGCACTTGATTGATTCCCGCTCCCGGTGTGGTGTAGAAGCCCGCTGCCGGTGCCATCATCACCGTTTCACCTTCAAATGAGAATTCTTCCAGGCACCATCGGCAGAACTTTTCACTGTCATCGACAGGCAATTTCGCTACCGTATAAAAGGCTCCCATCGGTATAGGAGAGTACACGCCCGGTATTTTGTTCAGTCCGTCAATGAGGCATTTGCGCCGCTCTACGTACTCATCGTACACTGTGCGATAATACTCTTCAGGCGCATCGAGCGATGCTTCTGCCACAATCTGTCCAAGAAGCGGCGGGGAGAGGCGTGCCTGACAGAACTTCATCACGGCCTTTCTCACCTCGATGTTGCGCGTAATCAGCGCTCCAATGCGTATACCACACTCGCTATATCGCTTGGAAACCGAATCAATGAGAATGACATGGTCCTCAACGCCCGTCAAGTGCATGGCACTGATGTATGGCGAACCGGTGTATATATACTCTCGATAAACCTCATCGGAGAACAAAAACAGGTCATATTTCTTCACTAAGTCCCTGATTTGGTTCATCTCTCTGCGGGTGTACAGGTAGCCGGTAGGGTTGTTGGGATTGCAAATCATGATGGCGCGGGTATGCTCGTTGATCAGCTCCTCAAACTTTTCAACCTTGGGAAGCGAAAAGCCTTCCTCGATTGTCGTTGCGATCGTCCTGATTTTTGCACCCACACTGATGGCGAAAGCCATGTAGTTGGCGTAAGCAGGTTCAGGTATAATGATTTCGTCTCCAGGGTTTAAGCAACTCATAAAGGCGAACAACACTGCCTCACTGCCACCTGATGTAATAATAATGTCATCGGCCGAAACGTTGATGTCGTACTTTTTATAATAGCCTGTTAGCTTCTCTCTATACGACAGGCAGCCCTGACTGGGCGAATATTCCAAGATGGTTCGGTTGATATGTTTGAGCGCATCCAATCCTACTTGTGGCGTCGGAAGGTCGGGTTGCCCAATGTTGAGGTGGTAAACCTTGATGCCGCGTGCCTTTGCTGCTGTCGCCAAAGGCGCCAACTTACGTATGGGCGACTCAGGCATCTCTAATCCTCGAACAGATATTTCTGGCATATAATTCAATTATCTTGTGGAGTATTGTATGATGGACTTTTCCCTTTTGTCCTGACAATCGTGCAAATGAGTGTGGTGCGTGTCATCATTCATGCCCACAACTCACTAGCATGTATGATGCAAAGGTAACAAATTAATCTGAACACCAAATGAAGTGTGGATATAAAATACCAGAGTTGGCATGAAATAATATTAACCACGCGGTCTTCATAAGTCGCTTCTTCCATTTGTGGGATTTGCCGATTTTTACTACTTTTGCATCCATATCATTCAAGCAATATAGTAACTTCATTTAAAAGATATAACAATGAGAACAAGAAATGCCAATTGGTTTGAAACAAATGTACAATATGAGCGTCAGGCAGAAGACGGACTTTTCGCCAAGGTAAGAGAAACTTATGTGGTTGACGCCTTTACTTTTGGTGAGGCAGAAGATGCCATCACCAAAGAAATGGCGAGCTATTCAAGCGGTGAGTTCGTCATTAAGAACATTACGCCGGCTGTCTACAGCGAAATCTTTTTCAGTGACAGAGAGGGCGATGATAAATGGTACAAAGCCAAACTGATGTTCATTACTATTGATGAGGAAAAAGGTAAGGAGAAACGTACGGCCGTCAGTTATTTGGTTCAGGCCAAAAACATCGAGGGAGCCCTTCAAAATATTGGCGAAGTGTTCTCGAGTAGCGTGCTCGATTACGTGGTGGCCAATGTTTCAGAAACCAAAATCATGGATGTTTTTGAACACGATTTGAAGAAGGAACCCGATGACCAGCCTGAAGTATAAACGACTGAGAAGAATAGGAGAGATGAGCGTTTAAACTTTCATGATTATGGTTGATGTAGCAAAAAACTTGCACGACGTGCAGAAAAGGCTGCCCGATGACGTTTGTTTGGTAGCCATCAGTAAGTATCATCCCAAAAAGATGATAGCGAGTGCTTATGCGGCTGGGCAGCGTGTCTTTGGTGAAAGCCGCGAACAAGAGCTCGCTGAAAAGGTGGAAGCGTTGCCCAACGACATTGAATGGCACTTCATTGGACACCTGCAAACCAATAAGGTGAAATATATTGCTCCTTACATCAGCATGATTGAGTCGGTGGATTCGCCCAAGCTTTTGCGAGAAATTAATAAGCAGGCAGCTCGCAACAACCGTGTTATCGACGTGCTGTTGGAGTTGCACATTGCTGAGGAGGCCACCAAATATGGCTTCACTTTAGCTCATTGTCGTGATTTCTTGGAGGCTGGCGAATGGCGTGAATTGTCGAATGTGCGTATCTGCGGACTGATGATGATGGCATCAAATGTGGACGATGAACGACAGATACGCCAAGAAATGTTGATGGCCAAAGACTTTTTTGACGAAGTGAAGGAGCGATATTTCGCTGACCAACCATCTTTCAAACAGCGTAGTTGGGGTATGAGTCACGATTACCTCATCGCTGTGACGTGTGGTTCTACAATGGTGAGAGTAGGTAGTGCCATATTTGGAGAACGCTGAATCACATGATAAGATAATACAGCATCCTTTCCCTATCAATCCTTTCTGATTAATAGTGGAAAGGATGAATGTATACCTTCTTGCCATCTATGATGTAAATGCCTTGCGGCAAGAGCGATTTGTCGGTTCCCATGTATTTGCCATCAATGCTGAAAATACGTTTGTCGCTTGTCACTTTTTGGGAGAATGTAGGCACAATGCCTTGTGTGGGGAACTTTTTGAGGAAGTCGAAATAAACGATTTCCTCTTTTTCAGTGATGTTATAAATAGGCTTATCTAACATCGCACCCGTCCACGGTTGATAGTTGGGCAGCGTTGTGTTGTTGGTCAGTTCAGTCACATTGTTAACGCTTGGAAACAAATCACCCTTCAGTTGTTCTTTGTATTTTGGCCGGTCATTGTTGTACGAACTAAACAATAAGCCGTCAGCAGGTATCACGGCCATGCGGGGTTTGCCCTTTATGTTGTTAACGCTGTTACTCCTTAAACTAAATGCTTGGGCGTCATAATTAACGTGATACATCATCATGCCATGCCCACCCAATTTAGAATTCCAAGGTTTGTTCTGAATATTCTGAATGATGTAGTATTCGTTTGTACTTTTCTCCTTGTCGACATAAATGCGGTAGGCTTTCCCACCTTCATCAATGTTCTGCAGGGTTACTTGTTGTGCGTCTTGCAGTTCTTCAATGTTCATCCATCCCATGGCTTCACGTTCCCATGCCGTATAGGCCGTTGGGCACCACCCATTGGCAGTATATTCGCCGTCGTCCATTAAGCTCCATGCCTCCATTCCCTGATTGTTGTCCCTTGCACTGGCAAGAGTAGGGTAGAAGTCGGGCAAACCCATGCAATGACTAAACTCATGACAGAATAGGCCTATGCCCGAAATCATCTTTTGTTTAGGACTTTTCTCGTTACCAATCAATTCGTTGCTGATGCCAGATCGATACACTTTCTTGCCATCTACGATAAGAGAAGGATAGATGGTTCCAGCCTTTGGCCACATCGTTTCGTTTTTTGCGCCCATGTTCTGGCCATATCCTGCGTAGACTACGTACACCAAGTCTACATATCCATCGTTGTTGGCATCGTATGCAGAGAAGTCAAGTGAGTCGTCCATGAGTTTGCAAGCATCGGAAATCAGTTCGGTAAACTTTTCACCGCCACCATTGGGATCAGTTCCTCCATAGTAGGCAAGCTCGTGTGGAAGTGTCACTGGGCCATAGATATCAAACTGTGGACTGAACATTCCAAAGCTCATGTCTTTGAAATATTGTTGTACACTGGATGCATTCCTGTTTTCACCATGACCATAATCTTGAGGTTGACCTTCGCCATTGAGAAACTGTTGGAACGATTTGCGAGGATTGGGGAGGGTGAATGGGGTGTCTTGGTAGGCAGCCAAAATGACAATTGCCTTCGGCGAACCCGTGTGTGGAAAGTAGGTGTTGTCTGATTTCACGGGCTCTCTTCGCATGGCGCGAGTTTGCAACAGTGTGTTTGCTTGTTCAAAGAAAAGCTTTTTATCTTGTGCGTCAACTAACTCTTTTTCTACAGCTTGTCGCCCGTTTTCTTCATGTGCCAACTGCTTACTCGCCTTTATACGTCCAAATTTGTCAATCGCTGCGATGTAGAAAGTGTTTTGCTCGCGCACCAAAATAGCACCGTCTTGCGTGCTATACCAGTTAAAATGTTCATCTCCATGTTGGTAAACTTGTAGAGTGGTTCCGTCTGGTTGGGTGACGATAAGCGGCATGCGCCAAGCTTTTGCAGCCCACGAACAAACGGAAAGTATAAGTGCGAGTGTGATAAATAACAGCTTTTTCATTTGTATGGTATGTTTCTTTCCATGGGCAAATGTACTAAAATAGTTTTGAATATCAATTGGTTTCGTCTTATTTTCGACCATTGAGCATTTGTTATAGGCAAGATTTGAGAACGCATTGACAATGGGGCTGTCTATCGTGTCATCGTCCTAAGAAAGACAAGGGGGTCTGTTCAGTTGTCCAAACTCATTGACTTTAGCCTCTAAAGTCAATGCAATTGGAAGGTAAACCCATTGAGTTTGGCGGTTAAAGTCAATGAGTTTGCCAGCAAGTTTAAATGATTACTGCAAACCAATTGAGACAGGCGGAGAATGACCTGACATCTGTTCACAGGATTGCACCAATTCCACAAAACAATTTGCTAGCGTTACTGATGTTCTGCTTTATTTGCCGATACAAAAGTGTTTGAAGATGTTCTCAAGTACCTCTGGTGTAGTGATTTGGCCTCCCGTGATGTCTGCCAGTTGGTCAAGGCAAACACGAAGATCTTCAGCAATCAGATCTCCGCTGAGGTCTGCTTTTAATCCATTGATTACTCGTGTGATGCTTTCTTTGGCATGGATGAGGGCATCGTAATGGCGAGCACTCGTGATGATGACATCATTCTCAGTAATTTCGGGAATATTTGCTTTTTGATAGAGTAGGTTTTCTAATTGGCCAATGTTCGTTCCTAGTTTGGCACTGATTTGTATGGTTGATAAGTAGTTTGTTGACAACTTGTCAGGAATCGTTCTGATATCAATCTTATTTTGAACGAGAATCACTTGTTTGTCCTCACAATACTCCAACATTTCTTGAATCTCGCTATGGTTAGGCTGTTCATCAACCAACCATAAGATGATGCGTGCTTCGTTCAGTTTCTTATAGGTGCGTTCGATACCGAGCCTCTCTATCTCATCATTCGTTGAGCGAATGCCCGCTGTGTCAATAAATCGAAACGTGACACCTTTAATTTCGGTTGTGTCTTCAATGACATCTCTGGTCGTACCATGAATGTTGCTCACGATGGCTTTCTCTTCCTTTAACAGCTGATTGAGAAGTGTGCTCTTTCCAACGTTCGTCTTGCCAACAATGGCCACGGCTACACCTTGTTTATAAGCTTTTCCTGTTTCAAAAGAGTGGGCAAGCGTAGACAATCGTTGGTCAATAGTTTGTGCCAAATCAAGCAATTCTGTTCTGTCAGCAAACTCCAGTTCTTCGTGATCACTAAAATCGAGTTCAAGTTCGAGCAATGAAGTTATCTTCAGCAGCTGATTCCTTAACAATGCCAACTCATCAGAAAAATGACCTTTCAATTGACTCATGGCCATTTGGTGTGTGGCACGATTGGTAGAAGCAATCAAGTCGGCTACCGCTTCAGCCTGACTTAAATCCATTTTGCCATTCATGAAAGCTCGCTGCGTATACTCGCCTGGATTTGCTTGGCGGCAACCATTTTGAATGAAGGTTTTAAGAATTTGTGAGATGACATACTGTGAGCCATGACAGGATATTTCAACTGCATTTTCGCCAGTATAGGAATGGGGTGAGCGAAAAATAGAGACCAACACCTCGTCAATCACTTCTCCACCTTGGTTTGTCAAGTGTCCAAAATGCAATGTCTGCGGTTTTGCTTCTGTTAGTCTGTGATTGGATTTGGAAACAAAGACTTTGTCTGCAATGTTGATGGCATCATTTCCTGATAGACGAATAACAGCAATAGCACCACCAGCCGGTGTGGCTAAAGCGCAAATTGTAGAACTTGCGTCCACTGAAGATAGATTGTGCGTGTTGTCGCTTTGAGTAAGTTGCATCGAATGATTTAATGTTGGATTGAGTATAAAAACAAGTTGTCAGACCCGCCATATCATGGGTCTGACAATCGGAACGTTCAGATTGTCCCTTGTATAGATGAGGTTAAATAGTCGCTCGTTAAATTCTATCAAGTACAATTTGTATTAACCCGTCAATAGAATTTTTGTATTCTACATTTGCTTTTTGAGCACGACGATTAGCTATCACCATGCAACACGTCATGGCCTTGTGTCCTAACAGTTTAGCAAGGCCTGCTAAAGCACTACTCTCCATTTCGAAATTGGTGATACGGTAACCGTTGAATTCGAAATTCTCGATTTTTTCATTTTGTTTCGGGTCGGCCAGAGGTATGCGCAACTCTCTGCCTTGTGGACCGAAGAAGCCACCACAAGCAATCGTCACACCGCGAACCATGTCGTCACCCGCAATGCGATTGAGTGTTTCTTTATCTGCATCGATAACATAGGGTGCGCCTTTTTGTGGGTTCCAGTCCATGTGTTTTTTGAAAGCTTCTTCAAATTCTAAGTCACAGGCTTCGTTTCTTCCAGCGTAATAATTCAACAAGCCATCAAACCCGATACTCTTCTCACTGGCAATGTATGTTCCTTCTGGCGTATATTCTTGCAATCCGCCACAGGTACCAAGTCTGACCAAGGTGAGTGACCTAAGAGGTGATTTCTCATGACGGGTGGCAAAATCAATGTTAGCCAAAGCATCCAGTTCGTTCATGACAATATCAATATTATCACAGCCAATGCCAGTGCTTACCACACTGATTCGTTTTCCTTGGTAGGAACCTGTAATGGTATGGAATTCTCTACTTTGTATGTCGCACTCTACTTTTTCAAAATGAGAAGCTACCAGCGACACGCGGCCTGGATCGCCTACCAGAATGACCTTGTCGGCCAATTGTTCGGGCTTGACATGTAAATGGAAAACACTACCGTCGGCATTGATGATAAGTTCTGATTCTGCAAAATATTTTTTTTCCATCATTGTAGGGATTTAATTGGGTAACAATTTGTTCTCTTCGTTTCTTACTGACTTTTCAAAGGTTTGCACATCTTTTCTTTGTTGCAGCAAGGTTTCTTCAGCTTTCAGAAGCTTTGATCGCATGTTTTGTTGTTCGGATATGGACGCTCCGCTATAATCATATCTCATTTTGGCCAAAGTTTTCTCATTCTGTGACAATTGCGCTTTCATTTCAGTCAACTGAGTGTACAATTCTTTTGTCTTGTTGCTTTTGAAATCATCTATCTTTGTATAAACAGTCTTGTCATTAATGGGGAACAGAAAGCCTGGCTTTGAATTTGCTTGGTGATTGTTTTGCTTCAAACTTTCCAATCTTTTCAATGCGGCATCCCTGTTTCCAAAGGCCCATGTGTCTTTAATGCTCGTCAACTTGGCAAAAGACTTAAGCTGTTTATCTTCAAGATTATCTTGACTGAAGTTAAGGCGCGGATTGGTTGGAACGAATGTATAGATGCAAACTTTATCTTTTGGTTGGTACCGGTCACTGACTAACCACCCCAAGGCATACATGTCATCAATAGCCAACAAATAATCGTTTGCAGTAGAGTTGAATGGCAATCCATAATTCTCTGGTTTATAAAAAGTTCCGTCTTCATAGTTGAACAATGTCATGAAGATGTCATAACCACCCAAACTCTTTTCTCCTTGACCGGAAAAAAATAAGGTCATACCATCAGAAAGTAGAAAAGGGTAGTTGGCATTGTCTACCTCTTCATCCAATTCTACTAATTGTTTTGGTTTACTCCAGATGTTTCCTAATAGATCAGTTGCATACAGGTGGTATCCCTGTACGGTATCACCATCGGCATAGATGCGGTGATTGCCAAGTTCGTTAGTATAGGAGGATTGGCCATTTTGTTCAGAAAGCGTACCGGCATCCTTGCTCATAGGAATTTTAGATAAGAAATTTTTCTTGTCTACCACGATGCTATCGATGAACATGACTTTAGCAGTTCCTTCTACCATCGTCTCGAATAATTTGTCAGCAGGGGTCTTCTCTGTTTTGTTGGTTTGTGGATGAGCTGACCTCTTCCCATGCTTTTGAGCTTGCATGGGAAGAGGTGAAAAAAGCAGTAATATCAATAAATATAATGTATACTTCATATTTGTCATGTTGACAAAGATACAAATTTATTTATGAAGTAAGTCATAAAGAATGCAAAAATGTAGTGACTTGTAAAGAAGCCGTTTTAACCTACATGCTGCCTCTTTATCAATCACTTTTCAGCTCTTAATTGCATATCCATATTTGCAGCAGCTCTTCTGCCATCACCCATGGCCAGAATCACAGTTGCGCCTCCACGTACGATGTCGCCTCCTGCATAGATTTCAGTTCTGCTGGACTGCATCTGGTCGTTGACGACAATGGTGTTTTTACGACCAAGTTCCAGTCCCTGGATAGATTTTGGTACCAGTGGATTTGGAGATACGCCGACAGCCACAACAACCTGATCGACTTCTATTGTTACTGTTTGTCCTTCGACTGGCACAGGACTGCGACGACCGCTGGCATCTGGTTCTCCCAATTGCATGACTTGTAAGACGGCAGCGCTGACAGCACCTCTTTCATCCGTGAGATATTCAATAGGGTTATGCAAGCACATGAAATGGATGCCTTCTTCCTTGGCGTGTTTAACCTCTTCAAGTCGGGCAGGCATTTCTGCTTCAGAACGACGGTAGACCAGTGTAACGTCAGCTCCTAATCGTTTGGCTGTTCTACAAGAGTCCATGGCTGTGTTGCCACCTCCAACGACCATCACTTTCTTTCCAAGATTGATGGGTGTGTCAGCAATGGCATTAGCGGCATCCATAAGATTGATACGGGTCAGGTATTCGTTAGATGACATGATGTTAATGGCATTCTCTCCTGGTATTCCCATAAAATTAGGAAGTCCTGCACCCGATCCCACAAAGATGCCTTTGAAATCTTTTTCTTTGAGTTCTTCAATAGAAAGGGTTTTTCCAATGATGCAGTCTGTTAAGAAATGAACACCCATTTTCTTGAGATTTTCAATCTCAACGTCGACGATGGCATTAGGAAGGCGGAACTCTGGAATTCCATATTTCAGCACGCCACCTATTTCATGCAGCGCCTCAAACACATGAACTTGATAGCCTCGCTTAGCCATATCCCCAGCGAAGCTCAAGCCTGCAGGCCCTGAACCGACCACAGCCACCTTAATACCGTTGTCAGGTTGCATATCAGGGATTGACGCGTTTCCACTTTCCCGTTCATAATCGGCGGCAAAACGTTCAAGATAACCAATGGCGACAGCGGGCTCGTTCATCTTCAAATGAATACATTTGCTTTCGCATTGTTTCTCTTGTGGGCAAACTCTGCCACATACTGCGGGTAGGGCAGAGGTGTTCTTCAACACTTTGGCAGCTGCCAAGAATTGTCCTCGCTCAATATTCTTGATAAAAGAAGGAATGTTGATGTTGACCGGACAACCTTCCACACAGGTAGGTTTGGCACAATCCAAGCAACGTTTGGCTTCAGTCATGGCCATTTCTTTCGTAAGACCTAAGTTTACCTCTTCCGTCCTGGTCGTTGCCCGATATGTTGGATCTAACTCTGGCATTTGCACGCGAGCGATGCTCTTCCGCTCTTTCGGCTTCATGGAATCCCGTAATGCCTTTCTCCATTCAGCATTTCGATCGGTTAGCATCGAGATACTCTCTTGTGTAGGCTCTACATCCATTTTAATGGTAGACGCATGTTTCTCCTGTGCGCTTTCTAACTCATTAAGGTGATCTTGCAAATGTTCTACCTCATCTTTTTCAACATCCTTGAATGTGTTCATGCGCTTGAACATCTCATCCCAGTCAACCAATGCGCCATCAAATTCAGGTCCATCGATACACACGAATTTTGTCTTGCCGCCAATCGTTAACCGGCAGGCACCACACATGCCCGTGCCGTCAACCATGATGGTGTTGAGAGATACATCTGTAGGTATGTTATATTTTTGCGTAAGAAGACAGCAAAACTTCATCATGATGGGAGGTCCAATAGCAAATGCCTTGTCGATATGTTCCTGTTTTATCAATTTTTCCATGCCCACCGTGACGACACCTTTCTCGCCATAGCTGCCATCATCGGTCATGATGATTGTTTCATCAGAATTCGCTCTTACTTCATCTTCTAAGATAATGAGATCTTTGCTGCGTCCTGCCAACACCGACAGCACCCTGTTACCCGCTTCCTTCAAGGCTTTAATGATGGGCAGCATAGGGGCAACGCCAACGCCACCACCCGCACAGAGTACGGTGCCAAACTTCTCGATGTGTGTGGCATTGCCCAAGGGACCTACCACATCAGTAACATAGTCACCTTCATTCAAATTGCAGAGCTTCATGGAGGACAGACCAACCTTCTGCACAACCAATGTGATGGTTCCGCGTTTGATGTCTGCATCGGCGATGGTCAGTGGCATGCGTTCGCCTTTGTGACCTACACGGACGATGACGAAATTGCCGGCTCTTCTGCTTTTAGCAATGAGCGGAGCCTCAATCTCAAAGAGAAAAACTTTCTCAGAGAACTGTTCTTTTCGGATAATTTTATTCATAGTATGTTTTAATAGATTGTTATAGTTCAAATTGATAGTCTAAGGAAAACAGATGTTTAACAGCCGCTTCTCCATGTCAGCCCAGCCATGATGCTGTTCCTGCAATCAAGGTCACCGTTAAACATGGCCGCATAGCTCACTCCTCCACACGGTTTGATAGTGGTGACGCCATTCGCATGTTGGGCAGCACAATTCATGGATAAGGTCAGAAGAAAAGAGATGAGTATATATTTGAATTTTCTCATCACAGCTGTCTTCTCCTTAGAAATTTTGATCGTCAATCATCTCGAATCCACAGTAGGGAACAAGTACCTTCGGTACACGAATGCCTTCTGGTGTCTGATTGTTTTCCAAGATGCTGGCAACGATACGTGGCAAGGCCAATGCCGAACCATTGAGTGTGTGGCAAAGCTCAATCTTGCCGTCTTCCGCATGACGATAGCGACATTTCAGTCGGTTGGCTTGATAGCTCTCGAAATTTGATACGGACGAAACCTCCAGCCATCTTTTCTGAGCTGCGCTCCATACTTCAAAATCGTAGCATATCGACGACGTGAAACTCATGTCACCGCCACATAATTTCAAGATATGATAGGGGAGTTCCAGTTTCTTGCATAATCCCTCTACATGTTCAAGCATTTCGTTGAGAGATTCATAAGAATGTTCTGGCTTGTCAATACGGACAATCTCCACCTTATCGAATTGATGCAAACGATTGAGTCCGCGTACATCTTTTCCATACGAACCTGCTTCACGACGGAAACAAGCTGAATAAGCACAGCGCTTGATCGGCAGGTCTTTCTCATCGAGAATTTCATCACGGAAAATGTTCGTCACAGGAACCTCTGCTGTAGGAATCAGATACAGGTCATCCAGCTGTACATGGTACATCTGGCCTTCTTTGTCAGGCAGCTGACCTGTGCCATAACCAGATGCTTGATTCACAACAAATGGAGGCTGAACCTCGAGATAGCCGGATTTACGAGCCTCTTCAAGGAAAAATGCTTCGAGCGCTCGTTGGAAACGAGCCATTTTTCCAATGTATAGAGGGAAGCCCGCACCCGTGATTTTAACGCCCAGGTCAAAATCTATGAGATTAAACTTCTTACACAAGTCCCAATGGCACAATGCGTCTTCACCAAGTTCAGGTATCACTCCTCCTTCTTTCACAACGACGTTGTCAGATGCATCTTTTCCTTCTGGGACATCTTCGTTTGGGATGTTAGGAATGGTATAAAGTAGGGTAGTGAGGTCGTTTTCAGCTGTTTCCATTGACTGTTGAAGACCTTTAGCTTCTTCTTTCAACTTTGCAACCTGCGCTTTCACCTCATTGGCTTCATCCAATTTTTTATCTTTCATGAGCCCACCTATCTTCTTGGCGAGCAAATTAGCTTGTTGCTTGTTCTTGTCAAGTTTTTGTTGTGACTCCCGACGTAGCTTGTCAATGGCGAGCACCTGATTGACAGTTTCTCTTGCTCCCTCAAAATGTTTCTTCTCTAATCCTTTGATCACACGTTCAGTTTCTTCACTGATGAGTTTAAGTGTAAGCATATTTATATTTTTTTGAAAAATTTCCTACTGCTGACAAAGTTACTAATTATAATTAAATATTATTCATTAAATGCTAATATTTTAATGTAACTTTCTACAAAGTAAGAGCCCAGTACCAAATACGGATACCAGGCTCACTCTTTTTGTTGATATGATTAATCATTCAATTCATGTGTCTATCTTACACTGTAAGAAGGTTGTAGGGCGACAGCTACGCTGAATAGTGTAGCATGACTTCATGTCTTCTTATATTCCTAATGTTTGCTGATTCTGTAGATTACGCCGAACGTTCCATATACAGGATAAAGAGTTTGTTCTATCGTTTTGAATGAACGCTTGAAGATACCGTTGAGACCCCAATTTAAATCGGCATATAATCCGAAACGGCGATAAATATGACAATCTATCCCAGCGGATATGCCAACTTGGAACCGTCTCATGTGTTCAGAAAAGTCATAGATACCCCTTGTTCCAGGATCGCTACCCATCTCAATCCTGGGCCCAGTTGGATCTCCTACCCGTAGATGACCATCATACACGCTTCCTTCAAAGTCTTTTGAGAGCAGATACGACATATACGGTCCCATGCGCAGTTGTATTCTGTCGTTCACGTCGTAGGTAGCTTGTATAGGTAGGGTTATCATCCATTGTCGCACCTGTGTCTGCACATAGCCTGTGAACACCCCTGCCAATGACTCACCTCCGCGAATCATTTCCATGTGGTAGTTCTTCACCTTGGCATCCACGTCCATATCTTTATTCTCCGCCCGAAGGCCCACCAGGGCACCCCATTTACTATCGATGGTTTTACCGGCATCGAGTTCTATGGTAACATTATTATGCAACTTGTATGATTCAAGCGACCTGACGGTTGCAGGTAAGCCGATGGGAGCGGTTCCTCCCAGATTATATCCTATGCGAGCCTGGAGCTTCACATCCTTCAGAAAAGAATCTGCCATGCTGTTCAGCGACAAGCATCCCATCCACAATATGATTAATATAAACTTACGCATGCCGTTATTCCTCCTTTGTACAAATGATTCTTACTTCATCAATAGACAACTCACTGCCGATAGCTCCTTCAAACTGTGCGCCTCTATGGCTGGACGAAAAGACTACGGTTAAATTGTATCCGCGGTTGGCCAAGATTCTTTCATCGGGTTGTTGTGTATAGTCGAAAACCACTTCAAAAGGCGTCCATTGGTCAGTAGTCTTCACTTCTGCCAACTTGGCGATGGCCAAGATGTGCTTGTTCGTCAAAACATCATCCCCATACAGCGTTACTGGATTATCCTGTTCGTCAACATTTCTATAAAACACAGCATAGATAGCGGCGCTGTCAGTGCGGTTGGGAACTATTTTTCGTTTTTTATCTTGATACTTTTTACCTGGCTGATACCGATACCATCCCGTCAGTTTGATGGGCTTTTTATCAAAAGGAATACCAAACTTGGTCGCTTTCATCGCATCGCGCACGGCCATTCCAAAATCAAAAGAACCTAAATACAAATTGCCTGCTGCCAGAGGCTTATGAGCAGCAGCACCCCAAAAACCAGTGTTTTGAGTAGTCAGTTTGGCATACGACCCACTGTGACCATCCTTTGCAGGGACACTGGGATAGCCCTCTGGTGGTGCCGAATCCCTGCTCATTCTAAACCCTGGATTACCCGTTGCCCAATAGTCGTGCCGCTGACCGTCTTCACCTATATAATACCAGTTATAATATTTCAGTTCTTTCTGCTCCAACTCATAATGTTCAAAGTCAAATCGAATGGTGTCACTAACCGTCTGGACAACCGGCAAGAAGGTAACGGCATAGCGCCTATTCCACTGCTTGTCCTCAGAAGTTACCGTATAGATGACGGGACCTTTACTGAAATCTTGCACAGAACCGTTTGCCGGAACGATGGTTGCCCCATCCGTCAATGTGAAGTGAGGAGCGATGGCGTTCAGATTTGCATGACGTCTTACATTGAAAATAATGGTACTGTCCGTGTAAGGAACTTGGAGTTTGCTGTCTGAAGAATGATAGAACATCTCCTCAGGCTTACTTACCGAAACAGAAGCCTCTAGAATATCACACTCTGCATTCAATGGTTCGTCCTTAAAGCATGAGGTGAACACGGATGAAAGTGCGATAACCAATAAGTTTTGATAAAATTTCATTGTAACATAATCTTTTCGACTGCAAAGTTATGCTTAATATCTTAATGCGGCAAACGAATATCTTTAAAACTATTCAGATAAAGGACAAAAATGGTGGATTTAATAACAATTTCTGAAATAGCAGTATACCCAATGAACTCTAACAGAATGAAATGCGATGCCAATTGCGCTATGATGACCGTTGCTCTGCCATATTCCTATTATAACAGCCGTCAAAAGATACCTTTAAAATCAATACAATCAATCATCATGATGCGGTGAATCGGGCCTGGGTAGTTCGATCAGCTTCACTTTCCACCGTTTGGCCTGTCGTACCAATTGAAATGTGTAGGTGGCAGATTTAACAAAATGTCCAACGGTACCTATCGAGTCCATTGACAAGAAGTTTTCAACCTTCATGACCACAGAAGCCATCGAGTCACCTTCTTCGTAATGTATTTTCTTGATTTCCGACCTGGCACCTTGCTCAGCACTTCTTAGTTTGTCAACATCATCTTGTTTTACCTGTGAGGCCGCATAACTAATCCATCTTTGTGAAGATGGGGTACAATGAGCTAATGCATCGTTGAATTGCCAGTTGAAATAAGTTTGCGCAAAAGTGTTGGCGGTATCCCGGAGCTGCTCTTCATTTTTATGGTCTGTACAAGCGCAGAGGCCTATCAACACGCTGCCTACTATCGTGAGGGAAATTGTCAATTTTATTTTCATCCGAAAAAACGTTTTATTGATGCATCAACTGTGCAAGCCAAAGGATAAGAGGGTTCACTGTCTGATGCAAAGGTACCAAAAACTTTGTTCATGTCAAGCCTTTTGTTTACTTTTGTGCCAAATATTTCAAACATGTTAAAATTCATTTGTTTGGGAAGTGGTAGCAGTGGAAACTGCTATTGCCTTTTTACAGAGAATGACGGCTTGATGATTGATGCCGGAATTGGCATACGGCATTTAAAAAGGTCATTTAAAGAGTATGGACTGTCACTTTCACAAATTCACCATATTTTAGTTACGCACGATCATGCAGACCATGTGAAATCAGTGGGGGCGATAAGCCTTGATTATCATTTGCCCGTCTACGCGACGCATCTTGTTCATGCGGGCATAGAGCGCAACTATTGTGTGCATAAGAAGGTTGCACCGGCATACATGGAGGTCATAGATAAAGGACAACCGTTTCAACTGGGTGATTTCACCGTTACACCCTTTGGTGTGCCACATGACAGTTCTGACAATGTAGGTTATAAGATAGCTTGCGGTAACATCGTCTTTACACTGATGACAGACATTGGTCATGTGACAGACGAAATGAAGGCTGTAATCTCCGAAACGAATTACTTGGTCATAGAGGCCAATCACGACCCTAAAATGCTGATGTATGGCCCCTATCCCCAACAGTTAAAAATTCGCATATCGGGCCCT
Source organism: uncultured Prevotella sp. (assembly GCA_902488665.1). Classification (GTDB taxonomy): domain Bacteria; phylum Bacteroidota; class Bacteroidia; order Bacteroidales; family Bacteroidaceae; genus Prevotella. The sequence goes on along the minus strand of CABTXD010000014.1, from coordinate 30,685 downwards.
AATGGGCATTTGGCCAACGAAGACTGTGCGCAAGCCTTGGCTGAGAACATGACCGAACAGATGCGCCATGTATGGCTGTGTCATTTAAGTGAAGAGAACAATTGTCCTGATTTGGCACACGAAACGGTAGCACATATTTTGCGAACGAAAGGTATAGAGACTGGAACAGACGTGCTGTTGGATGTGTTGAAGCGAAGATCGCCCAGCATGCTATACAATTTGGAGTAGTAGGTTGCTCGTTCTCCATTTGTTCGATTTTTTCCTCATTTTAGGGCCTTAAAACGGCCCTTGTAAACTTTCAATCTGGAAAAAAATGATAGGCCGGAAGGAAGCAACCATGCGCTAATTTTGTGACAAAAAATGGTTTTCACTGCAAGAGCATTGGGTTTACCTCACTAAACGTATCACTTTGGCGGACTATTAGCATGCTTTTGCCCGTCAATAGCATGCTAAAAACTCGCTTTAAGCAATGCTTTTGGCTCGAAAGTGCTTGAAATAAAGCCAAACAACTTTAATATAAAAGTATAATTCCTTGTGTATGAGATATGTATGAAAAACGCTCATATTTCGCTTATTTACGTCCACCAGCATGTTTGTTTGTCTACACGCCAAGGAGCAGAAGGCATGTTGTCAATAAAATTCAGAAAGCTTTTCAATCCTCATTTTATTTTGCCTTCTTTCATACCGTTTGCCACAACAACAAACATTGCTGCCAAATTACAAAATGAGACGAATGAAATGCACCTACGCGAAAGGGAGCGATTGAGAATACAAATAAACTAATCAGGCAGTATATACCGAAAAAGGATTCATTTGAACGTTATACGGACAAGAGAATTATGTCGATACAAAAGAAATAGAACGAAAGACCGAGAGAAAAATTAAACTTTTCTACACCAAAACGAGAGTTCTTCAAACACGTTTTGTAATTTTGCACTTGCTGGTTGACTCTACGCTGGAAACAAGACTCAAAAAGAAACTAGAGAATGAAAAGGAAATTGATGATTGCTTTGATTAATGTAGTCGTAGGTCTTTTTGCGATCTATTACTCTTTTTCTATTAGGCGGGAGGCTTTTATTGCCTCCCACCATAAATTCATTGCTTGCCAAATAATTCAGTTATATCCCCATTCTGGTTCAAGAACTCATCCTACAGCCCTAGTTATATATCATGGAAAAGAATACTTCACAAATATTCGTAGTGGGAAAAATTTGAATATAGGATATAATGATACAACATTTCATTATGATCCATTATTTGATAAAGTATTTTGTCGTGACCAGCGTGCTGACAAAGGAATTCCTTTGGTTTTTTTATTGTTTTTGTCTTCGTTTTTGCTTTGGATAGATCCTAGCGTAAAGCGAAGCAAGGCTCGTCCCAAAACTCAAGTATTGGAGTGTAATCAGAATAAGACCGCTAAGTAAAGTACCGCTGTGGGTGGTAGCTCTGGAATTGTTGTGAATAATAACAGAAGATAATGTTTTTTAAATTTACATCAAAAGAAAGCTTTAATATTAGGAGAAACATACTTTTGAAGTATGTTTCTCCTATATTGAGAGATAAAGGATTTACAAACGTTCCGTTCTCGGATTCTAGTTGGGGGAAGGTTAACTCAGATATATACGCTTATGAATTTGGCAGGATTAATAGGTGCAGTACTTTCGATTATATTAAAATTTACATATGTAGAGGAGACAACTATATAGTCGTCCCAATGTTAAAGTCGTCCTAATTTATAGAAACAACAAAAGGAAAATTATTCTAATTAATGGCAATAAGTTTAAAATAGATGGAATTACTTATGTAAATAGTGATAATATTTGGGAGAAACAGTTCAACTGATGAAAATTTACGAAGATGGGCGAGGTTACCAAGACCGTGCGTACACAGATCGTGCCCAACCAGGCCATCATCATGGACAATGCCTACAGCTATGATGCCGTGAGCAACGTGCTGGGCATTCAGAACAACGCCCCGCTCCCGCAGAGCGGCAAGGCAGGCGGACAGATGAGCCACAGCTATACTTATGACCCACTGTATCGTTTGTCAAGCGCAACAGGTACTTACAAGGGAACGGACAATAAGACGGCATCTTACACCCTTGCCATGGGCTATGACAACTGCACCGCATCACGAGCAAGAAGCACCTCACGCAAAGTAACGTGCAGTTCAACGGTACCCTCAATGCAGGCTATGACCTCACCTACACATACAATAATGATGAGGGCAAGAAGTTCCAACTGGCCAGTGTCCGTGACATCAATTACCGCACGGAAGAAACCCCGACGGACAGCACGAACATCAACAACGGACACAAGTACACCTATGATGCCAACGGAAACCTTGTTTACATCAACACCAGCCGTGTAAAGCATGATGGCAAGGAAAGACGACAAGGCAACCGAGCAGAAGTACAAGTGGGACGAAGAGAACCGCTTATTGGCAGCCGATGAGAATTATTCGTTTAAGCGAAAGCAAAGCCAAGCTTGCTTGCACTATGCCGAGTGCAGCCAATCGTAGAGTAACGCTCAACGATTGTGCCAACGAGGGCAGAGGTTGACTTGATTTCCAGTATATTCCTTGCTGTTTTCAAGTATTTTTTGGAACTTTGCCATGAGGTTGTGCATAACAATGATTTTATAACCTAATTGGGTTTGTACCACCAAGTTACTAAAAAGTCAACGACGTGTGCAACTTTTTATAAGAAATAAAAACGTCTAAGTAATCCAACCAACAGGTAAATGATAATGAGAATATATATATTAGTTCTGGGTATTTTTCTGTCATTGATAAACTGTACTGTTAAGGAAGGACCTTTTAGTCCTTCCTTAACAAAAACCCTTGACTATATTATAAAAAACAATCCTAATTACAAAGTTATTCAAATTCAAGCATCAGAGATAAACGGGCATAATCTCTTGTATGTATCAAGTTTAAATACTTACAATCCTAATTTCTTGGACGGTTATTTTATATATAAAGATAGATTGATTACATACTTCCAAACAGATAGTATAAATAGGCCTTATATAGTAAATAGGAATCAACTACATCTGTTCAAGGGTAGTATAGATAAATATAAAAATGCTCTCACATCTAATATTAACTCAGAACCTATACAGGAAATATTTGAAATTAAGGATAAAAAGAACATAGTAAAAATAAAAAAACATTCATATTTGACATGCAACACAAATGAAGTCAACAATTGTAATATCATTCTTAACAAGCATTTAGAACGACTCCTTACTTCATATATATGCAATAATCCTGCGGTATTATACGAACTACGTTTTTGGCAACAGGATAAGAGACAATATGTATTTTGGCGTCCAATGCCATTATATGATAAAGATAAATATGATGGATATTTTTATTTAGGTAACCAATTAATTGTTTTGTATGGTACAAAATATTCTGATAAATTATTAAATGGGACATGGATTAAAAATGAACGTACAATACCTAAAGTTAGATATACAATTATTAATGATTGGGACTTTCCGTATCCTCTAAAATTAGAAGTTCTTCGAAATGGTTCCATCAGAATAGTTTCGACAGAAGAGGGATTCTTTGTACGAGATAATTTATAAAGTCAGTTAAGGGGAGTGCTCCAAACCGAAGGTTGTCACAATAATCATCTGATTATCAATATGATTTTTAAAATATTAGGCATAAAGGCAGGGATAGATTCTCTGCCTTTTGCTATTTTTGCAATATCAAAACAAAGAAAAATGAATATACGAGAACGCATCGGCACTTTGTACTCCAGACTGGAAGTGAAAAACTCAAGTTTTCAACACCAAACAAGAGTTTTGTAAAAGGATTGACTAATTTTGCACTTGCTGGTTGACTCTACCTACGTTTTACAAAAACATTGCAGCGAATTCAAAATATTCTATAATTTTGTGCATCATAAGATTTTTTGTTACCTTTGCGCTTTAAATAATAACATACTCTAACAGAATATACTTATGGCTAAAAAATTTGCCGAGCATCAAGGGCTTGACTTGACCCATACAAACAAGGAAATCTTAGCAAAGTGGGAGGAAATGGATGTATTCCACAAGTCCATTGATGAGCGTGAAGGTTGTGAACAGTTCATCTTCTTTGAGGGCCCTCCATCGGCAAACGGTCATCCAGGCATTCATCACGTATTGGCTCGCGCCATCAAAGATACGTTCAACCGATACAAAACCATGCAAGGGTTCCAAGTGCTGCGTAAGGCAGGATGGGACACACATGGATTGCCCGTAGAGCTGGGTGTTGAAAAAGAGCTGGGCATCAATAAGAAAGACATCGACAACAAGGATTCTGAACATTACATCTCGGTAGAAGACTATAACCACAAATGCCGTGAAAACGTCATGAAGTTCACCGAAGAGTGGCGGAAGCTGACCGAAGAAATGGGCTATTTCGTAGATCTTGACCATCCTTACATAACCTACGACAATAAATACATCGAAACACTGTGGTGGCTTTTGAAGCAACTTTACAACAAAGGATTGATGTACAAGGGCTACACCATACAGCCCTATTCTCCTGCTGCGGGTACAGGATTGAGCTCGCACGAGTTGAACCAACCCGGCTGTTATCGTGATGTGAAAGACACCACCGTTACGGCTATGTTCAAGACGGATGAAGTTACGTTGAAGAAGCTCGATGCCGAGTTGGCTGCAAGCAGCTGGGGATCAACTTATTTGGTGGCATGGACCACCACACCTTGGACGCTTCCATCTAATACGGCACTCTGCGTAGGGCCGAAGTTTGATTATGTTTCGGTACGCACTTACAACCCATACACGGCGGAGAAAATCAACATCATCCTGGCAGCCGAACGCTTGAATGCCTACTTACCGGCGAAAGGACAGGTGGCTCCAGGTGATGAAATGCCCCTATATAATAAAGGTGAGAAGGTAGTGCCTTATCAAGTGCTTCGCCATTACAAAGGTACTGACCTTGAAGGCTTGCGATACGAGCAACTGATGCCATGGGTGAAACCTGCTGAGAAAGTGGATGCCAATGCGGCTTCGTTTGTTCAGCAATACGCAAAGGCACATCCCGAGAACGTGTTCCTGGGCGAAAATGGCAAAGACCAGTTTGTAGAGATGGCGAGTGAGGCCTTCAGAGTGATTCTTGGCGACTACGTTACCACAGAGGATGGTACGGGCATCGTGCATATTGCGCCAACCTTCGGTGCTGATGATGCCAAGGTGGCTAAGGACGCACGGATACCTGGTTTGTATTTAATCAACAAGAAAGGCGAAACTCGCCCCATGGTTGACCTGCAAGGAAAGTATTATCTTGTAGAAGAACTCGATGCAAACTTCGTGGAAAAATGTGTGGCCGTAGAAGCGTATGCACATCACGCCGGCGACTATGTTAAGAACTCGTATGATCCCAAGTTCAATCCTAATGGGGTGTGGGATGTGGAAGCTTCAGAAAAAGCCGAAGACCTGAACGTCATTATGGTCATGGAGATGAAGATGGAAGGGACGGCATTCAAAATAGAGAAACATGTACACAGCTATCCACACTGCTGGAGAACAGACAAGCCAATCTTGTACTATCCGCTTGACAGTTGGTTCATCAAGGACACGGCCAAGAAAGAGCGGATGGTAGAACTTAACAACACCATCAACTGGCAACCAGCGTCTACGGGGTCGGGACGTTTTGGCAATTGGCTTGAAAACTTGAATGACTGGAACCTAAGTCGCAGTCGTTTCTGGGGAACACCCTTACCCATCTGGCGCGATGAGAACAAAGGCGAGAAATGCATTGGTAGTTTGGCCGAATTATACGATGAGCTGGAAAAGAGCGTGGCAGCCGGTTATATGAAATCGAATCCACTGAAAGATCAAGGCTTTGTACCTGGTGACTATTCGCAAGCCAATTATGACAAGATAGACTTGCACCGCCCATACGTCGACAACATTGTGTTGGTAAACGAACAGGGAGAACCCATGTATCGTGAAAGCGACTTGATTGATGTTTGGTTTGACAGTGGTTCGATGCCCTACGCACAACAGCATTATCCTTTTGAAGGCGACATGGCCGAGGGCAAAACCATGCGTGATGCACAGGATAGGGTGGTGACCGGAGAAGATGCCCGTAAGGCAATGGTTGAAAGTGCCTATCATGGCACGCCTATTCCGCCCGCTTTCTTCCCAGCCGACTTTATCAATGAAGGCGTGGATCAGACGCGAGGCTGGTTCTTTACCCTGCACGCCATCGCAACGATGGTCTTCGATTCGGTGGCTTTCAAAAATGTTATCTCTACAGGATTGGTTCTCGATGCCAAGGGCAATAAAATGAGTAAGCACCTGGGCAATGTAAAGAATCCTTTCGACATGATTGAGAAGTATGGAGCCGATGCCGTGCGTTTTTACATGATGACCAACTCGGCCCCATGGGACAACTTGAAGTTTGATGAAGAAGGTGTAGACGAGGTGCGTCGCAAATTCTTCGGTACCTTATATAATACTTATTCATTCTTCGCCTTGTATGCCAACGTGGATGGTTTTGATCCAGCCACAATACAACCAAACAGGGATCAAGCACCCGAGATTGACTTGTGGATTATTTCGAAACTCAACTCCTTGATTAAAAACGTGGAGACCGCATTGAACGGGTATGACCCTACTCGTGCAGGCAGAATGATTGATAGTTTTGTCAATGACGACCTCAGTAACTGGTATGTTCGTCTTAACAGAAAACGTTTCTGGGGGAAGGAGATGAGTGCCGACAAACGTTCAGCATACCAAACCCTGTATACCTGTTTAATGACTGTCAGCAAGTTGCTGGCTCCTTTCGCTCCGTTCTACGCCGACCAGTTATATCTTGACTTGGGAGGCAAAGCGGAGAGTGTGCATTTGGAATCTTTCCCTGTTGCCGATGAACAATTGGTCAACGAGGACCTGGAAGCACGCATGGACTTGGCACAGAAAGTCACGAGCATGGTGTTGGCATTGCGCCGTAAAGTGAATGTTAAGGTACGTCAACCACTGAAGCAGGTGATGATTCCTGCCATCGATGAGGAACAAAAACGCCGAATCAACGCGATGGCAGATTTGATTAAGCGAGAGGTCAACGTAAAGGAACTGAACTTCATGGAAGGTGAAGGTTTGCTGGTAAAGAAAGTGAAGTGTAACTTCAGAACCATGGGCAAGAAGTTTGGAAAACTCATGAAAGGGGTTGCTAACTTTATGAACAATGTTACACAAGAGCAAATCGCATCTCTGGAGCATGATGGAAGCATCAGCTTTGCCGTTGACGGTGAGGAAGTAACGGTTGAAAGAGATGATGTTGAAATCGTCAACGAGGATATTCCAGGCTGGTTGGTGTCCAACGAAGGCAATCTGACCGTGGCCTTGGAGGTTGAATTGACGGATGACCTGAAGAAAGAAGGCATGGCACGAGAACTCATCAATCGCATCCAGAATCTACGTAAAGAAAGTGATTTTGAGATTACCGACCGAATTAACGTGACCGTTTCTCCCAATGAACAAACCGACGAAGCCATACAGGCATTTAGCGATTACATCAAAAGTCAGGTGTTGGCAGACAACGTGGTCATTGAAACGAATGATGGGGTAGAGGTTGACTTTGACGATTTCAAACTTCATATATTAGTAAAAAAAGTATAGTTTCATAACAACAAGTACGGTAAGGAGCGCAGGTTTGTAAGTTTCTGGCCGTACGTTTGAATTCATTTGATATGGAAGAAAAGAAAAGATATAGCGACGAAGAACTGGAAGAGTTTCGCGCTATCATACATGAAAAATTGAGTTTGGCCCGCAGAGATTATACAAGCATGATGAAACAAATCATGAATTCTGACGGTAATGACATCGATGATACTTCACCTACGTATAAAGCTCTTGAAGAGGGTAGTGCCACACAAACCAAGGAAGAGCTGGTACAGATGGCTAACCGACAGCAGAAGTTCATCCAAGGTTTGGAAGCTGCGTTGGTGCGAATCAACAACAAAACATACGGCATTGACAGGATGACAGGTGAATTGATTCCAAAAGAAAGATTGAAAGCTGTGCCGCATGCCACTTTGAGCGTGGCGTCAAAGAAGGCACGAAACCATTAATGCAGGCTGGCATTCTAAGTATCGTAATCAGAAGTTGATGAAGAGATATATTACAGACGGAAAATTAGCAATAATCATAGTTGTGGCCATTTTGGTGATTGATCAGATTATCAAGATATTGGTCAAGACCAACATGGCCTTAGATGACTCAATTCACATAGCCGATTGGTTCTACATCAGGTTCATCGAGAACAATGGAATGGCGTACGGTATGACCTTTTTCAACAAACTGACGTTGAGCCTTTTCAGGTTAGTAGCCATCTCGGTAATTTCGTACTATGTGTATAAATTGGTGAAGCGCCCGCAACCAAAAGGTTACATCATCTGTCTAGCGATGATTCTTGCTGGCGCGATGGGGAATATCATCGACTCTATGTTTTATGGCTTGATATTCTCTCCGTCCACACCTTATGACATAGCTGAGTTTGTGCCATTCGGTTCAGGCTATGCATCATTTCTACATGGTAAGGTGGTAGACATGTTTTATTTCCCCATCATTGAAACGACATGGCCACAATGGGTGCCACATTTTGGCGGGAAAGAGTTTATCTTCTTCTCGCCCATATTCAATTTCGCAGATGCATGCATCAGCGTTGGCGTAGTTCTTTTACTGCTTTTCTACCGGAAAGAATTGGAACTCATAGGCACTACCATGAAGGGAGATGACAAAAATGAGGAATCACATGAGTGATCAATCGTCTAAATATTATTTGCTCTTTGCTTTCTTCTTGCTGGCAATGGTATCGTGCACTCCCTCGGTGCCTAATCGTTACATCCAACCAGACAAAATGGAAGACATCTTGTACGATTACCACATTGCCGATGCCATGTATCAATCGAACAGCGGAGAGCCAACAACCATGATTGCGTACAAAACTGCTGTACTGAAAAAGAATGGTGTGTCAGAAGCTGAGTTTGACAGTTCGATGGTTTACTATACAAGGCACACAAGATTGCTACAGAAAATATATGAATCTCTCTCTTCTAGGCTGAGCAAGGAAGCACTGGCACTGGGAGCATCTGCAAGCGAAATTAATCAATATAGCTTGAATTCAGCGAATGGAGATACAACCAATGTGTGGACGGGGGAGCGATCGATTGTATTTTCTCCTTACAGACCTTTTAATCTGAACTCCTTCACGTTGAAGACTGATACAACCTATAAGGCTGGTGACAATTTATGGCTTAATTTTGATACACAGTTTATTTATCAAGATGGCTCACGAGAAGCTATAGCGATGTTGGCCGTTAAGTTCAACAATGACAGCGTCAGTTCACAACACGTATATGTATCAACACCAAATCATTATACGCTTCAAATATCAGATAACAATCACGTCGGTATTAAGGAAATCAAGGGATATTTCATACTTAATAAAGGCAATTCGGCAGATGCGTATAGCACAACGTTTAAGCTGATGATAATCTCAAACATCAGTTTGATTAGAATCCATGCGCCGAAACCGAAGCGTACAGGAGAAGTACCTGCTGACTCTACTTCTTCTGACGCGAGACACAAAGGCGGAAATGATTCGCTGAAATCAGCGGTTCAAACATCGGCATCACAAAGAATGCAAAATGTCAATGAAAAAGTACCAGCATCAGCTGCAATAAGATAGGCTTTTTTATAAACACTATTATACCTTATATGATTATGATGAGATTTGTTTTTACCAAGAGTGAGCATAACGTTGATTCGCTATGTACCAAAGTAATTTTCATGACGGTTTGTGCACTTGTCCTCAACCTACAGAGCGTTTTGGCCTGCACGAACTTTATTGTTGGAAAGAAGGCCTCTGCAGATGGCTCAGTTATCTGTTCTTACAATGCAGATGATTATGGATTGTTTATTGGCTTGTGCCATTTCCCCGCAGGTAAACATCAACCTGGCACGATGCGTGATATCTACGACTGGGATAATAACGAATATCATGGTCAAATTCCAGAAGCGGCAGAAACCTATAACGTCATTGGCAACATCAATGAATACCAAGTGACAATCGGAGAAACAACTTACGGTGGAAGGGAAGAAATGGTTGATTCAACTGGTATAATTGATTATGGCTCATTGATATATATTGCATTGCAACGTTCAAAAACAGCGCGGGAAGCAATCAAAGTGATGACCACATTGACCAATCAATATGGATATAACAGTGAAGGTGAGACTTTTACCATTTGTGATCCCAATGAAGCTTGGATCATGGAAATGATGGGGAAGGGGCCTGGTAGTAAAGGCACCGTATGGGTAGCCATGCGTATCCCTGATGACGCTATATGCGGACATGCAAACCAGAGCCGCATCTCGAAGTTCAACATGAAGGACAAGAAGAACGTCATGTATGCGAAAGACGTTGTTAAATTTGCAAGGGAAAAAGGTTGGTATTCAGGAAAAGACGCAGACTTTTCGTGGAAGGATGTTTATGCGAAGCCTGATTTTTCCGGTAGAAGGTTCTGTGATGCTCGTGTATGGAGTTTTTTCAATCATTTCCAAGATATGACTCGCTATTTGCCATGGGCAATGGGAAAAGATCCAAATGCAGAAGACATGCCTCTGTGGATTTATCCGAAGAAGAAAGTGAGCGTGCAAGATATCCAAACATGCATGCGCGATCATTATGAAGGTACGCCGCTGGCCTTGGACAGTGTTGACATTGGAGGTGGAATTTGGCAGATGCCATACCGGCCTACACCGCTGATGTATAAGGTTGGTGACAAGCAGTATTTCAATGAACGGCCTACGTCTACTCAGCAATCTGCATTCTCCTATGTCAGTCAGATGAGGGCCTGGTTGCCACGTGAAATCGGTGGACTTCTTTGGTTTGGCAATGATGATGGAAACATGGTTGCATATACTCCTATCTATTGCGGAAATACAACGCAACCAGAGTGTTACAACACACCAGGTGCAGATGCTGTGACATTCTCAGATAAAAATGCGTTTTGGGTATGTAACTGGGTTAGCAACATGGTTTATCCGCGTTATTATCAGATGTTTGGAGACCTTCAAGCAGTCCGTGATTCCTTGGAATCATCGTATTTTAACAATCAACAAGAAATAGAAGCTGAAGCTCAAAGACGATATAGTTCCAACAAAGTTGATGCAATTAATTATCTTAATGAGTATTCCAACAAGCAGGCGCAAGAGATGCTTGGGCGATGGAAACAACTTGCAGTTCATCTGATTGTTAAATACAACGATATGACAATAAAGCCAGAAAGAAACGGAAAATTCTTAAAAACAAAGACAGGTCTCGGAGCTAAAGTCAAACGTCCCGGATTTCCAAAATCATTTGCAAAGGAACTTGTCACTCGCACTGGAACAAAATATTTGGCGAAGGAAGAAAACTAACACTTTCAATATAAGGTTATTTTACATGCGATTTATATATAACCGGTATTATGGTAAATACAGAAGATTCACTAGATAATTCACAGACAACTGAGCAAAAAGTTATGGTGAATCTAGCTTATTCTTGTGTTAATCTCTCTTAAAATTAGTGTTTAGTTCGCCCATTTCACCAGATTACAATGAAAAATGAGTACCTTTGCAGTTGATTTAGTCCGTTAAGGCCAGAATAAGTACTGATAAGTTTCAGTCGCCTTGCGGAAGAAAACCGTTTATTAATAAATAATAATGTACGCAATCGTAGAAATTAACGGTCAGCAGTTTAAAGTTGAACAAGGAAAAAAGCTTTTTGTTCACCACATCAAAGATGTTGAGAGTGGAAAAACTGTTGAGTTTGACAAGGTACTCCTGGTAGACAATGAAGGAGCTATCACTGTCGGCACACCTACTGTAGAAGGTGCAAAAGTAGTAGTAGAAGTTGTGAACCCTCTTGTGAAAGGTGACAAAGTCATCGTTTTCAAGATGAAGCGTCGCAAAGACTATCGTAAGAAGAATGGTCATCGCGAGCAGTTCACTGAAGTAGAAGTTAAACAAGTAATCGCTTAAATTTTAGGAGGAATTCAACAATGGCACATAAGAAAGGTGTAGGTAGTTCTAAAAACGGCCGTGATTCAGAATCGAAAAGATTAGGCGTAAAGATTTGGGGTGGTCAAAGTGTCATCGCAGGTAACATCATCGTTCGTCAACGTGGCTCTAAACATAACCCAGGTCAGAATGTAGGAATGGGCAAAGACGATACACTATATGCTTTAAGTGATGGTATCGTTTACTTCCAAAAAGGCCGTAAAGACAAGAGTACCGTTTCTGTTCTTTCAGAAGAAGCTTACGCAGAAAAAATGAAAAAAGCAGAAGCTTAACAATTTTCAAACTTATTCCAAACAAACAACAGGTTTCCCAATTCTCATCCGAGGATTGGGATTCTTGCTTTAGAATCTTTCCCAACATTACAAGATACTATTTGACTTTCAGTGAGAGGTTGTGTAGCCCTGAACTCTAATCATAACGAATTATTAGTCTGTAGATTCAGTGAGTATAAAAACAAAAAGCTCTTTCAGTGGCCGCAGTTTCTCGTCAAATATGTAATGACATAAAGCAGCTATATTGGCTATCATCGTAACCGTCTGTGAAAAGAAATCTTTGAGACCAAAGCCATGTGAGCTTTGGCCTCAAAGATTCATTTCTTATTGTTTTGCAACCTTCAGTTTGGCAGGCTTCATCCCTGCTGAACAGTCGATGGTGAAGACGTAGGTTTCTCCATCTTTGATTGTTGCATCATCGGCGATGGCGATATTGCCATCTTTCTCCTGAACTTTGAAGTAGGGATTGTCGGTAACGAGATAATGGTCGGAACCAGCTTTACCGAATTCCACACCCCAGTTGGGCTGACCGAAGAACTTGAAGTTGACATCGTTGGCATTCAGTTGTTTTCCGATGGTCAGCGTCACTTGGTATACTTTGTCAGCGATGGGAGCCATGGCCACATCAACATCTACTCCAGTCCACCAGCCGTGGTTGATGGCTTTCCATGTAGGCTTGTTCACACCTTCGCTTCCGATGATCCATATACAGCCTGTGCCGTCGGGTTGCAGTGAGGCTGGGTTGCCATTCTCTGCCAGCGGATGTATGCGGAAGTACTTCTTCTCGAAGTCTGCCGTGAGCGAGTAGCTTCCCGTGAGGGCTTTGAATGTGAATGTGCCGTCGTTGTTCCGGCTCAGGAAATCTGGGTCGTAATACCATTCGTCTGATTTCATTTCCGGTGATCCCTCAAACTCATATAGTTTTCCTCGCGACATATTCAGTACTTGTGTTTCGCCGCTTGCGGCAAACTGAACTAATGTGACTTGGGCTTCGTAGGTTGGTCCGTACTCGAAATAGCGCATATCGAAGCTTATTTCTACATCTCCCGCATTCTCAGATGTGAAAGTGATGTCGCCATCGTTTCCTAGAGACACTTCCTTTCCATTCCATCCAAACAACAATGGCTCGTGTGTATTCCCAACGGCAGGAGCCTTGAAATGGCCCTTGGTAACCGTAGAGGGAGTATTGATGAAAGTGGTGAACAAGTAGGGATTCTCGGCTAACGGTGTCATGGCATAAGTTTTCCCATCTGCACAAACGAAATCGATGGATTTGAATTTCGGACGTTGGATGTCCACCTCAAGACTTTTTTCTGTTATTGCCAGAGATACATCCTGTAGTGTATAGCGAAGCTCGGCCGTACCATTGGGAATGGAACGGTAAAAAGGCGCTTTAATACGTCCGCTGTATGTTCCCTCCGTCTTGGTTCTGACGGTTTGCGTGGCTACGACTTCCCCTCCATAACACAGTTCTACTTTAAGGGTGGAGAGGGGAACTCCCGTGGTGTTAGAGCAGTTTACATGATAATCTATACTGTCGCCCATCGTGGCGGATAGCCGTTCGGTAGAAACCGTGATGACAGGATTCCCTGTCGTGGTTTCGTCATCATTACAGGCCACAAGTAGCGGCACTGCAATGATGAGAGCAAGGATATGTTTGATGTATCTTTTCATTTTCAATCTTTTTTAGATGTTACAGAAGGATTCCATATACATGATACAACACCTTCAGCAGGAACTGTTACCTGGAAGTTGTATGCACCGTTGCTGACGGTTATCATCTGGTCGTGGCCACCGCTGTTGGCCAATACGATACCGTAGGTGGAGTCGGGATTGCGGAATGTGGCATAGTCTACATCCTTGATGTGTGCGCTACGGCTTGAATCTTCTATCCGAACGGCTCCGGGGCGCACCACACTGGATATATGGCTGATGATGTAGTAGTGAGAATTGCGATGCAGCGTCTTGTAGTCCGATGCAATGTCTACGGCGCCGTAGCAAGTCTGGCAGCCTCCGTCGAGGTTGGGCCCCATCTTCTCATCGAGCATCAGATTCCATACCAACACAGCCTTGCAGTGTCTGTTCACTGTTCCCAAGATGACGTTTTTCATATCGGGCAACAATCTGGCAGAAAGATTACGCCCGTTGTTCCAGGTACCGATGGAACTCTCAGAGAAGATGAGTTCCTTGTCGGGAGCCTTGGCATAAATATCATCTAACTCGGTATTGCTTCCACCATAGTCGTGATAGGCTGCACCAACTACATATTCAGACCCTTCAAACTCGTTACCAAGCGCGTTGTATATCTTGACGGGATAGTCTTCCTGATCGGCCTTGTTATCGTAGTTGTAGTTGTGGTCGAAAAGGTAGATCTTAGTCTTCAGCGCATTCTTTTTGAAAGCTTTGGCCAATTCTTTGACAAACTCTGCCTGTTCCTGCCAGGGCATATAGGTCGAGGCGCAGTTGGCTCTGTTGAGCGGCTCATTCTGTGGACTCACTGAATAGATGTTGATGCCTTCAGCTTTCATGGTCTGAACAAACTTCACGAAATAGTTGGCATAGTCGGTGTAATGGTCAGGATTGACATGTCCGTCAGTCCATGAGTCGAATGGAGCCTTTGTCTTCAGATCTTTCACCTTCATCCACTTCGGACAGGTCCATGGTGCTGCCACTATCTTGAGTTTGGGATTGATGGCAAGAATCTCCTTGAGAATGGGAATCACGTAGTCGGTCTCGTCTTTATACAGGCGGAAATGCTCTAATCCTTTCTCATCGCACAAGGTATATTCGGTACTCGAAAAGTCGTTGCATCCGATAGATATTCTCGCATAGCTCACTCCGTATCCTTCGGTTTCCGAATAGGTGCGTTTCAGAAAATCGGCTCTGTCTGCAGCACTCATGTGAAGGAGATTGTAACACGTACTGTAGGTGATGGCAAAGCCAAATCCGTCGATTTCTTGTCCCACTTTCGTATCATCGATGAGAATGGTCGACGGGGCTAAAGACTCTCCGGCTTTGAGCGAAATTTCCTTCTGAGCCAGCTGCATGAAACCGTCGGATGTTGTAGTGAATGTTTTCACCTTGTTGGCTTGTGGAACTGGAGAGGGTGTGGGATTCTCTGGCTTAACTTCAGGCTGAATATTGAGACCGCTGTCCACTGAGCATGCAATAGACAAGAAAAGGCTGGCACTGAGAAGCAGTGATGTGATATACATATTTTTCTTTTTCATAGGTTTGTTGATAATTGATGGGATTGGAATTAATAGCCGGGATTCTGACGTAAGTTATCGTTCTCGTCAATAGCCGACTGAGGTATTGGGAGCAAATAAGAGTTCTCGTCAAATGGTCTTGCCTGTGGTAGGCGTCCTTCATCTCTGCTGTTGAGACTGTTCATGACACTTTCTACTTTGTCGTTGCGACATAGGTCGTACCATCGCTCACCTTCCATAGCAAGCTCCAACCGACGCTCCTGCAAAACGGCTTCCTGCATTTTTTCCTTTGAAGACGTGTATTTGGCATCCAAATCGGGAAGCTTGGCCCTTTGTCGGATGATGTTTACAAGTTTGGCTGCTTCAGCCAAATTGCCCTTGTTTGCATAAGCTTCTGCCTCAAGAAGGATGATGTCGGCCAAACGAACAACATATACGTTGTTATACCCCGAACGCAGTTTATACATGAAGGCATAGTGTGAAAACGGATAGTAGTTGCTCCACGTGCAGTCATAATAAACGATGGTCTGATTCTTTCTCAGCGTGTCGTTCTCGGCTTCAAAGGCTCTGATAAGGTCGCGTGATGGGGTTACCCATTTGGCCCAAGTGAAGCTATTGTCATAATCTTCCAGACATCGGCCGTACATCCATGATTCCCAGTTTCCGGCTCCGGGGAACCACTGTATTTCGAGTATTCCCTCAGTGGTGTTGCGCTTCATGCAGTCCTTGGTTTTAGCGTTCCATCCCCATAGGGTGGCAAAATCTTTTTCCAAAGCCACGCCAGGCGTGTTTCTCACCTTTTCAGCGTAAGCAACCACCTTGTCATAATCACGCACGGCCTTCTCGGCGTACACCTTGCATAGGAATGCCTGTGCTACGGTCTTCGACATCAGTGTGCGGTCGGTTGACGAAATGTCGGGGGCGTTTAGCTCTGCATATTCCAAGTCTTCGATAATCTGCTGATAACATTCCTCTGTTGTAGAACGTGGTGGAAAGTAAGTGGGATAAACCTCTTTTATATTGTCGGAGGTAATGGTCTGCGCCACTTTCGTGATGACAGGCAGTGAGCCCCACATCCGCACCATGCGGAACATCATCAAGGCACGGAATATTCGTCCTTCCGCACGCCATTGACGATACTCTGCATCGCTAACTTCTCCTTTCTTGTGAAGCTGTTCTACCCCATTGATGAGCACGTTGGCTTTGGCAATGTCTTCCAAATACCGACTCCAGTCGCGGCTCATCGTTCCCGTAGCGGCATCCAGGGCATTGGTTTCCGTGGGAATGGTTTCCTGCCCGGTTGTTCCTCCGTAGGCATTGTCGGCATGGGCTTCTCCAAGCAGCAAATAGTCTAGATGCATGTGTTCCTGCCGGTTTTTAAAGAGTTTGTATAAAGCGGTTCGCTGACTCTGGGCAGCTTCCCTGTTCTTCAGCACGGCTGTAGTTGTGTCGGTTTGTGAGCCTTCGGTTAGTTCCGAGGCTTGGGATATAGGCTCTGTGTTCAATGAACAGGCTGTTGTGGCTGATAGCGCACATCCCATTAGTATTGTTTTGATATATTGTTTTGTTGTCATGATGATAGTGGTGTTAATGATTAGAATTCTACTTTAAGTCCCATGACAAACGAGCGATTCAGGGGGTAAGTTCCCCAGTCGATTCCTTGCACACCACCACTGTTTCCATACTGGTTTACCTCTGGGTCGCGACCGCTATAATTGGTCCATGTCAGGAGATTGGAAAATGATATGTATGGCATGAGGCGGGTAAGGTGAAGTTTGTCGATAGCGCTCTTAGGAACATCGTAGGATAAGGATATATCCTTAACTCGCAGATAACTGCCGTCTTCAAGATAATAGGTGGAGTTTTGCTGATTAAAGCCTACTCTTGGGACAGACTTGATTTGACCTGGTACTCTCCAACGGTTCAGAACTCCTTTACTTTGGTTTCTTCCGTTAAACATACCTTCACTTTCCATACGCGACACATTATAGATGTCGTTGCCTACGCTACCTTGCACGAGGATGCTCAGATTGAGACCCTTCCATGAAAAAGTGTTGGTCAGACCATAAGTAAAGTCTGGATTAGGGTCGCCGATATAGGTACGGTCACTGGCCGAAACAACACCGTCTTCATTTACGTCACGATAAATCATGTCGCCCGTTTCTTTATCCACTCCATCGGCCACGTAACCCCAAAAGGCTCCCAACGGATGGCCCACAGCGTTTCGCACCACGCTTTGTCCCACATTGTCGTTGGTGACTGCACCCCAGTACACCGGCACCAGCTCGAGACGGGTCAGCTTGTTACGGTTAAATGAAATGTTGAAATTGGTATTCCATTTGAAGTTACCCGTCAGGTTTTGGAGTCTATGGAGAATTCCATTCCCTTGTTTTCAATTTCTCCTCCGTTATAGGTCAGGTTTCTGGCAGCAGCACTTCCAGCCGGCAACGTAATGTGCATCAGCATATCACTGGTCTTCTTGTAGTACCAGTCGAAATAGAAAGTCAATCGGTTGCGCAGCATGGTCAAGTCAAACCCAATATCCATTTGAGAGGTAGTCTCCCAGGTAAGTTCTGGATTGCTCAGTGAACCTTGTGTACGGGTTGGAACAGCGTGTTCGTTGCCCGTTTCCCACCATTGTATGCGTCCGAAGTTATAGAGAGCCAGATAGCCGTAGTCTCCCAGTCCGCTTTGGTTACCAGTTTGTCCCCAACCGCCTCGAATCTTCATGTCGTCAATCCATTCTATGTCTTTCATGAAGTTCTCGTTGGAGATACGCCAGGCACCAGAGAAAGAGGGGAAGATACCCCATCGGTGTCCAGGAGCAAGTCTTGAGCTGCCATCGGCACGTAGGTTGGCGGTCAGCATATAAGTGCTGTTCCAGTTGTATTGCAAACGACCGAAGAATGAGAAAATCTTCCAGTCGGAAGCAGATGAGCCGGTACCATTCCAACTGATCTTATTGGCGGCGTTGAGTGTGCGAAAGAGGTCGTCAGCATAGTCAGATCCATTAACATAGTTCTGACTCCAGTCGCTCTGCGTCCATGAAGATCCGACCATGGCGTCCAGTCCGTGTTTGTCAAAATTCTTTTTCCAATTCAGCACGTTATCAATGGTCCACACCGTTCCTGTCGAACGACCGTCATAGCCCGTACCGTTCTGGTTGCGACCCTCTCGTGTAAGTTTTGGGTCAAGAAAATTGGTAACGATTGACGATGACCGGTCAAACGAAATCGTGCTCGTCAATGTAAGTTCTGGAATGAAGGTAACGATAAACTTTCCAGTCGCCAATAGTTTGTTGTATTGGCTCTTGTTGTCTTTGGTACGTGCAATATTCTCCAGTGGCCCGTCCACATTTACACCATAAAAGTCGGTGTAATACTGCCCTGGGCGAGCTGGATCCCATATCGGAGCATACGTAGGCGTGCTTAGAATGGCGGGAACCACACCACCTCGGTCGCTACTCGTTCCCGAGATAATGCCTGTTCCTTTAAAAGTATAATCAGAATAAGCCACACTGCCGTTAAGCGTGAGCCATTTACTGATTTCGTTCTCCAGCGATCCCCGCATATTGTAGCGTTTGTAGCTGGAGCTCACAATCACACCGTTCTCTCCCGTATATCCTCCTGAAAGGTAATAGCGTAGCTTATCGTTTCCGTTGGTAATGGCCAGTTGGTAGTTCTGCACGTTGCCTGTTCGGTACACTTCCTTCTTCCAGTCGGTTCGGTCTCTAAGTTCTGCGGGGAGTTTCAGACTCAAAACGCCCTTCTCGTTCATATCATTAATGAGATCCTTGTATTCTTCTGCGTTGAGTGGATCTTGGTTGTCACGAACGGTATTGAAGGCATAATGTGCACTAAGGCTTACCTTAGCTACACCAGATTTTCCTTGTTTGGTTCCGATGATAACCACACCGTTGGCAGCTCTCGATCCGTAGATGGCTGCCGACGAAGCATCCTTGAGGATTTGGATGTTGTCAATGTCGTTGGCCGATAGATAGTCAATGTTGTCTACAGGCACACCATCTACCACATACAGCGGGTTATTGCTTCCGTTGAGCGAAGTGGTACCCCGCACACGTATCGTCGGCGCAGAACCGGGTTGGCCGTTGGCCTGACTAATTTGCAGTCCGGCTGCTTTTCCCTGCATACCCTGCACGGCACTCACAATAGGGCGTGTTTCCAAGTCTTCGGTGTTCACACTCGATACGGCTGTGGTCACATCCTTTCGTTTCACCGAACCGTAACCTATGGCCACGACCTCCGATAGGATGTTGGCCTCTTCCTCCATAACAACATGCATCTCGGGTTGTACACGTTGTTCCAAAGTTTTGAAGCCTACATAAGAAATGCTCACACGCGCAGAGCGGTTAGCCTCAAGACTAAATTTACCGTCAATATCGGTTACGGTCCCGCTGCCGGTTCCTATTACCTTCACGGTAGCTCCTATAACGGGTTCTTGATGGGTATCCAGGACTACACCGCTCACTTTTATCATTTGTGCGACGGCTGTCATGGTAAAACACAGGAACGCCACAGAGAGCATGATGGCTTTTGGCCACAATTTCTGATTGTTTCTCATTCTAAATGTTTTTAGTTATTGACAGATGTTTAAGTTTTGTTTTGCAAATTTAATTAATAGAATCAAGCTTTGTTTACATACAAAGGTATCAATGTGGATAATTCTGTATGGTGGAAAATTATATATTGTTGATATACATGATTTTGTGTTGAATGTTCGGTTGTTTTAATATAGAAATGATTTTGTTCTTTACAGTTTAAAAGTATCATAAAACAGTGTAAAATGTTTGTTGAAACTGAAAAATATGGTATATTTGTGTGCCTATTAATTATATTTAACCGTCATGAGAATAAGACTTTTACTCTTATTTTTTATCTTCGCTTTGTCCCAGGAATCGTCTATGGCGCACTCCAATGTTTCCGAGACACAGCTTTCTCTTAACGAGCTCTATTCACTTTTAGACCGCTCCATCAAAAATTCTCAACAACATATCAAGGCCAAAGAACATCGCCTTTCTGTTTTACGCCGGCAGTATGATGGCATGAGCAATCTTCAAGCACGCTATGAGTTGGCGGACGGATTGTATCGTGAATATTACTCCTACAGCAACGACTCTGCACTCGTATGGCTTGGTCGCGGACTGGAACTAGCCAAAGCATTGAAGCGCAACGACCTTCTTAACAATCGTCGGCTGCTGTTGGCCAATCAGTATGGACTCTCTGGATTTTACAACGAGGCCATATTCCATTTTCAGCAGATTCCTCTTGAAAGGCTTAGCATGGAAGATCGCATAAACTATTATTTCGTAGGCAGTCATTTCTATGGCGATTTAGCTTTCTTTTCGAAAGATTCACAGATAGCGCAACAGTATTATCATATAGCAGACCGATACAGTGATTCTCTCAATGCCATCGCGCCCCACAATTCTATTCCATACTTATGGAGAAAGACAGAAAGACTCAACAACAGCGAGCGATATCAAGAGGCACTGAAAACATCTACCCTATGGGAAAAACAGGTCAGCTACGGTACCCACGACTATGCTATCATGGCTTTCTTCCGCGCGGAGATCTACCGCAAGATGAAAAACCGTGATGAGCAGAAACGTTGGTTGGCCATATCGGCCCTGTGCGACATTAACAGTGCTGTCATGGACCAGAGTTCTCTGTGGAATCTCGCCAATCTGCTCAGTGAGGATGGCGATAACGACAGAGCCTATCAATATATGGATTTCTCGTGGACTTGCGTTTCCCATTTCAGCACGCACATGCGTGGCTGGCTCGTTTCGCCAATCCTTACACTCATCAACAACAACTACCGCGACAGTCTGCAAAGTGCCAACCACCATCTCATGTTACTCATCGTTGTTGTCAGTCTTCTTTCCATTATCTTGCTCGGTATCATCTTTTATGTTCAACATAAACGGGCACAGCTTGCCAACGCCAGAAACGAATTGAAAAGCATCAACAGTAGATTGGAAATCCTCAACGAGCAACTTTCCAATGCTAATACGCTCCTTTCATCTACCAATCATCAGCTTTCCGATGCCAACAAGATGAAAGACGAGTACATCGGTAAATTCCTTTCCACGTGTTCCGAATATATCGATAAACTCGATAACTACCGCATCAAAGTCAATAGAAAGCTCAAGGCCAGACAATATAACGACTTGTTGAAAATGACGGAGACCGACGAGCTGAAATCCAATGAGCTGAACGAGTTATTCTACAATTTTGATACCGTCTTTCTTCATCTTTTTCCCAATTTTGTCAATGATTTCAACGCGTTGCTCCAACCCGAACATCGTATCCACATTCCCCACGGCGGACAGCTGACTACCGACCTGCGCATCTTTGCGCTCATACGACTGGGCATTGAGGAGAGTTCCCGCATTGCCGAATTCCTCAATTATTCACCTAATTCTATCTATAATTATCGTGCCCGCATTAAGAAAAAAGCCCTTTGCGACCGCAGTGAATTTGAGAAGCGCGTTAAGAATATAACGATGTAGGACGTACACCATATTTAAGTATCAATTAATAATCACAGTAGAATTAAAATCTTTCTTTTTTCTATGAAATGTTATCTTTTTTACACGGTTTTGTAACAACACTCCTTTATTTTTGTAAGCAAAATAAGATAACACAGAAAAAAAATGAAAGTCATATTCATTGTACAAGGTGAAGGCAGAGGACATCTGACACAAGCCTTGACTTTAGAGAAAGCACTTCGTGATTGTGGCCACGAAGTAACCGAGATACTTGTCGGTAGAAGTCGGTCTAGGGAAGTACCCTCCTTTTTTCTTCATCGAACACAAGCCCCTGTCTTTGGCTTCCTCAGCCCTAACTTTCTACCGTCAAAAGCAAACCAGAAGGTAGGACTTACTCGATCTATCATCTACAACATTTTTAAATCGCCTAAATACCTGTCGAGCATTCGATATCTTCATGAGCATATCCAAGCGAGTGGTGCCGACCTGGTCGTCAATTTTTATGAAGTCCTCACAGGATTAACCTATTTTCTTTTTCGGCCCGGCGTACCAGAAGTGTGCATCGGTCATCAGTACATGTTTTTGCATCCATCCTACCCTTTCCCGAAAAAACATAAAGCGAGCCAACGCCTCATGTTGGCGTTCACGCGAGCAACATGCCTGGGCGCCACGCGTAAGTTAGGCTTGTCGTTTAGGAAAACTGGCGATTACGATGAAGAAAACCTATCTGTTGTACCACCATTATTACGTGATGAGGCACTAAAGATACAAAGAGGTAAGGGTGATTACATGACGGGCTATATCATCAATGCTGGGTTCAGTGACTCGGTGATGCAGTGGCATGCCAATCATCGAGATATCTCGCTGCACTTTTTCTGGGACAAAAAGGATGCGGAAGAAACCACACAGATTGACGACACACTGACTTTTCATCGCATTGACGATCAGAAATTTTTATATTATCTGGCCAATTGTAAGGCTTATGCAACAACTGGTGGTTTTGAGTCGGTATGCGAAGCCATGTATACGGGTAAGCCCGCGATGATGGTACCTGTCCATGTCGAACAAGAGTGCAATGCGCATGAGGCCACGTTGGAAGGGGCTGGAATCAAGTCAGATAGCTTCAACATGGACCAACTTATTGCATTTAGTCAGCAATATATGGAAAAAACGGAATTTCGTACCTGGGAAAATGGCGCCAAAATGATGATTGTTGCGCGGTTGGAGGCAGCCGTGGAGCAATACAACAACACTGCAACCAACAAAGGCTACGGTCTAACGAGGTTTGGAAGAAAACTGTTAGTGAAGAGCCTTTTGCACAATTTTTCCTTCAAAAATTACTGATAAATCCACCACTATATATAATAGGTGCTCATCAAAGTGAATGGAGGAATCATGACATGCAACAGCATGACTCCTCAATTCATTCAGTTTTCGCCAGAAAATTGTTTGATGCGTTGCTCTTCTGCCAGCTTACAAATCAATAAGACACCATCTTTTTCGGCGACAATACAATCATCAAGTCCTTGGATGACAACTTGTTTGGCCTGTGTCGCATGTACGATGCAATTATGAGTGTCATACAAAGAAATATTCTCTCCGATGATGCCATTGCCGTACAGATCGCGCTTAGTTTGCTGAAGTAGCGAACTCCAGGTACCCAGATCACTCCATCCAAACTCTGCTGGACACACAAAGATTTCTTCAGATTTCTCTAAAATCGCATAGTCTACAGAGATGTTTTCACACGCACCATATCGTTCGTCGATGACCTGTTGTTCTTCTTTGGTACCATAGATATCCATCATGCTCTCAAAAATCTTAGCCATTGCTGGCACATATACCCTGAAGGCATTGACGATTGTTTTAACGTTCCAAATAAAGATGCCGGCATTCCAGAAAAAATTGCTCTGCTCGATATATTCTTGTGCGGTCTGTAAATCTGGTTTTTCCCTAAATCTATCTACCCTGAAAAGTTCTTTGTTACGCAACGAACTGGAGGTTAAATCTGCTTGGATGTAACCATACCCTGTTTCAGGTCTGTTGGGTTTCATTCCCAAGGTGATGATTGCATCTGTTTCGTTGGCAAAAGTTAAACAAGATTTGACTACTCTTTGGAATTCAACTCCATTAGTGACAACATGGTCACTGGGCGTCACTACGATGTTAGCTTGCGGGTCACACGACTTGATACGCCAACTGACGTATGCTATACAGGGTGCCGTATTACGGCGCATGGGCTCCTGAAGGATGTTTTCAACGGGGACATCAGGAAGCTGTTGACGCACAAGATGAAAATATTTCTTATTGGTCAAAATCCAAACGTGATCGGGAGAACAAAGTCCACTGAATCTGTCCAAAGTGAGTTGCAAAAGGGATTTGCCAACTCCTAATACATCAATAAACTGCTTGGGTTTATCACTTGTACTCATGGGCCAAAAGCGGCTCCCTACTCCACCTGCCATAATTACCAAATGGTTGTGTGTTTTTTCCATATATAACCAAATATTGTTTTCTTATGCAAATATAGTGATAATAAATCACAAACGACAAAAAATGATGTAAAAACGTTGACAATCAATCGCTATTCTCAAATCAATATGCTATCTTTGCAAGTGTATACATTTTATCTGTATACCTTAAATTATACTTACATCGAAAAAACTAATATTATAACTATAACATGATGAATGACTTAAAAACTATGAACCGTGCGGCAGACAACATCAGAATTCTTGCTGTCTCCATGGTAGAAAAGGCAAACTCTGGCCACCCAGGAGGTGCTATGGGCGGTGCTGATTTTATTAACGTGCTTTTTTCTGAATACTTGGTGTACGATCCAGACGATGCAACTTGGGCTGGAAGAGACCGTTTTTATCTTGACCCGGGTCACATGTCGCCCATGCTTTACGCCACACTTGCCTTGCAAGGTAAATATACAATTGATGAATTGAAGAATTTCAGACAGTGGGACTCGCCTACTACGGGCCACCCCGAACGGGACGTCACACGTGG
The DNA here is from genome assembly GCA_902488665.1 of uncultured Prevotella sp. Taxonomy (GTDB): domain Bacteria; phylum Bacteroidota; class Bacteroidia; order Bacteroidales; family Bacteroidaceae; genus Prevotella. Next base: position 5,586 of record CABTXD010000014.1, on the reverse strand, counting down.
AATAGAAAATACTTCTGGTCCTTTGGGGCAAGGACATACCTTCGCTGCCGGTGCAGCTGTGGCAGAAAAGTTTCTGGAAGCTAAGCTTGGAAAAACCATGATGCAACATAAGATATATGCATATATATCGGATGGTGGCATTCAAGAAGAGATTTCCCAAGGAACAGGCAGGTTGGCAGGTGCGTTGGGGCTGAACAATCTCATCATGTTCTACGATTCTAACGACATTCAGCTCTCGACTGATTGCGATGCTGTAACACAAGAAGACACAGCAATGAAATATCAATCATGGGGATGGAACGTATTGACCATCAACGGTAATGATGTTACAGAGATTCGTCAGGCATTAGACGCAGCCCTGACGGAACAACACCGACCCACGCTCATCATAGGCAAAACAACCATGGGTAAGGGGGCTTTGAAAGCAGATGGCAGCAGCTACGAGCGAAATGTGAAAACACACGGTGCCCCACTTGGCGGTGATGCTTACACTAAAACAGTGCTGAATCTGGGCGGAAACCTCGATAATCCTTTCGAAATCTTCCAAGAAGTCCAAGCATTATACGACAAACGCCAGGACGAACTGAGAGAGATTGTTGCCAAACGACACGCTGAAGAAAAGGCATGGGCTGAGAAAAATCCAGAGTTGTCGGCACAAATGCAAGACTGGTTCTCTGGTAATGCTCCTCAAATTGATTGGAGCAAGGTTGAACAGAAGCCAGGACAGGCTACTCGTGCTGCTTCATCAGTATGCCTTAGTGTCCTGGCCGAACAGGTTCCTAACATGGTTTGTTCGTCAGCCGACCTATCCAATTCGGACAAAACAGATGGTTTCTTGAAAAAAACGCAGAGCATGGTGAAAGGCGATTTCACTGGTGCTTTCTTCCAAGCTGGCGTCAGTGAGCTTACCATGACCTGTATGTGCATTGGCATGTACCTGCACGGTGGCGTCATTCCTGCCTGTGGAACCTTCTTCGTCTTCTCCGATTATCAGAAGCCGGCCGTTCGTTTGGCCGCATTGATGGAAGTTCCCATCAAGTTTATTTGGTCACACGACGCATTCCGTGTTGGTGAAGATGGTCCTACCCATGAGCCTGTGGAGCAGGAAGCACAAATCAGATTGATGGAAAAGTTAAAGAACCATCATGGAAAAGATTCCGTCAGAGTGTTCCGTCCTGCCGATGTTGAAGAAACAACAGTGTGTTGGCAAATGGCCATGGAAAACATGGATACACCGACGGCACTTATCCTTTCGCGACAAGCCATTGAGAGTTTGCCTGAAGGTAACAACTACCAAGAAGCACGTAAAGGCGCATACATCGTTGCTGGCAGCGACGAACAATATGATGTTATCTTGTTGGCCAGCGGCTCAGAAGTGTCAACTTTGGTTGCCGGTGCAAAATTATTGAGAAACGACAACATCAAGACGCGCATTGTCAGTGTGCCGTCAGAAGGGTTGTTCCGTCGTCAAAGCAAAGAATATCAAGAGTCCATTCTTCCGAAAGATGCAAAGATTTTCGGCCTCACAGCAGGATTACCGGTCACCTTGCAAGGCCTGGTTGGAGCCAATGGAAAAGTCTTTGGACTTGAGAGTTTCGGCTATTCTGCACCTTATAAGGTGTTGGACGAGAAATTAGGCTTCACTGCTGAGAATGTGTACAAACAGGTAAAAGAATATCTATCGGAATAATTTTGTCATGGAAATTAAGACAGTTGGCCTCGCATGTGATCATGCTGGCTATGAAATAAAAGAGTTTATCAAACAATACCTTGAAGAGAAAGGTATTTCGTACAAAGACTATGGCACCAACAGCACATCCTCTTGTGATTACCCCGATCACGCCCATGCCTTAGCCAATGGCATTGAGCGGGGTGATGTCTATCCCGGTATCGGGGTGTGTGGATCGGGAGAAGGAATGAGCATGACGCTCAACAAGCATCAAGGAATACGTGCCGGACTGGCTTGGTCACCCGAGATTGCTCACTTGACTCGCCTCCATAACGACGCCAACGTGTTGGTTCTGCCGGGAAGATTTGTTGACAAGGAGACGACAAGAAAGATTCTTGACGAGTTCTTTTCTACCGATTTCGAAGGTGGACGACATGCTCGCAGAATAGCAAAGATACCTATTCAATAACGTGTACATCAGGAGAGCCTCCTTGGTTCTCTTGATGTTTTTTATTTCTATTTACATCCTGATGAGCGAAAACGATTATCAATTCGAGATATGCGCAAACAGTGTTGAGAGCTGCTTGGCTGCTCAGGCTGGTGGTGCAAACCGTGTTGAACTGTGCGCCGGCATTCCAGAAGGTGGCACAACGCCTTCTTATGGTGACATCAAGATGGCCAGAGAACACCTTGACAAAACGCGCCTGCATGTAATCATCAGACCACGTGGAGGCGATTTCCTATACTCACAGCTTGACATCAAATGTATGTTGGCAGACATTGACATCTGTAAACAACTGGGAGTAGATGGCGTTGTGTTCGGTTGCCTGACCAAAGATGGTGGCATTGACATCACGACCAACCGACTACTTTTGTCGCATGCCAAAGGAATGTCTACGACTTTCCACCGAGCCTTTGATCGATGTAAGAATCCTTTCGAGGCTCTTGAACAGCTGATAGACCTTGGGTTCGACCGCATACTTACATCCGGACAACAGCCTACTGCGGAAGAAGGTATCGAAATGTTAAAGCAATTGCAAGACAGGGCACAAGGAAGAATCAACATTCTTGCTGGTTGCGGTATCAACGAAACAAACATCGCACACATCGCCCAGTGCACCCTTGTCAAAGAATTCCATTTTTCTGCCAGAGAAAGTGTTTACAGCCAGATGAAATACCATAACCCATCCGTTTACATGGGATTAGCGGGTCAAGATGAAATGACCACGGTGGTAACAACAGAAAGGCGTGTGAGAAGCACGATACAAGCACTTCTTCATTCAACAAGATAATCCATTCAACCTATGAAAAAAGCAAGCCTAATCCTATTGATGCTATTGTGCTTCCAACTCTGCCAAGCATCTTTAATTTTCGAAGACAACCAACAACGCCAAGAGGTCCTTCAAACTTTTAATGAAAGAATGAAACAAATAGGACCTAAATTCTTTGATATCAAAGGCTTAAATCTGACAGATAACGAACTGGATGCCTTGCATTTTCTATATGCTTACATGCCTGTAGCCGACATCACTGACTACCCTACTCGTTTCTACTTAGAGAATATCCGAAGCACCTTCACCACACAACAAGCCATGCCCTGGGGAACAAAGGTACCACAGCTGCTGTTTCGCCATTTTGTCATGCCGCTACGTGTCAACAACGAAAACCTTGACGCTGCCAGAAAGGTTTTTTATGACATGCTGAAAGACCGCATTCAAGGCATGAGCATGCAAGAAGCAATCCTGGAAGTGAACCATTGGTGCCACGAACATGTCACCTATACCCCATCCGATGCTCGTACGTTGTCTCCGTTAGCCTGCATGAAGAACGCACAGGGACGTTGCGGAGAAGAGAGTACTTTTACCGTTGCTGCGCTCAGGGCTGTGGGCATTCCGGCCCGACAAGTATACACCCCACGCTGGGCCCACACTGACGACAATCATGCATGGGTAGAGGCTTGGGCAGACGGCAAGTGGTATTTCCTGGGTGCCTGCGAACCCGAACCGGTACTGAACCTTGGCTGGTTCAACGCGCCAGCATCGAGAGCCATGCTCATGCACACACGGGTTTTCGGGCATTATGACGGACCTGAAGAGATTGTTCTACGCACTTCCAATTTTACGGAAATCAATTTGATTGACCATTATGCCGAAACCGCACGGGTAGACTTTACCGTTGTGGACCAAAATGGTAAACCCGTCAATCACGCACAGGTAGATTTCAAGATATACAACTATGCTGAATTTTATACCGCGGTAAGGAAATTTACGGATCAACAGGGCAAGACGTTCCTCACAGCCGGCAAAGGCGATCTGCTGGTTTGGGCATCAAAAGATGGATATTACGGATTTTCCAAGGCCTCGTTCGGCAAAGATCAACAAGTAACCATTCGTCTCAACCGATCGCAGAAGACAGATCTGGCTACAAAAATGCACCCGTTGGACTCTCTTGACATTGTTCCTCCGCCAGAGAAAGCACGAATACCACAAGTGACAGAGGAAATGAATGCAAAGAATAAACTTAGATTTGCGCAAGAAGACAGCATCAGAAAAGCTTACGAATCAAAATTCTATCAGGCTGTAGATGAGAGTGAGTTGTCACAATTGTTAGTGAAAGCGCGAGGCAACTGGCGGGTCATCAAGAACTTTTATGACAAGTACCCAGAGAAAGAAGAAAGAGCGCTATCGCTCTTGAAGACATTGAGTGACAAAGATTTGCGTGATATCTCCATGGACATTCTCGAAGATCATCTCTTGGCGAAGAGCAACCAATTGAGTCCGAGAGTTGAGAACGAAATGATCATCCTACCCTTCAAACAACAATTACAAAACGCCTTTGACCCTGCAACAACCAAAAAGTTTCAGCAAAATCCGGCATTGCTTGTTGAATGGATTCAAAAAAACATACGCATCAACCCAGATAACGAGGCCTTAAGAATTGCACAAACGCCCATCGGCGTGTGGAAATCAAGGTTTACAGATGCTCGCTCAAGAGATATTTTCTTTGTCGACTTGGCCCGCAGTATTGGTATCGAAGCACGCAAGGACGTGGTTACTTCTAAAGTTCAATATCGCCTAAATGACCAATGGATGGATGTTAATTTTGAAACAGAAAAACAGAAAACAGCTCCAAAAGGAAAGCTGGTTTTAAGCTATTTGCCATCCAAATATCTGGATGACCCTAAGTATTATAACCATTTCAGCATCAGTAAAATAGAAAATGGCATTCCAGTTTTGCTAAACTTTGATGAAGGTCAGGTTGACATGGGCGGCGGAACAAGCTGGAAGAATACCTTCAAGGATGGAACGAGCCTGGATGCAGGAACCTATTTTCTGGTCACCGGCACTCGCATGGCCAGCGGAAATGTGAAAGAGAGCCATCAGATATTCAATATCAAAGAAGGACAAACGACAACGCTCGACTTGACACTTCGCACCTCCAAAACTGAGATCAGCGTGATTGGCAACTTTGACAGCGAGTCGAAGTTTGTGAAAGATGCCCAAGAGGTTAGCATCCTGTCGCAAACAGGGAGAGGATATTTTGTGTTGGGCCTTATCGATGTGGGACAAGAACCCACCAACCACACCCTGCGCGACATTGCCAAGCTGAAAGACGAATTTGACCGTTTGGGCAGACCTTTTGTACTTTTGTTCGAGTCAGAAGCGGAAGCCAAGAAGTTCAAGTCAAGTGACTTCGGAGAGCTACCCAACAAGACTATTTATGGTGTAGACAAAGATGGTGCTATCAAGAAGCAAATCGTGGCACAAATGAAACTGCAAGATGCTCGCCAGTTGCCCATCTTCATCATTGCCGACACCTTTAACCTCGTGGTATTTTTATCCCAAGGATATACTATTGGCCTTGGAGAACAACTGTATAACACGCTAAGTAAATTGTAATTAGTGTTCGCTGAATTA
>CABTXD010000013.1:0-53481 GCA_902488665.1 uncultured Prevotella sp. | reverse complement strand
GTATAATTTCATCATGAACTTGTGTTCTGCTCTTACAGCCTGTTGTTTCTTTGACAATAAGCCGGAAGCCCTGCCGGTACACATAGAGAAATCAAGGCAATTGGAACTTTTCTAAAGATTTTCTTATCCCGAACTCGCGTAATAATTATACAAAGAAATACGTTCAAACCCCTTGCCATACGCATGAGTTAGTTCTTTAGCAAGTGTAGCTATTACCTGTTTTCCATATTCGGCTCTCTCTTCTCCATCAAGTTTCTCACGTGCAATGCGTTCACCAAGCATCCAATTGCGGAGTGTGAGCGAAACATTGACAGCACGGTATGCCTGCGCGCGGGCGTCCTCTATAATCGAACAAATGTCCGAATATAGCGAGCTGAAACCTGTGGTGTCTTGTATATGATTGTCCATAATGGTAGAATTTTGCAGCGATACCCTCAAAAAGTTCACTTGCAAAGATAGACAAAACTTTCGAAAATTTACTCTTGCAAATACTCTTATTCTGCGTGGTGATATACGGATTTGTCAATCATCACAAGTTTGGAATGAAGAGTTCGCACACGGCAATGACGGGCTGAAAGCCCAAAAGCTTATAGCCCAGGGCAACGCCCTGCGGTTGAAGGCAATGAAGTAGCTGCGTCCTGTAAGGACAAAAGCAATTTACTGTCAGCACATTGTCCTTGCTTTTGCCCCTGTAGGGCGTACACTTTCTCACACTTTTACCCAAGGCGTTGCCTTGGGCTATAAGCTTTTGGGGCTACGCCCCGCCATTGCTCGTCAAAGTGGTTGCTGTATAATGCCCTTGGACTATAGGCTTTTGACCTTTCAGCCCATAGCTATCTTGACCAATATTTACATAGTCCAATGCCCAGAGGGCATATGCGTTTGAATCGAACCTGGTGACGCAGCGATGAAGGCAGGACATCACTACGCACTATTTTTCATGATTCAGCAAATGTTTGAATTTCGTAAGAATGTAAGCCGCCTCTACGGATTTCTCGTACAAAAATGTCAATTTTTTATCTCAAAAATAGCCCTTAAATCGGCTCTTGAAAAGTTTCAATATAGAAAAAATCGATAGGCAAGGAGGATGCAAATAGGGGATGATGTGGAAAGAAAAATCGCGTTTTATGGTAAAAGCAATGGTCTTACCAGACAAGAAGCATCCTTTTACCGGGTTATATGCATGCTATTGCCAGTCAATTGCCTGCAAATTGGGGGCATGAAGACATGCTTTTTGACTGAAAAATGGTTGAATTTTGGTGCGCAAGCGGCTGAAAGATTCGTAATGTACTGTGTGTCAAAGTACTACGAAAAACGTTCATGCTTGGCGTATTTGCAAGCAACTTTGTGTTCGTTTGCAAATAAGCCAAGCATGAGAAGATGTGTTGTCAAGAAAATTCACAAAGATAAACCTACCTGAAACGATGCGGTTCAACGTGAATGTGAGATGGCAGTCTGGGCTTGAAAACCTGCACCAGACTGCCATTCAATGTTTATGCCTTACTCTTGTCGCGCGTAGCCACGATGAAATAGCTAATCAACAACAGGTAAGCGGCCAGTGACAGCAATTCGGACAAGGGGTTGGCAAGCCAGTCAGGATTGATGGGGTTGAAGCCCGTAAAGCGTAGCAACGCACTCAAAACGCCCATCAACGCACCGCCGGCGATGAAGCCGCTGGCCAGCAGCGTACCCTTCTCTCCGCGTTGTTTGTTCACCTCATTGTTCTTGCTGCGCGTGGTGACAAACCAGTGGATGGCGCCACCGATGAGCAGGGGCGTGTTTAGTTCCAGCGGAATGAACATACCCAATGCGAATGCCAGTGCTGGAATCTTGAGCAAAGTGAGGATGATGGCCAGCAAAGCACCGATGCCGTATAAGATCCAAGGTGCGCCCGCACCATTCATCAAGGGCTCAATGACGGCTGCCATGGCATTGGCTTGCGGTGCCACCAGATGCCCTTGTTGTGCTGGATCGAAGCCGTAGGTCTGATTAAGCAGCATCATCACGCCGCCCACAGTTGCCGCACTGACCAGGGTTCCCAAGAACTTCCAAGTTTCTTGTTTGGCTGGCGTCGTTCCCAACCAATAGCCAATCTTCAGGTCAGTGACAAACGCACCGGCCATGGAGAGAGCGGTACACACCACGCCTCCCATGATTAAGGCGGCTACCATGCCCTCGGGACCGTTGAGTCCCACAGCTGCCATCACCACGCTAGCCAAGATAAGTGTCATCAAGGTCATTCCCGATACCGGGTTACTGCCTACGATGGCAATGGCGTTGGCTGCCACGGTGGTAAACAAAAAGGCAATAATGGCCACTAAAAGAATGGCAATCAGCGCATGCGTAAAGTTGTGCATAACGCCCAAAAGGAAGAATGCAAAGGTGATGAGAATGGCGGCAATGGAGCCGATGGCAATGACGCGGAACGAGATGTCCCTGCGTGTGCGTATCTCTTCTTTCGTCACCTCACCTTTTCCTTTCATCTCTTGAGCGGCCAGTCCAACGGCACTTTTGATGATGCCCCAGCTCTTGATGATGCCAATGATGCCCGCCATAGCAATGCCACCGATACCGATGCTCTTGCCGTATGTGGTGAAAATCAGCTCGGGAGACATCTCGCCCACCGTCATGGTGAGGTTGGTGCCACCGATGTTTAAGATGGTGTCGCCAAACAGCAGCGACAGTCCTGGCACGATGAGCCACCAAACGGCGAACGAACCCATACAGATGATAAAGGTGTATTTCAGTCCGATGATGTAGCCAAGACCCATTACGGCTGCGCCGGTGTTTACCTTGAAGACCAGTTTTGCCTGGTCGGCCAGCTGCTGACCCAAGCCGAAAACGCGGGTGGTGAAGCATTCGTTCCACCATCCAAAGGTGGCTACGATGAAGTCATAAAGCCCACCAACCAGTCCGGCCATAAGCAATGGCTTGGCTTGCGATCCGCCTTTGGCACCGCTTACGAGCACTTGCGTGGTGGCAGTGGCTTCGGGGAATGGATATTTGCCGTGCATGTCGCTCACGAAATATTTGCGGAAAGGAATCAGAAATAGGATGCCAATGACTCCTCCCAGTGCCGAACTCATGAAGATTTTCATGAACGACGCGCTCATTTCGGGATACTTTGCTTGAAGAATGTAAATGGCGGGCAGGGTGAAAATGGCTCCAGCCACCACCGCACCCGAGCAGGCTCCGATGCTCTGAATAATCACATTCTCGCCAAGGGCTTTGTTACGCTTGGCGGCTGTTGATACGCCTACGGCGATGATGGCAATGGGGATGGCTGCCTCAAACACCTGTCCTACCTTCAAACCCAGATAGGCTGCGGCGGCTGAGAACAGCATTGCCATGAGGATACCCCATGTCACTGACCACGCATTGACCTCGGGGTAGGTTTGGTTTGCGTGCATGATGGGTTGATACTCTTCTCCTTCTTTCAGTTCCCTGAAAGCATTTTCAGGTAATTGCACTGACTCTTTTTCCTTGTTTTCCATAAGTAATATTTGTGTTTTTGCTGACAAAGATATATTAAATCAATAAGATAGCAAAACGAATTGTAAGATTTTATTCCACTTTGTCACTATTGCTGTAGAGTGGTGTGGAATGTAAAAAGATGAACGCCGATGGGCGATAGTTGAACTATTTTTTATACATTTGCATTCCCAAGTTGGTAAAACAATAAAATACTTCATACATGGCCACTACCAAAAATAAGCGTCCAGCACCGATAGACAATTCTTATGCACATGTTCAGCCACAAGCAACTGATGTTGAGCGAGTTGTATTGGGTGCATTGATGATAGACAAAGACGCTTTTTCCATCATTTCAGAGATTCTTCGTCCTGAGTCATTCTACGAGCCAAGGCACCAGAAGATTTTCCATGCCATCCAGTCGTTGACGATGGAGGAGAAGCCGGTTGACATCATCACCGTGACCGATCAGCTGAAAAGAGAGGGAACGTTGGATGAGATAGGAGGTGCTGCTTATGTGGTGGAGCTTAGTGCACAGGTTGCATCATCAGCCAACATCGAGTATCATGCCAAAATACTTTCGCAGAAATCGCTGGCGCGTCAGTTGATTTCTTATGCCAGTGTTATCGAAACCAAGGCGTTTGATGAGTCGCAGGACATTGATGAATTGATGCAGGAAGCCGAAAGTGACCTCTTCACGTTGTCACAAACCAACATGAAGAAGGACTATACGCAAATTGATCCTGTGATAGCGCAAGCAACGGAAATCCTGCAAAAGGCATCCGCTAACACAGGTGATTTGACGGGAATACCTTCTGGATATACCAAATTGGATGGCATTACAAGTGGCTGGCAGAAGTCTGACTTGGTGATTATTGCTGGTCGTCCGGCCATGGGAAAAACGTCGTTTGCACTCTCTATTGCTAAGAATATCGCTGTAGATCATCATGAACCTATTGCCTTTTTCTCACTGGAAATGAACAATGTACAGTTGGTCAACCGCTTGATATCCAATACTTGTGAGATTGCGGGCAACAAGATTCTGAGTGGACAATTGACTGCTGATGAATGGAAACGTTTTGATACGAAAGTGAGAAACCTGATGGGTACACCTATTTATATTGATGACACGCCCGGACTGAGTATCTTTGAGCTAAGAACCAAGGCGCGTAGGCTGGTCAGAGAGAAAGGCGTAAAGATTATCATGATAGACTACTTGCAGCTGATGAATGCCAATGGCATGCGGTTTGGCAACCGTCAGGAGGAGGTTTCTACCATCTCCCGCTCGCTGAAGGGACTGGCTAAAGAGCTGGATATTCCCGTACTGGCTCTGTCACAGTTAAGCCGTAACGTGGAGAATCGTGATGGATTGGAGGGAAAACGACCGCAGTTGAGTGACCTTCGCGAGTCGGGTGCCATCGAGCAGGATGCCGACTTGGTGCTGTTTGTGCACAGACCGGAGTATTATCGGTTGTATGAAGACAATAATGGGGTGGACTTACGGGGTAAAGCTCAAATCATCATAGCCAAGCATCGTAAAGGTGCGACGGGCGATGTACTGCTGAATTTCCGTGGCGAGTATACGCGTTTCGAGAACTTGGACGAAGGTTATTCGATGCCAATTCCAGAAGGTGGGGAGTTTATGGAGTCGCGTCTTAATGGAGGTTTCCCACCTCCAGAGTCCACACCTTTAGGAGATTTGCCTCCAGCAGAGCCTGTTCCGTTTTGACGAATGGGCACTTTTCTCAATGAATGCGAAAGAGCTATTGATATAAAGTGATGTAATTGAAACAGATATGAGGGATTTTATTAGCATATTGAGGTCGACTTTAAAGGCTTTTTCTTTCAGGGAAAAAGCGCGCATATTGTCTGTTTTCGTACTCTTTTTCATGTCTCTTTTGCCTTTAAACGGTTTTGCACAACAGCGTGAAGCGTTGCGTGATAGTTTGAAGAAGGCCACCGCAGCCTTGGAATATCATCCTGATAGTGTGGACTTGCGGTTGAAAAAAGCTGCGTGGAATTTACAATTAGAGCAGTGGCAGTATGCTAAAGACGAGTATGATAGGGTGTTGAACAAAAATCAAGACAACATCGCTGCCTTGTATTATCGGGCTTTCGCCAATCAAAAATTGGGGAGATATAATTTTGCCCGACTTGATTATGAGCATCTGTTGCAAAGAGTTCCCGGACATTTTTCTGCGCTCTTAGGTCTGGCTTTGCTCAATCAGAAGGACAAACACCATACGGAAGCGCTCAATCAGATTAACCAGTTAGTGAGTCAACATGCCGACAGTGCGGTGGCTTATGCCGCTCGTGCGGGAATTGAAGTAGAGCAGGGGATGCTTGAGTTGGGCGAATACGATTATTCAGAGGCCATCAAAAGGGATCAGAAAAATACTGATTATCTGCTGAACAGAGCCGAACTGCGCATTCAATTGGGTAAAACTGAAAAGGCAAGAGAAGACCTTGACCGTCTTGTGTCATTAGGTGTTCCGCGCCCAGCTCTAAGAAATTGGTATAGAAGACTGAAGCAATAAGTTTGAAAACGCTGTGCCCGTGCAACCTTATTCCCTCGTTCTATCTCTTTTAAGGCATGGCCGTGCCGGTGCTATTTCACGTCAAGTGGGAACAAACCATACAGTCGGTCATCAATCATGTCGGTAATTTCCTTGAAATCTTGTGGGTTTTCTTTGAAATGAAGGCGGTCTCCATCTACAATCATGAGGTTCCCTTTGTACGTGCTAATCCAGTTTTCGTAGAGCGTATTGAGTCCCTGTAAGTAGTCTATTCGGATGGATTTCTCAAATTCGCGACCACGTTTTTGGATGTGAGAAACCAGGTTTGGAATCCCCGAACGAATGTAAATCAAGAGATCTGGCAGCTTTACGAGCGACATCATGAGATTGAAAAGGTCTGTATAGTTGTCAAAGTCGCGGTCGCTCATCATACCCATGCTGTGCAAGTTGGGTGCGAAGATGCAGGCATCTTCAAAGATGGTGCGGTCTTGAATGATGGTATCGTGGCTCTTGCTGATGGCAACGACGTCTCTGAATCGCTTGTTGAGAAAGTAGATTTGCAGATTGAACGACCATCGTGTCATGTCGGCATAGAAATCATCCAGATACGGATTGTTGTCTACTGGCTCAAATTGTGGTGTCCAATTATATCGTTTGGCAAGCATGGTAGTGAGGGTTGTCTTGCCGCTTCCTATGTTTCCAGCTATGGCTATGTGCATGATGAATGAGTTTTTGTTGTGTGAATAGAGTGATTGTTGATATGTTGAAAAGACGCTGCGTTGTGATTACAGATTGCCAAAGAGGCCGAACAGTTGCGCATCTATCTTGTCGATGATTTCTGAAAAGTCTTTCGGATTGTGCTCAAAGTCAAGCGCATCCGCCTCAATGATGAGCTTTTTGCCTTGATATTTATTGAGAATAAAATCTTCGTAACGTTCGTTCAGGTTGGTGAGATACTCCAGTGGAATGGCCTGTTCGTAGTCTCTTCCGCGCTTTTGGATATGCCCAACCAGGTTGGGAACAGACGAACGAAGGTAAATCATGAGGTCAGGAAGCTTGACAGCCATCATCATAGCCTCAAACAGTTCCATGTAGGTGTTGAAATCTCTGTCAGACAAATGACCCATATCTCTGTTGTTGGCGGCAAAAACATATACCCCTTCGTATATCGAACGGTCTTGTACGATGGTTTCTTTCGATTGAGCTATATCCAGCAAGTCATGAAAACGTTGCTTCAAGAAGTAAACCTCAAGGTTGAAAGCCCATCGTTCAATGGATCGATAGTAGTCGTCCAGGTATGGATTAACGTCTACCGATTCTAATTTAGGCGTCCACCCATAGTGTTTAACCAACATGTTTGTGAGGGTTGTCTTGCCGCTTCCGATGTTTCCTGCGATGGCTATATGCACGGTTTTTGTCTTACTAAGAGTTGATGACTAAGCAGAATGAGCCGGGCGTATTCTTTCTATTAGATTCAAAGATGCAAAGCCTTTCTGCGTTTTGCCTGCAAAGTTAGCCCAAACAGTGCATACTTCAAAATATATTAATTGGTTTTTATTGGTTTCCGTTCACCTTGACTTTGGCTGTCTGAAAGAAGCTGTCAGCCCTTCGTGTGCGATGCTTATCCCTTACTATTTGATGTGTTATAATGTTTGACAAAAGGTTATTTTATTCTAATTACGTGCTTTTGTTATTCCTTTCGCGCATGCAATTGAAATGAAAATCCTATATTTGTGTCATACAGAATGATTCATCAAAAACATAAAAATATGAAAGGACAAGTTTTATCTGCGGCACTCATCGCCTTCAGTATCGTCGTTTTAGGATTTGCGATTAAGGGCGGTATCGATAACTTTGTGAACAAAGACCACAAGGTAACGGTAAAAGGATTGTCGGAAAAAGAGGTTGAGGCGGACAAAGTGACATGGCCCATCTTGTCAAAAGAAATTGGCAACGACCTGCCACAGCTGTATAAGAACATAGCCAACACACAGGCCATCATCAAAAATTTCTTACTGAGCAATGGTATTTCGGAAAGCGAAATCAGCGTCAACGCACCCTCGGTGATTGACATGAATGCTAACCAATATTCCAGCAATGAGTCGCGTTATCGCTACAACATTACCTCATCGATAACCGTAACCTCGAAGAAAGTGAAGTTGGTGAGAAGCATTATCGCCAAGCAAGGCAGCTTACTCAAGGAAGGAGTGGCCATCGTGGATGGGGGATATGAGAATCCTGTGAAATACGAGTATGTGTCTTTCGCGGCCATGAAACCCAAGATGATGGAGGAAGCCATTGATAATGCTGAGAAAACAGCCCAGCAATTTGCCGAAAACAGTCGCAGCAAACTGAACAAGATCACCAGTGCTGATCAAGGACAGTTCTCCATTGAAAACCGTGATTCCAACACGCCTTACATCAAAAAAGTAAGAGTGGTGACCACCATTACTTATTCTTTGAAAGATTAGTCGCCGTTTAAGGTCACACCAGACGATTGACAATCAGCGCACCTTTCCTTGGCTTAATGGGTGAAAGGATAAATAAACAACGGATGTTTTATCGTAAAGCATCCGTTGTTATCTTGAGGTAGGTATGTGATGATGATTCACCTACCTACTCGTTTCTTGTGTGTAAATGAAGAATTTTGCTTATTTGTTCTTCAGCAAGTCACGAATCTCCGTCAAGAGTTTCTCTTCTGCTGTTGGTTCAGGTTTTGCGGGTGCAGGTTCTTCTTCATTCTTCTTGGTGATTTTCATGACTGCTTTGACGAGCAAGAATACACAGAAGGCGATGATCAAGAAATTGACAGTCTGCTGTATAAAGTTGCCATAGTTTACCGTTACGGCTTCCATGGTCTTGCCATCTTCTGCGAGTTTCTCGCCAAGTTTGCAACTCAAGTCAGTAAAGTTGACACCGCCTAGCAGAAAACCGATGGGAGGCATGATGATGTCATCCACGAGGGATGACACAATTTTGCCAAAAGCACCTCCGATGATTACACCGACAGCCATGTCTACTACATTGCCACGCATGGCAAATGCTTTGAACTCATTTAAAAACTTCTTCATAATTGTCTTTTTTTTATAATAATAATCGATATTTTGTCATGTAGACTTGTCATTGTTCTTTTTCGATGATTATATTCTGTAAAGTTATCGAATAACAAGGCTTTTTTATATTATTTAATACATGAATCACGTGCAAATATAGAAAATAAATTGTAACTTTGCATACAAATAAAGGATAATTGTTACTTGACGTTCGTTTTTTTCGTTGTTTCATGACACGATGAGAGATTCTGTCATCAGGATGACAATCATTTCTATGATTTATAATTTAACCCTTTAATAAATAAACTAAAAGTAAAATGATTAAAATTGGTATTAACGGTTTTGGCCGTATCGGTCGTTTCGTTTTCCGTGCTTCTTTGGAAGAGGCTAATGCAAAAGACGTAGTAGTTGTAGGTATTAACGACCTTTGTCCAGTTGATTACTTGGCATACATGCTGAAATATGACACCATGCACGGTCAGTTCAACGGTACAATCGAGTATGACGTTGAGAAGTCTGAACTGATTGTGAACGGTAATAAGATTCGTGTGACTGCAGAACGCAACCCTGCTGACTTGAAGTGGGATGAGATTGGAGCAGAATACGTTGTTGAGTCAACAGGTTTGTTCTTAACCAAAGAGAAATCACAAGCTCACATCCAGGCTGGTGCCAAATATGTTGTAATGTCTGCTCCTTCTAAGGATGACACTCCAATGTTTGTTTGCGGTGTAAACCACGAGAAGTATGAGAAGGGTACACAATTCGTTTCTAACGCATCTTGCACCACCAACTGCTTGGCTCCTATCGCTAAGGTGTTGAACGACAAGTTTGGTATCACCGATGGTTTGATGACCACTGTACACTCTACTACCGCTACACAGAAGACAGTTGATGGTCCTTCTATGAAGGATTGGCGTGGTGGTCGTGCCGCTTCTGGCAATATCATTCCTTCTTCAACAGGTGCTGCAAAGGCTGTAGGTAAGGTGATTCCTGAGTTGAACGGCAAACTGACAGGTATGTCTATGCGTGTTCCTACTTTGGACGTTTCTGTTGTTGACTTGACCGTTAACTTGGCTAAGCCAGCTTCATACGACGAGATTTGCAAGGCTATGAAGGACGCTTCTGAGGGCGAACTGAAGGGTATTCTCGGTTACACCGATGAGGCTGTTGTTTCTTCTGACTTCTTGGGCGACCCACGTACCTCTATCTTCGACGCTAAGGCAGGTATCGCTTTGACAGACACCTTCGTAAAGGTTGTATCTTGGTACGATAACGAAATTGGTTACTCACACAAGGTTGTTGAGTTGATCAAGCACATGGCAAAGGTTAATGGCTAATCAAAATTAGTCGTTTAACGATAAATAAGCCGTTCGAGATAGCTCGAACGGCTTTTTTTTAGTATATTTGTCGCGTGAAGATGTTAACAATCTTAGGTCCAACGGCCAGTGGGAAAACGGCATTTGCAGCCCATCTTGCAGCCGATATCGGTGCTGAAATCATTAGCGCCGACAGTCGTCAGGTGTATCGAGGGATGGATATCGGTACTGGCAAAGACCTCTCTGACTACGTCGTTCACAAGCAAATTCCCTATCATTTGATTGACATTGTTGATGCTGGAGAAAAGTACAATCTGTTTCGGTATCAGCAAGATTTTCATGCAGCCTACGAGGATATCGTTTCCAGAGGCATCATTCCCATCCTCTGTGGCGGTACCGGTCTGTACATAGAAGCCGTGTTGAAAGGTTATGCGTTGTCGCCCGTTCCGCAGAACGAGCAGCTGAGGCAGCAGCTAAGCGACAAGTCGTTGGCCGAGTTGACTGACATACTGGTTGATTTGAAGCAGAAAAACCATTCGGTGATGCACAATCAATCTGACGTGGATACAGCGCAGCGCGCCATCAGGGCCATTGAGATTGAAACCCATCTATTGCAGCATCCCATGCCCGAACGCACACTGCCACCCATTGACGCATGCATCATCGGACTGCGCATTGACAGGGAAGAACGCCGGAAAAAGATTACCGACAGACTCAAGCATCGATTGAAAAATGGCATGATCGAGGAGATTCAAGGGCTGTTGGCTTCAGGTATACCGCCCGAAAATTTAATCTATTACGGATTGGAATATAAGTATGTAACCGAGTATGTCATCGGAAAAACTACCTATGACGAGATGTTTCAGCAACTCGAAATCGCCATCCATCAGTTTGCCAAGCGGCAAATGACCTGGTTCCGGGGGATGGAACGCAGAGGGTTCGTCATCCATTGGATTGACGCAACGCTGCCCATGGAAGAAAAAATAACAAGAACGAAAGAGATATATGGCTATTGACAACAAACGGTGGGGGATTGTTTACTGCCCCAAGAGCAACGCTTTAAGACCACAAAAATATTGGGAGCGCATCGAAAGAAGCCTCCAGGCTAATGGGGTGGAATACGACTATGTGCAAAGCGAGAATTCCGCAAGCGTGAGTCGCTTGGTCAAGATGTTCATCAATTCGGGGTACAAGACGATTGTCATCGTTGGTGGCGACTCGGCGCTCAATGACACTGTAAACTGTATGATGCAGACTGATTCACAGTTGCGTGGCGAGATTTCCTTGGGACTCATCCCCAATGGACTGATGAACGACTTTGCCCATTTCTGGAACATGCGGGAAGGCGAGGAAGAGCGTATCATCAAAGCGCTGAAAAAACGCCGTGTCAAGAAATTGGATTTGGGTTGCATGCGGTACACCAACAAAGACGGTGAGGTGTGCAGGCGCTATTTCTTGAATTGTGTGAACATAGGCTTCATCGCAGCTATCATGAACCTGCGCCGCAAAACGCGCCGCTTATTTGGGTCGCGAACCCTGTCGTTCTTTTTTTCTTTCGCCTTGTTAATATTCCAACGACTGGATTATAAAATGCATCTCAAGATTAATACTGATGTCATCAAGCGCAAGGTAATGACGGTGTGCGTGGGCAACTCGCTGGGGTATGGCCAAACGCCTAATGCCGTTCCCTACAATGGCCAGTTGGATGTTTCTTTGGTCTATCATCCCGAAATGACGCAGCTTTTCGAAGGTATCTACTTGTTCTTGCGGGGTAAGTTCCTCAATCACAAGAGCGTACACCCTTATCGTACTAAAAAGGTTGAAGTGTTTACAGCAGAACATGCCATGGTGGGTATTGATGGCCGACTGATGAAGACGCCGGTTGGAAAATTCACGTTGTCGATAGAACCCGAAGTCATCAATTTCTTGTTGCCCGACTAATCTTTTCTCTTCTTTTTTCTGTTGCGTCCCAAGTCCTTTGAGTTTCGGTTCCAAACCCATTGAGTTTGGCCTCTAAACCCATTGACTTTGGGCATCAAACCCATTGAGTTTGACAGTTAAACCCATTGACTTTGGTCTACACCTAAATTCGCTTGCTTGATATTATGTTGAGATTGCTGATTTCAAGCACTTTCACCATGGAGTATGATGATGTGTGTTTAGTGGAAAATCTTTGTCATGACTGACTTTTCAGTCGAGTTTACCAATTGATACGGATAGAATGTGCAGAAAACCACATTTGCAGGTCATCCCAGAGCGAAAATAATGGATTTTACAAATAAAATTCAGTTTTATTTTGCTTGAAGTTGAAAAATGACTAACTTTGAATGCGTAGTCAAACATGCAATCATGTTGTTTGCTCGTGACGTTAAATCTATAACTGACCAAATTTTTACCATTATAGGCCTATGAGCTATCTTAAATTTGAGCGGGCTTTCATGACCAATTTGGAGGAATCTCTTCAGAGAGAATTGCTGCGTACCAATCGGTCGGGAGCCTATTCCTGTTCTACCATTGTGGATTGTAACACCCGCAAGTATCACGGCTTGTTGGTTGTTCCCATTCCCGAACTAGACGATGATAATCATGTGTTGTTGTCGTCACTGGATGTAACGGTCATCCAGCATGGTGCAGCGTTCAACCTTGGGTTGCACAAATACCAGGGCAATCATTTCAGTCCCAATGGACACAAATATATTCGTGAGTTCAATTGCGACAAGGTTCCTACGACCATCTATCGGGTAGGTGGAGTGTTGTTGAAAAAAGAGGTGGTTTTCCAGCACTACGAAGACAGAATCTTGATATGCTATACGCTGCTGGATGCACACTCTGAGACCACCTTGCGTTTCAAACCTTTCTTGGCATTCCGAAGCGTTCGTCAGTTTACGCACGAAAACTCTACGGCTAGCAGAGATTATGCCCCAGTGGATAAGGGTATTAAGACGTGTATGTACGCTGGATATCCTGATTTGTTCATGCAATTTTCCAAAGATAATGAATTTGTATTCCAGCCCGATTGGTATCGTGGGTTGGAGTATCCCAAAGAACGTGAGCGTGGCTATGCCTCCAATGAAGATCTCTATGTGCCCGGATATTTCGAATTGAACATCCAAAAAGGCGAGCGCGTGGTGTTCGCAGCATCTACCTCTTCCTGCGATCCGAAAGAGCTGCAACAACTTTTCGGCGAAGAAGTAGAGTCGCGTAGTCCGCGCGACAATTTCTTTCACTGTCTGGTCAACGCTGCTCACCAGTTCCACAATCGCACATCTGAAGACGAACGGTATATCCTGGCTGGTTATCCCTGGTTTAAATGTCGGGCGCGTGACACGTTTGTGGCTCTGCCTGGATTGACCTTGTCTATCGAGGAACAGGAGTATTTTGAGCTGGTGATGGCAACGGCCATGACGGGCCTGAATGAGTTTATGGAGGGCAGGCCGTTGACCGTAAAAATATATGAGATAGAGCAACCCGACGTGTTGTTGTGGGCAGTATGGGCCATTCAACAATACGGTAAGGAGGCTGGAGTGGAAAAATGCATCAGTAAATATTATGACTTTTTGCTGAAAATGGTCGGTTTCATCGAGGCTGGACGTCATCCTAATCTTACCCTCGAAGCCAATGGACTGCTCAAGACGAATGGCAGGGATAAGCCAGTGACATGGATGAACTCTATCGCGAATGGCAGTCCGGTTGTTCCACGTTCGGGTTATGTCGTAGAGTTTAATGCCCTGTGGTATAACGCGCTGAAGTTTGTAGCAGCGCTGGCGGAAGAAAGCGGAGACCTAAAAACTGTAGATCATTATGAAGCTTTGGCGACAAAATGCCAGGAATCGTTTGTGAATACTTTCTATAACGAACATGGTTATCTGTTTGATTATGTGGATGATGGGCGACCCGATTGGAGCGTTCGACCCAATATGATATTCCCTGTTGCCTTTGATTATTCACCACTGACACAAGAGCAGAAGAAAAATGTGTTGGATGTTTGTACTCGAGAACTGCTGACGCCAAAGGGATTGCGTTCGTTGTCACCCAAGAGCAATGGCTACAACCCCATGTATGTGGGGCCTCAGACGCAGCGCGATCACGCTTATCATCAGGGAACGGCGTGGCCTTGGCTGGGAGGTTTTTACATGGAAGCGTGTCTGAAATTGTACAAACGAACGCGATTGAGTTTCATTGAGCGTCAGATGGTGGGCTATGAGGACGAGATGATGCAGCTCTGTTTGGGAACCATTCCCGAGTTGTTTGATGGCAATCCACCGTTCCATGGGCGTGGAGCCATCTCGTATGCCATGAACGTGGCAGAGATATTGCGCACGTTGGAGTTGTTAGAAAAGTATAAGTATTGAAAAGGAGGACGAACAAATGAAAGTATTGATGTTTGGATGGGAGTATCCTCCTCATATTCTGGGTGGTCTGGGTACGGCCAGTTTTGGTATCACCGAAGGACTGAAAGCGCAGGGCGACATGGATATTACCTTTTGTCTGCCAAAGCCATGGGGTGACGAAGATCAGTCGAACGCCCATGTGGTTGCCATGAACAACGTGCCTATTGCCTGGCGTGATGTGGATGCCGACTATGTGAAAAGCAGGATTGGCAACATCACTGACTATCAGGAGTATTATCGATTCAGGGATCACATTTATGCTGATTTCAATTACATGAATGTTAACGACTTGGGATGTTTGGAATTTTCAGGTCGTTATCCTGACAATCTGCATGAAGAAATCAATAATTATTCTATCGTGGCAGGCGTGGTTGCCCGTTCACTTGACTTTGACATTATCCATGCACACGACTGGCTGACCTATCCTGCCGGCATCCATGCGAAGCAAGTGAGCGGAAAACCACTATGCATTCATGTGCATGCAACCGACTTTGACCGTAGTCGGGGTAAGGTGAATCCAACCGTTTATAGCATGGAGAAAAACGGAATGGACAATGCCGACTGTATCATGTGTGTCAGTGAGCTGACTCGGCAAACGGTCATTAATCAGTATCATCAAGATCCCCGAAAGTGCTTTACGGTACACAATGCTGTTTATCCACTGCGGCAAGAATTGCAAGATATCCCTCGTGCGGACCACCGGGGGAAAGAGAAAGTTGTCACTTTTCTGGGGCGTTTAACCATGCAGAAGGGTCCTGAATACTTTGTGGAGGCTGCTAATATGGTGCTTCATCGCACACACAACGTACGTTTTTGCATGGCAGGGTCGGGCGATATGATGGATCAGATGATTTATCTGGCGGCTCAGCGAGGCATTGCACATCGCTTTCATTTTCCCGGATTCCTACGTGGAAAACAGGTGTACGAGTGTTTGAAGGCTTCTGACGTTTATGTCATGCCGTCTGTGAGCGAGCCGTTTGGCATCTCACCCTTAGAGGCTATGCAATGTGGCACACCCTCCATCATTTCCAGACAGAGTGGATGTGCCGAAATTCTGACCAATTGTATCAAAGTTGACTATTGGGACATCCATGCGCTTGCGGATGCCATCTACTCCATTTGTCACAATGAAAGTCTGTTCACCTACCTGCAAACAGAGGGAAAGAAAGAGGTGGATCAGATTACATGGGAGAAGGTTGGCGTGTGGATTAGAGAGCTTTACGAGCGTACGATGGGCTGGCGTTAAGTGTGATAGATATGTGTGAAATAACGAAAAACCTATAAATAACAATGAAAACAATTTGTCTATATTTCGAAATACATCAGATTAGGCATCTGAAGCGTTATCGCTTTTTTGACATTGGTACCGACCATTATTATTATGATGACTATGAGAATGAGCGGTCTATGACAGAGATTGCCAATCAATCGTACATGCCAGCCCTCAACACCCTGTTGGACATGATTAAGACGCACAATGGATATTTCAAGGTGGCCTTTTCTCTTTCAGGCGTGGCAATAGAGCAAATGGAGATTCATGCGCCACAAGTGCTTGAAAAATTGCAAGAACTCAATGAGACAAAATGCGTGGAGTTCCTGGCTGAACCCTATTCGCATGGGCTGTCATCGCTGATTAATGAGGAATGTTTTGCAGCAGAGGTGAAGCGCCAGTGCAAGAAGATGGAAGAGTATTTCGGCCAACAGCCGCGCGTACTACGCAACTCGTCATTGATTTACAGTGATGACATCGGACTGCAAGTTTCGCAGATGGGGTTTGATGGTATGCTGACAGAGGGCGCCAAACAGGTGCTGGGATGGAAATCTCCTCATTATGTTTATCATTGTACGTTGGCGCCAAAGCTGAAACTTTTATTGCGTGACGTGGAATTGAGTGACGATATCTCACTGCGTTTCAACAACCGTTCATGGGAAGGTTATCCATTGTTTGCCGACAATTACATCAACCGAATCGCTGAACTTCCTGATAAAGAGCAGATAATCAACATCTTCATGAATCTGTCTGCCATAGGTATGTCGCAGCCATTGCACAGCAACATTCTTGAGTTTTTGAAGGCATTGCCGTTTTGTGCAAAGCATAAAGACATCGTCTTTTCTACTCCTCATGAGATATGTTCAAAGACCCAGAGCGTTGGTGCCTTGGATGTTCCAGATACAATTAGCTGGAATGATGAGGAGAGAGATGTGAGTGCTTGGCTCGGAAATCCCATGCAGCGAGAGGCATTCAACAAGCTTTACAGTGTTGCTGATCGCGTGAGAATCGCCAATGATCCGCGAATCAATCAAGATTGGGATTATTTACAAGCCAGCAACAACTTTAGATTCATGACCACTAAATCGTCTGGAGTGGGATTGGATCGAGGCATTTACAGCAGTCCTTTCGATGCCTTTACCAATTATATGAACATCTTGGGCGACTTTATCAATCGGGTGAATACGCTTTACCCTGAAGAAATCGATAATGAAGAGCTGAATTCTCTGTTGACAACCATCAAGAATCAAGGCGAAGAAATAGAGATTAAGGAGAAAGAAATCCTGCGCCTGCAGACAAAAATCGAAAAGATAGAGGCGGCCAGCGATAAGCTTAAGGCCAAGCTGGACGAAGATACAGACAAGGAAAAAGGTGCGACTTCTGGTACAGAGGCAACGTCAATCGCCGCCAAAGACAAAGATTTACAGGCGTGATTCGTTGTCGTTTTGTAGCGATTTAGTTGTGAAACATCATATTAGTGGCATGCACTTCAAGGATTGCGCATGCCACTTTTTGGTGGTAGGTCAGTAAGATTTTTATATGAGGTTTCAGCAATTGCGCCTAAAATTGTTTGCTCAACGACATTTTTTTCGCACCCCTTTGTTATTTGCTCGAAAACCTTTAACTTTGTACCATAGAAGGACATGAAGACCAGAGTGGGTCGTTCTGTAAATAGAAAGTTAGCTCGTTCTTGTGCAGAATGTGTCGTTCTATACATTACGAATCAGTATCCAGTAATATCATCAATATGCAACAGAAAATTATCATTTTAGACTTTGGTTCACAAACTACACAGCTTATTGGCCGAAGAGTGCGTGAACTGGATACCTTCTGCGAAATATTACCGTATAATAAGTTTCCTAAAGGTGACGAATCTGTCATTGGTGTCATCCTGAGTGGGTCGCCATATTCGGTGCATGACAGTGAGGCATTCAAGTGTGATTTAAGTGATTTCATAGGAAAGTATCCCGTCTTGGGCATCTGCTACGGCGCCCAATTCATCTCATTCACCAATGGTGGAAAGGTAGAAAGCACGGGTACGCGCGAATATGGACGCGCTCGTTTAGAAAAGTTTGATGCAACTGATCCGCTTTTCAAGGGCTTTCAACCGCAGTCACAGGTGTGGATGAGCCATGGTGATACCATTACTTCCATTCCAAGTGATTGTCATGTTATTGCCAGTACAGGTGAGGTGAAGTATGCAGCGTATGCCAGTGAGAAGAGTCCAACATGGGCTGTTCAGTTCCATCCCGAAGTATTTCATACTACACAAGGTACCACTTTGTTGAAAAACTTCGTGGTGGATATCTGCGGTAGCAAGCAAACATGGAGTCCAGCGTCATTCATTGAGAGCACGGTTGAGAGCATTCGACAGCAGGTGGGCAATGACAAGGTGATATTAGGACTGAGTGGTGGCGTTGACTCTTCTGTGTGTGCAACGCTTTTGAACAAAGCTATTGGCCGTAATTTGACATGCATTTTCGTCGATCATGGCTTGTTGCGTAAGAATGAGTTCAGCAATGTTATGAAGGCTTATGAAGGTCTTGGCCTGAACGTGATAGGCGTTGATGCCAGCAAAAAGTTCTTTGCTGACTTGAAAGGGGTGACCGATCCGGAGCAAAAACGCAAGATTATCGGCCGCGACTTCGTTGAGGTGTTCAATGCAGAAGCGAAGAAAATCACCGATGCCAAGTGGTTAGCGCAGGGGACTATCTATCCTGACCGCATCGAAAGTTTGAGTATTACCGGCATGGTTATCAAGAGTCATCACAACGTGGGTGGCCTTCCAAAGGACATGCATCTGCAACTTTGCGAGCCTCTTCAATGGCTGTTCAAGGACGAAGTGCGTCGAGTGGGGTACCAATTGGGTATGCCTGAACATCTCATCAAGCGTCATCCTTTCCCTGGACCCGGCCTTGCTGTCCGCATTCTTGGGGACATTACCCCCGAGAAGGTAGCCATTTTACAGGAGGCGGACGATATCTATATCCGTGCGTTGCATGATTGGATTTGCGATGATGGCGAGCCATTATACGATAAAGTGTGGCAGGCTGGAACCGTATTGCTGTCTACCATTCGCAGTGTTGGTGTGATGGGGGATGAACGAACATACGAGCATCCCGTTGCATTGCGTGCCGTTACCAGCACGGATGCTATGACGGCCGACTGGGCACACTTGCCATACGAGTTTTTGGCAAAGGTATCTAACGAGATTATCAACAAGGTGAAAGGGGTGAACAGGGTTTGTTACGATATCTCCTCAAAGCCACCTTCGACCATCGAATGGGAATGATGATTCCTCATTTCCATGCAAAATATAACAAAAAGTCCCAAAGATGAATATCACCTTTGGGACTTTTTGTTCATGAATGTTTGTTCGTTTTTATTCGAAGCCTGCACTGATTATTTGAAAACCAGCTCATCTTTTCCAGGCTTTTTCTCGATGGTGATGGTGTCACCAGGGTGAAGTTCGCCCGAAAGAATGCGTGCTGCTACGCCATCTTCAATATAGGTTTGAATGGCTCTCTTCAGTGGACGGGCACCAAACTGTACGTCGTAACCTTTTGTAGCCACAAACTCTTTGGCCTTATCCGAAACGTTAATGTGGTATCCCATGCCTTCAATGCGTTTGAACAGCCCCATCAATTCGATGTTGATAATCTTCTTGATGGCATTCAGGTCTAACTGATCGAAGATAATGATTTCGTCCAAACGATTCAAAAACTCTGGTGCGAACTGCTTGCTCAGGCTCTTTTGAATAATCGAACGGGCGTATTCCTTATCCTCATCATTCATGCTCGGACCTAAATTGTTGGCAGCATTGAAACCGATACCACGTCCAAATTCCTTCAGTTGGCGTGTACCAGCGTTCGAAGTCATGATGATGACGGTGTTTCTAAAGTCAACCAATCGACCGTTTCCATCCGTCAATCTTCCTTCATCCAATACCTGCAGCAAGGTGTTGAACACGTTACCATGCGCCTTTTCTATTTCGTCCAGCAAAACAATGGAGTAGGGATGGCGCCTAACTTTCTCTGTTAGTTGTCCTCCTTCCTCATATCCTACATATCCAGGAGGTGCTCCCACGAGTCGCGAAACATTGAAACTCTCGGTGTATTCGCTCATGTCAATCCTTATCAGCGCGTCTGTTGAACCAAACATGTGCTCTGCCAATTTCTTTGCAAGATAGGTCTTTCCTACACCTGTAGGCCCCAAGAACATGAAAGCACCAATGGGATGGTTTGGATCTTTCAATCCAACGCGATTCCTCTGTATGGCCTTTACCAACTTGTCGATGGCTGGATCTTGGGCGATGACAGCGTCTTTCAGCTCTTTGGCCATTCCCTTCAACCTTACGCCTTCAGCTTCTGCCATGCGTTGAACAGGCACACCAGTCATCATCGACACTACATCAGCAACCTCGTCTGCCGTGATGTTCACCCTTTCGTCCATCTTGCCAGACGACCATTGCTTGTTCATATCTTCCAACTCAATTTCCAATTCGGTTTGCTTGTCTCGATAACTGGCAGCCAATTCGAAGTTCTGATTGCGTACAGCTTCTTGCTTTTTTATTTTAACCGCATCGATTTCTTTTTCCTTGTCGGTGATAGAAGAAGGCACTTCAGCGTGTTGCAAAAACACTTTCGACCCCACTTCATCCATGGCATCAATGGCTTTGTCGGGGAAGAAACGGTCGGTTACATACCTTTCTGTCAACTTGACACAGGCCAACAGTGCCTCATCCGAGTATTCAACATGATGATGTTGCTCGTATCTATCCTTGATATTTTTCAGTATTTGCAGTGTTTCATCCGTAGTAGTCGGCTCAATTAGTACCTTTTGGAATCTGCGTTCCAAGGCACCATCTTTCTCTATCGAGTTGCGATATTCATCCAATGTGGTTGCACCAATACACTGAATCACACCACGGGCTAAGGCTGGTTTCATGATGTTGGCGGCATCCATGCTTCCAGGTGTACTTCCCGCACCAATCAACGTATGAATCTCGTCAATGAAAACGATGATGTCAGGATTCTGTTCCAATTCTTTCAACAGGGCACGAATACGCTCCTCAAACTGTCCCCGGTATTTCGTTCCGGCCACGATGGCTGTCATGTCTAGACTTACCACTCGCTTGTTAAATAGTACGGGAGACGTCTTGTGCTTGGCAATCAGTTGTGCCAATCCCTCTACAATGGCGCTTTTGCCGACGCCCGGCTCACCTATTAATATAGGATTATTCTTCTTTCGTCGTCCCAGAATCTCGATAACGCGTAGAATTTCCTTGTCCCTTCCTACTACCGGGTCCAGTTTTCCCTCCCTTGCTGCTTGTGTCAAATCGGTAGAGAAGTTGTCCAGGATAGGCGTTTTGCCATTTCCTTTTCTCGACTGTGTCGCTGTTGATGGTGCGGCATTGCTCTGGTTCGAGCCCGTGTGTTGCCCTCTTGATTCAAACTCAGCTTCCTCTTCCTCGTCTGGCAAATCAAGTCTACTGCTTGTTGGTTTTGCCATTCGTCGCAGATAGGTCAGCGTATCTTCGTAATTCATGTTGTTTGTTTCTAAAATTTCTTTGGCTCCATTGTTGGCTTGGTCATGCAAGATGGCCAACAACAGATGATGCACGTCCACCGTTTGCGTATGTTGAATCCTCGCTTCCAGCACGGCCAACTTCAAAATGTTGCTGGCTCTCTCGTTCAATACGAGTTCCGACGTGTTGATGGGTTCGTTGATTTCTTCTATTCGTACCCGGTTTTCCAATTCTGCTTTCACGGTTGGAAGATTGATATTCAATCGTGTAAACACATTTTGTACCAGGCTATCCTTTTCTCTGAGCATCCCCAAAAGAAGATGTTCAGGGCCAACTGATCGGCTGGCCAGTCGGGTAGCTTCCTCTCTACTGAATGCCAGTACTTCGGATACTTTTGGTGAAAACTGACTAGTCATATCTCTTTTTACCTTTCTTTTCTAATTAAATACTAATGAATAGTTTGCAAAAATCGTGCCAATCTGTGATTGCATCGCCATCCAGTCCTGATGTCTTACTATCAAGAGGTGCCTCGTCTCGGCATCAATCTCATTGCCGATAGAGCCATGAAAATACACGATTCACCCACGGTATGTATATCCTGAACCAGCGATATTTGGTCACTGGCTTGCCTCCGAACCTGAGGATGAACTCTCTGAACTGACTTTTCTTAAACGGTAAGCCAGCGTAGAGGAAGTAAAAATGCGCGCAATGATTGGCGTGTGCATACTTAATGGCGTTCCAAACCGTGACCGTGTCGGGGTGTAGGGGGTAGAAAGTCTTGCGCTTGGATGCCAGGTACCACAGATAAGCGTTTCCTTGTGAAAGGATAATGGTGCATCCGCCAATCAGTTTGTTTTTGTACTGTGTGATGAATGTCTTGGTGTGTTGATTCTGATACAACTTCGTAAACATTTCTTCAGAAGGGATGAATCTCTTGATTTTGCTTCTGAAGTGGTTTTTCAAGTGATTGTAAAACAGTTGGAGTTCTTCCGTGGTGGCCACCTCACTCGTCGTCACTCCAGCAGTTTCAGCGTGTGCGATACGTTTCAAGGTCTTCTTGCTCAACCTGTTTTCAGGCGGCATACTGTGCAGCGAGTTATGAATCTCTTGCCAGTTCATGGGGAAGTACTTGTTCTGTCTGAAGTGTTGATAGCCAAACATCTTCTGGCTCAAGGCACTGAACTCCGTGTATAGCGCGAGTTTGCGCCTAAAAAAGCGGTTTATTTCATACAACATCAGCCCAAACACTTGTTCCTTGTTCTCACAACTGTCCTCATATTCTCCCTCTCCGTAAACTCGCCCTTGCTTATATATAAAAGGTGGAATCCAGGTGCCATGCCATCTCAGTAGGGCCAACATGTGAGCCACACACTTGCCTGTTTGGTCTTGCGCGACAACCATGTAAGGGGTTTGACCGGATGTACGCTCGGCTATCCGGAACAGCTCCGTGCTGTGAAAAAAGTTGTTGCAGGTCATCGGTGGCAGTTCAGAGCTCTTGGAAATGATGCTGACCTTGATGTTGTCCATAGGACAAAAATACGAAATGTTTTCTGAAAAAAACAATGTTTCGGTGAATTTGATTAACTTTGTCCCACAGATTTTTAACTATTCTGATGATTAAACCATACAAAATTATTCTGGCTTCACATTCTCCACGGCGTCAAGAGTTGCTGCGGGGACTTGATGTGAGCTTTGAGGTTAAGGTGAAAGAGGGCATTCCCGAGGATTATCCAGCCGATTTAGACACGGTTGAGATACCCAAGTTTATCGCACAAACGAAGGCTGCTGCCTATGATATCGCGCTCGACGAGCTGCTGATTACAGCCGATACGGTGGTTGTGCTGGGCCGACATGTCATGGGTAAGCCTGCGGATGCCGACCATGCCCGACGCATGTTAAGAGAGCTGAGCAGCAAGACTCACCAAGTGATAACGGGCGTTTGTCTGAAAACGGCATTGGAGCAGCGTGCCTTTTCGGTGGTGACAAACGTGACGTTCAAAGAGCTTTCGGATGCTGAGATAGATTACTACATCGAGAAATACCAGCCTTTCGACAAAGCAGGTGCATACGGTATACAAGAGTGGATTGGCTATATTGGTGTAACCAAGCTGGAGGGTAGTTACTTCAACGTCATGGGATTGCCCGTTCAGCGCATTTATGAAGAGTTGAACAAAATGAAGTAACTATCTTCAATACAACGCTTTAAGGTCTTAATGATTTGAAAATAAAAAGGCAATTACAAGTGTGTTTATCACCTTTCTGCATCATGCATTCTTTCCATTCATGCAAAGTGGTTTTTCAATAGCATTGAGTTTGGTGCTTAAAGTCATTGAGTTTGGTGTCCAAAGTGATAGAGATTGGATGCCAAACTCAATGCTATTAAAATCGAGGAGCAGATTGATAGAAAAATAAAACGAAAAACAGTGTTGCTCTTCGTTTTAGCTTCCCATTTACAAGTCACTTTCGCTTACATCGAAAGTGTTGATGCTCATGTCGCCTTTTTCAATTCCCATCTTCAACCATTTCATGCGCTGTGCACTGGTTCCGTGGGTGAACAACTCTGGCTGACTGTATCCCTGTGCCTTTTCTTGTAGATAGTTGTCACCTATTTTTTCGGCACAATTGATGGCCTCTTCAATGTCGCCATCTTCTAGTGAATTGTATTCCGCATCATCATAATGGGCCCACACGCCGGCGTAATAGTCGGCCAAAAGCTCCAAACGCACACTCACCTTGTTGGCTTCAGCCTTGCTCATGCGGCTCATCATGCTATGTCCTTCTGACAAGATGCCCAGCAAATGCTCCACATGGTGGCCCACCTCATGCGCAATAACGTAGGCGTAGGCAAAGTCGCCACTGGCTCCCAATTGGCGTTTCATGGTGGTGAAGAACGAAAGGTCAATGTACAGCTTTTGGTCACCCGAACAATAAAACGGCCCTACTGCCGATGTCGCCGAGCCACAAGCACTCTGTACGCCACCCGTATACAACACCAGCGTAGGTGGAGTGTACTTGCGTCCCATCTGCTGAAATACCTTTGTCCATACGTCTTCCGTGCCTGCGAGTATCTGTCTGGAAAACTTTGCCAGCTCTTCCTCTTCTGCCGTGAATTCCCGTTGTTGCGGGGCACGCTCTTCTTGTAAGCCGTTCAGTGCGCCTTGCTGGATGACGTTTCCTATCACGTCACCGAGGTTTCCGCCCGACATGAATGTCATCAGGGCAATCACGACAATGGCTCCTAAGCCTCCGATGCCCGCCTTTGCGCCTCTTCCCATGCGCCGCCGGTCTTCTACGTTGTTGCTTTCTCTTCGTCCGTTTAATCTCATTTTGTATGTTGTTTTGTGGTTGACTTATTGAATTGAATGACTGACAAATTTAATCATTTATTTGATAACTCCGTTCAAAAAGCCCAGGAATGATGTTCCGCTGCGGTAAAATCCTCTGTTTTTGTATGATGAGGGTGGTTGAAATGCGGCCTCACGCAGCCGAAGTGGGTGTATCAGTTTAGGCTTGGCGCACCCCGATTTATCGACGAACGGAGTTACTAACCTTTCGACGTTGCTGGTACGTTACGGTCGCATAGCTGGCGATAGGCACAATAGGTGCATCGTTTCAGTTCGCTGGTGGGTGCGAAGGGGATGGATGGATTGTAGATTTCGCTCAGCAATTGTTGCAGATTTTCCTTGAATTTCGCATCATGCTCCCCAATGTCCAGCACCTTTTCTTTCTCTAAAAGTAGTGTCGGATCGTAGTCTTCACCAGCGGTTTGTTGTATGAAGAGCAGTGCCGGACTTACTGGTAGCTGTGCAGGATTGAGCTGGGGATGGTGCTTGACGATAGAAGCGTATAAGAAGGTTTGTAGATAGTAGTCCTTGTGCTTCTCTGAAAGCTTTTCATCGGTAAAGATGTCGTCCACGTCAACGGGCGTCGATGTCATGGATTTGCCTGTTTTGTAGTCGATGACCCGTATGCGATGCGTGCCGTCGGAATTGACAATCTCGTCCAATCGGTCGATGTAACCACCGATGGACAATGAGTGGGAGCCCTGCGCTGTCTCGAAAGTGAGGGGCGAACTGACCTTCTCCTCCAGTGACTTGATGACGAAGGGCGCCAGCTTTTCGTCAATCTGCAGCAAGCGGTTGAGGTAGTCGATTATGACCTTTCGGTTAATGAGTTGCAGACCATTGTACTCGGGGCGGTAGCCCTTGTTGCTTACATTGAACAATTCTTCGTTAAAAGCCTGGTCTACAAACTGTTCGATGCGCTTTCCTTTCGTTCGCAGGTCATGGATGTCGCTGGCTTGTATGCGTTGGCTTTTCTCCTTCAGATGGGTATAAATCAGTTCTGCGCTGCGGTGAAAAATGTTGCCGAACATGCGATTGTCGACAGCATCCTCTGCCTCTGGCTCCTTCAATCCTGCGAGGATGTTGTAGTAAAATTGCAACGGGCATCGCAGATAGCGGTTGATGGCGGTGGGAGAGAGCTGCTCCAGCTGGTTCAACGCCTGTATCACCTGTTCGTTTTTCTCAATCACTTCCGGCCCATGTGTCTCCATGCTTTGCCCGCACTGCATGGAATATCGTTGGATGGTGTGCCCACTTTCTACCATCA
This sequence comes from uncultured Prevotella sp., assembly GCA_902488665.1. GTDB lineage: Bacteria > Bacteroidota > Bacteroidia > Bacteroidales > Bacteroidaceae > Prevotella. The sequence goes on along the minus strand of CABTXD010000013.1, from coordinate 27,326 downwards.
TCTGCAACATGAACCTGCTCATTTCGCCCGTATGGCTAATCTCGGTTGAATTGTTATAGGTAAGCGTCACGTCGGTGGCTCGCTGTATCAAGCGGTGAAAATGGTAGGCATAGATGGCCACCTTGTGCTTCACCGTGGTGAGTCCGTATGCTTCACGCAAGGCATGTGGGATGAAAGACGTGTCGCTCACCCCTTTTGGCATGTTGCCTTCGTTGCACGACAGCACAAGCAGATGGTCGAAATCGAGGTTGCGCGTTTCCAAAACGCCCATCACCTGAATGCCTTCAGCGGGCTCGCCGTGGAACGGGATGCTGGTGGCTTGAATGAGTTGGGCCATGAGGCGTTCGAAGGTGGTGAGGTTAATGGTGAGGTCGCCGGCTGCGATTAGGTCTGACAGTCGGTTGATTAAGGTGTACATTCTGAACACCGATTCCTGGAAAAAAGCGTCTTCGTTGTCTCTTCCTTGCTGTCCTATCCGTTTGAGGATATTGAGTATCCATTTGGTAAGCAAGCAGTTGGTTGGGTCGTCATCTATGTCTGTGAACAGAAGGGACAGGCCGTCGTCCATGGAAAGCTCGCTGCGGGTTGGAAAGTAATGCTTCTCGGTTTCGAGATGCGTGAGCAATGTTTGGTGATTCTCTGAAATATACTGTGCGTACGGATGTCTTAACACGCGCTTGACGGCTGCCAGTCGGTACTTGTCTGTGTTGAGGATGTGGCCGGAGGTTTGCAGCATCAGCAGGACGTTGATGAGTGATGCCACCGGCGACTGCGCCAACGGATACCCCGTTGTGATGTTGATTTTTCCCGCTTCTGGTGGGATGCAGTGAATCACCGTTTGCAAGAGCTGCTCGTCGCACATCACGATGGCGGTGTTCTTACCGGCTTCGATGCGCCCCTTTTCACGCAGCCAAGTGGTGATGTAGCGGGCTTGCATGTTCTCAGTGGGAGCCGATAGGTAGGTGATGTCTTTCGGTTGGGTGAACTGCTTGTACAGCTCGTCCGACTGGTTGTCCAGCTCATTCGGGAATATATCCAGGTATTGACGGATGAAATGGCCGGCCTCTTGCTTGCTATCTGTCAGGTAATAGCCGTCGAAGTCCCAATAAAACTTGGCCTTACCCATGTCTTTCAGTCGTTTGAAGAGGGCTTGTTCTACTTTTTGCAGCACGTTGAAGCCAACGAAGACGTATTGGTCGTATTCAAATTCAATGTCCTCATTCTGTGCTACTTGTCGATAGAGTGCGCCTTCGTAGGCGATTCCCTGGTCTGACAGGCGCTGATTGAAATCGTGATAGATGTCCTTGAAATGGCTCCACAGATTGAGAAAGCGACGTTTGAGTTCGGTGTCGTGATCTTCATCAAAGTTCTTAAAAAACGCTTGGAGTATTTTTTTTTGCTCCTCAGACAGGTAGGAAACGTCATCAAACTCGTGTATGTCTCGAAGATTGGCAAACACTTTGTCGGCATCAGCCATGTTCTTGTCAATGTCATCAAAGTCGGAGAGCAACAGCTGGCCCCATCCATAGAACTTGTCAAGCGTTTCATCACTTCCGGTACTTGCGTTGAATGATTTGTGCAAGTCACAGATTAATTTGATGGAGTCGCCGACGGTTAAGTGGGAATGGCGGCGAAACAAGTCGCTTATGGTGATGTAGGACGGACTCCAGATGGGGCGGTCTGACAGACATGCCAGCTGCTCGTTCATGAACAGCGATGCGCGCTTGTTGGGAAAAACAACCGCCACACGGGATAAATCCTGCCCGAACTTGGCAATCAAGTCTTGGGCTACATATTTTAAAAAGCTGTTTTTCATATCACTTCTTCAATCTTGTTGCTATAAACATACCACAGATATCCTGTCACATGTGTATGCCCCATCTGGGTCAACAGTTGCATGTATTGCTTAACTTGATCGATGTGTTGGGGCTTTGGCTTGCCAAACTTGAAGTCAACTACAATCATCTGTTGTCCATCGGTCATCACCCTGTCTGGGCGATGGGTCATCACTTCTCCCGTCGTGGGATTGACATGCAAGATGCTACATTCGTTAAATAGTTTCCATCTGCCAGAGAACCAGCTTGCAACCTTGGGATGGTTGAGCCGCTTGTTCAACATCTCTTGCAGTTTTTCTCGGGTCACAACGTCATCGTATAATACGCCATCAAATTCTAATTGCTTCAAAACCGCTTCCACATCGTCAGCAGTTTTGATTTGAGAAAACAGCTGATGGAGGATGTTTCCCAGTTGGATGTAGCTGGATTGTCGATCGTCCGGCTCCTCATCTTGGCTGACAAACTCTTTGCTCTGGTTGCTTTGTCTGAATTCAACCATGTTGTCAAAACTCTCTATTTCTATCTTAAGCGTCTTGACAGGCTGCTGAAAGATGTTTTCGGAAGCCTTCTTTGTTTCGTTTTTCGGCGTGGATAGCGTTCCAAACTCCAGGCTGATGGTGTCGTTCTTGTTATCCATGTCGCCCGTGAGAATGCTCCCCGACAGTGCTTGTTGCATCTCCTCCACACTTTCTTCAATTACCTTTGATCGCCTGCCGGCACTCTTTCGCTGGCCAAGGATAAAGAGACTCTTGCCTGCTCTGGTCAAAGCGACGTAGAGTAGGTTGAGGTTGTCAACCATGTTTTGTAGATGTTCGTGCAGATAATCGGGTTCGAAAAAAGTGTTTGTCATGCTTTTCTCCGAGAAATCTATCGGTATAAGCGGCAGTTGACAGAAAGGTTCAGCATCCGTTCTGCACCATAATGTGTACCTTCTTTCAAGCTGCCAGTCACAGAAAGGAATGATGACATGGTCGAATTCCAGTCCCTTACTCTTGTGAATGGTCAGTATTCTGATGCCATCAAAGCCATCACTTTGGATGGTTTTATCATGCAATGTCTCGTTCCACTGCTCCAGAAAGTTGTCCAATCCAGTGATGTTGTCAGTCAAATATTGATTCAGCAAGTCATAAAACTCGCAGATGTACGCGCTTTGATCCTTTAGTGTGTCGAGCTGAAAGATGGCAAACAAACGTTCAACCAAATCGATTGGTGGTAAGGTTAGTAATGAATCGGACTGTTGTGTGAATTCTTTTGGAAGCCAATCCGTAACGTCTTTCCCTTGAATGAATAAGTCGTTGTCGTCCAGTTTGTTGTTAAGTATTCGCTTTTGATATACTTTTGATAGATTAGCCAAGGCGATTTTGTCTTCCGGATGCAATAGACAATGCAGGGCATCTATCAACAGATTGACCGCAATGGATGAGTCCAAACGGAATGCTTCGTCAGATACCAGACGTATTTCCGGCATGCTTTCCATCAGTGCGTCAGCGATAGTGGGTATCTCTTTGTTGTTACGAACCAGGATGGCGATGTCTTTTTGCCGCACTCCTTGTCCCATCAGCGTGGTGATGATCTGTGCGATTTCGGTCACCATCAGGTTCTCATAGTCTTCTTTTGGAAAGAGTTTGATGTTGGCAAAGCCTGTCCTGCTCTTCTCATCAGGCGCTTTTTGGCACACGTCCTCGTACGCTTTCTTCACTTGTTTGGCTTCTTCTGGGTTGTCTGTGGCCAGTGCTTCATACTCTTTTCGTGCGACAATCGTGAAGAATGTGTTGTTGAAATCAATGATGTTCTTCTCCGATCGGCGGTTCACGTCAAGTTTTAGGGTTTCGAGAAGATTACCTTGTGATGGAAACTCCTGCTCAATGTTGTTCAACAGTCGCCAATCACCAGAGCGGAACCGATAGATACTTTGTTTGACATCACCCACGATGAGCCCCGTACCGTCTGCGTGACTGATGACTTCTTTCAATAGAATTTTGAAGTTTTGCCATTGGATGGTGCTGGTATCTTGAAACTCATCAATCATGATGTGTTTGAGTTGTGCGCCTATTTTTTCAAAGATAAAGGGCGAGTCGCTGTCCTCTATAAGCTTGTTGAGCAACAATTGTGTGTCACTTAGCAAGAAGCTGTTGGAGTCGGCGTTCAGCTCTCTTACCTTTTTCTCAATGCTCCCGAGCAGTCTTAGCTGGTTGAGATGTCGCAAGATGAGTGTGGCCGTGCGGAAAGGAACAAGTAGTTGTCTTCGTTTTTGTTCTGTGGTGTTCAGCAAGTTGGTGAGCTCTGTAGCCAACATCATCAACCCCTCATCTTTTTGTTTGGTCTTTGTCAACCATTCTTCCGGTGCCTCCGCGGCTTTTTGCGCCGTGGCGTTGAAGAGTTTGCTGTCGTCATATTTACCCGAACCGAGCTTGATGAAATAGCCTGCGGGTCCCATTTTCCCTCTCTTTAAATCATCAATAGAAGCCTGATGTCGGTTAAGTGTTTCATCGAAGGCTTCCCCCATTTTGCTGAATTCTGCTAATGCTCGATCTCGGATGTTTCTCAATTGCTTGGTGTATTGCACAAAGAAGTTGTCTTGACTCAGCACGTTTTCCAGCTCATCACGATGCGCTTTATACACATCCTTAAAGATGTTCGAGCCAAAATCCTTGATTTCTCCGATGACATTCCATGACTTGTCGTCAGAGATGTTTTGCCGAATGTATTCGTATATCCACCGCAAGAGTTTATCGTTAGGCTGCAATTCTTCAATCAACTCATCTACAGCCTTCTCTTTCACTTGCTTATCTCTCAGTTCAATCCTTAGATTTGCCGTGAGATCAAGTTCCCTTGCCAGGTTTCTCAACACGCTTTGAAAGAAAGCATCAATCGTCTCTACCCTGAAATAATTGTAATTGTGCAGCAACTGTCCCAATGCCTTTTGCACCCGTTCACGGATTTTAGCACAGGGAAAGGGGATGGATTCTTGTATCTTGTGTAAATAACTATCAGAGTCGGGCAAGCCATGAGCGATTCCATACAGCTGGCTCAAGATGCGCATCTTCATTTCTTCTGTCGCCTTGTTGGTAAAGGTGACAGCCAAAATAGAACGATAGGCGTCGGGGTTCTCAATGACACGCTTCATGTACTCCGTGGCCAGGGTGAAGGTTTTTCCGCTTCCCGCACTTGCTTTATACACCGTGAGCGATGGTTGTTGTTCAGATGAGTTGTTCGTTGCAGTCATATTCCGAGTTTTACCATTGTCTGAATAGTTCGAAACCAAACTTGAATCCGAAGTTCCTGTACTTGCCGTTGATGGTCGAAACAAATGCCCCAACCGAGGCCAGGCGCGTCTTGAAAGCATAACCCAGTTCGATGTAAGGATGGGCCTGCTTTGCGTGTAAAGCACTGAAATAAAGTCTTTCTCGCTCTATGAAATGTCCAGCGAGTGGCACCCAGGCAAGAATTAAGAAAGGTGACTCGTATGTGAAGTTGGCTCTTGCATAATAATGAGATGAGTTATACAGGTCTGAATCCAGCAGTTCGAACTCGCCGGACCAATCGTCCATCCATCCATCGGGAAGGAACGTCTGCCTGAAGTTTTCAAAATCCACAAAGTAATCATTGCTGCTGCGATGGGTATAAAAACCGCCTCCCAAGCGCATGGACAAGCTTTGCACGTTCCGCAAGGGCAGGATGTATTGACCGTCAAACTCCCAACGCGCATACGGTACATTGGTGTTCGCCAGCTTGTTGAGGCTTTGTTCGTAGCTGGCCGTCAGGGTGGGGCCTTTAAATCCCCAGGGTCTATATTGCACTTGCAACTTTGGGGCGAGAGAAGAATATACCTTGGGTTTGTTGATGAGGTCGAATCCCGCTTTGTGTACGGCGGAACGGTGGTGGAGAATCAGGCCGGATTGGAAACCAATGTGCTTGGACAGGTCGTAATTGGCAAAACAATCCCAATAAGTATCTTTAAACTCGTCCAATTGCATCCTCTCCCAAATGGGATTGTTGTCGGTGGCCAAGTTCAGCTCGTTTACCAGTCTTCTGTTTTTGATACGGCGTCCACCTGATAGAGTAGTTTTCAGGTATGCGTTGTGTTGTTTGTCAAAATAATAGATGAGAGGTGTCCAAAAATAAAACTGTTTGAGTTTAAAAGAATAACCAGCTTTGAACTGAAGCCAAATGTCACTATTGTCCGTAAATTTGTATCCGCCGCGAATGTTGAATTTGTAATAAAATCCCTGGTTGTTGTTGTACCCCATGAAGAGCGGGTTTAAGATGGGGTTGATTCTAAAGTATCCCTGTTGGTCTGGGCCGAATTTTTGATTGATATGCGTCAGCACATTTTCCCCAATCATGTCCCACAAGATGGTTTTCAGTTTCATTCGTCTGCTGGTTGGCGACAGGCTGTCAATCTTTGTGGTGTCTTTCTCGGCAGCTTCTCTTGCCTTGATAATCCTGCCGTAGATTAGTTTTTCGTACGAGGTGAGCGGCTCTGGTCTCAACTGTTGCATCTTGTTCATATCATGGTCGTCCTCCATGTGGGCGTCAACAGGTTTGGGCAGATTGTAAGCCATGGTGTAATGAGCTTTGATATCATTGCCCAAAAACAAGAAACGAGCATCCAAGTTGCATTTCTCCGGGCGCATGGCTTGCATGGTGCCGCTACCCATTTTGATGAAAAGCCTGAATTGTACCATGTCGTATTCACCCGCCAGCCGCACTTGTACGATGCGACCGTCATGGGGCGTTACGATGGCCACCCCGTTAACCAGCAGCGTGTTTCTCAGCCTGGGTTTGAATTTCAGTCGAATAAGACTGTCTGGCTCTTGTTCAAAACTGTATTTGTAATATATTTTATTCTGCTTGTTGAAAGGTGAAAGAATGTTTTCACCAATCATGGTTACGTCGTATATGTCGGGCGTGAGATAGTTCATCAAGGTTGGCATGGCGACGTGTCGGCGGGGAATGGTGGACAGTGACAGCAGCTTTTTTGTGGTATAGTCGCCAGAAGGCAGTAACGACACTTCGTTGAAACTTTCCTGTACATATTCGCGTCTGCCGCCATGGGCCACCGCATACATGGTGGGTACGGCCATGAGGAACACATTGCGCCTGTTGACACGCAACGAAGACTTCATGTAAGCATAGCTGGTGGTGTCGGCAACTCGCCTGATTTCGATGTTTTGCGGGTAGCTGAAAACACGGTGCAACAAAGTGTCGAGCTTACTTTTTGCAGACCATACTTCCTGTGGCAACACAAGGCTGGGAAGTATTAACATCACTACTTTCAACAATGCTGTTCTCACCAAGGACAAAGGTACGATAAGAATGGCAAAAAAACGAACGAATGATTAAATTCTTATCGGCATATTTCTTTCATGAGCTGATAGAAGAAATTTCATGCGAAAGATTGCAAATGGTGGATATCATCCTCCTGTTGGCGTTTATGAAGGACCATCCATGATTGACTGCTTTGTCGTTTTTCTCTTTCATCTATCTTCATTATTTCTGCCAACCAAGAAAACTTGAAAGCACTACTTAATTGAAAAATTGTCCTAAAAAATGACAATAAAATGGCTGTTGCAAAATGTTGAAATAGAAAAAAACGATAGGCATTCGGGATGCATAGAAGGGATAAAAAAGCAAGTTTTACATCCTTAAGTTGTAAAAGCATGGAGTTTTTCTTGTAAAGTGTATGAGTTTGCCCTTTAATAAGCATGCGTTTGGTGCGCAAAAGGTATCAAATAACAGTGCTAAAGCACCCTTTTAGCGGCGTAAACGAGCGATAAATCATCTTGAAAATCACGACAAAAACCGTAAAATGTTGACAGGTAATGTATTGTATTTTTCGCTCATTTTTGCGATATTTTCAGCTTTGGACGTCTTCATGGAAAATACGCGAAGCACAGAGCACCTTTTGTTAAGAAAAATTCGACAAATCCATTGCCGCACATCATCATCCCCCTGCGAGGCATGAAGGCCAAAAGTTCTTAAAATATTGAAATATAGTGGTAAAATAAATATAAAATGGTAGGCAACTTTCGCTACTGTGTCATTATTGTTGTATTTTTGCGTTCAGTTTAAAAATTGAATAACAACACAATTATGGCAGAAGCTATTGATATTCGCGAGTTAAACATGCGGATAGAACAACAGAGCGGTTTTGTGACCAACCTTGTTCGAGGTATGGATCAAGTCATCATCGGTCAAAAACATTTGGTTGATTCTTTATTGATTTCCTTGCTTAGCGATGGACACGTCTTGTTGGAAGGTGTTCCTGGATTGGCCAAGACACTGGCCATCAAAACGCTGGCCCAATTGATAGAAGCAGACTACAGTCGAATTCAGTTTACCCCCGACTTGTTGCCTGCCGACGTGATTGGTACTTTGATTTATTCGCAGAAGGAAGAGAAGTTTCAAGTGAAAAAAGGTCCGGTGTTCGCCAACTTCGTCTTGGCAGATGAGATTAACCGAGCCCCAGCGAAAGTGCAGAGTGCCTTGCTGGAAGCCATGCAGGAACACCAGGTGACCATTGGTGAAAACACCTTTAAGTTACCCAATCCGTTCTTGGTGATGGCCACGCAGAACCCCATTGAGCAAGAAGGTACTTATGAACTCCCCGAAGCCCAGGTAGACCGTTTCATGCTGAAGGTGGTCATTGATTATCCTACCTTGGAAGAGGAGAAACTCATCATCCGTGAGAACCTTCAAGGCGCCATGCCGCAGGTTACGCCCGTGACCACTGCGGAGGAAATTCTCAAGGCTCGTACCATTGTCAACGAAGTGTACATCGACGAAAAAATTGAACAGTACATCGCTGACATCGTTTTTGCTACCCGATATCCCGAACGCTATCAGCTGCCCGAACTGAAAGACATGATTACGTTCGGCGGTTCGCCGCGCGCCTCCATCAACCTGGCCAAGGCTGCTCGTGCATACGCCTTCATCAAACATCGCGGATATGTTGTTCCCGAAGATGTGAGAGCGGTGGCACACGACGTGCTGCGTCATCGCATCGGTTTGTCGTACGAGGCTGAAGCCAGCAACATGACATCTGAGGAAATCGTGTCGAAAATCATCAACAAGATAGAAGTGCCATAAAGCGGGACGAGGAACAACTTGCACAGACAGTCGCGTCTGATGAGAAACAACCCTGAAGGGCATGGTTCTACTGGATGAAGAATATGGATACAAGTGAAATTTTAAAAAAGGTAAGGAAGATTGAGATCAAGACTCGCGGACTGAGTCAGAATATCTTTGCAGGGCAGTATCATACTGCCTTCAAAGGACATGGTATGGCTTTCTCGGAAGTGAGAGAATACCAGTTTGGGGATGATGTCCGTGATATTGATTGGAATGTCACCGCGCGCTTTAACCGTCCCTACATCAAGGTGTTTGAAGAGGAACGAGAGCTCACGGTGATGCTGCTCATCGACGTCTCCGGCTCTTTGGACTTCGGAACCAAGAAGCAGACCAAAAGAGAGATGGCCACAGAGATTGCAGCCACACTTGCCTTTAGCGCCATACAGAACAATGACAAGATTGGGGTAATCTTCTTTTCAGATAGAATAGAGAAATATATCCCGCCCAAGAAAGGGCGCAAACATATTCTGTACATCATACGCGAGATGTTGGATTTTGAGCCAGAGAGCAAGAAGACTGATGTTGCCATGGCCATAGAATACCTCACGCGAATGATGAAACGACGCTGCACGGCCTGCGTGTTAAGCGACTTCTACATCCAGCACGATGCTAAAGAGTACAATCGTTTTGAGCATGCCATGAACATTGCAAACCATAAACACGATATGGTTGCCGTGCAAATATACGACCCACGCGCCAAAAACCTGCCAAACATAGGCCTGATGAAAATATGTGACGCAGAGACGGGGCATGAGATGATTATAGACACCTCGTCGGCCAAACTGCGCCGAGCCCATACGGCTTATTGGATGGAGCGTAATGCCCAACTCAAGCAAACGTTTGCCAAAAGTGGGGTAGACTGGACGAGTGTGGCAACGGATGAAGACTATGTGAAGGCCATGATGCGACTATTTGCACAGCGTGGCGTTTAAAGGATTTGTCTGTGGTGGGTAAACCATCTATCTGGTGTGTTAATACCATATAAGAATGAATGTAAACATGAAATATATTGTTGGTATCTTGCTTTGCCTTTTGTGCAAAACAAGCATGTCTGCCCAAACGGCCGTCGAACAAAAAATTGATTCGGTTGGCATCTTCATAGGGCAGCAGGCTCACATGACCATTGACGTGACGGCTCATGAGCGTGCCAAGATTCAATTTCCATCCCTCAAACCCTCGCAGTATTTAGTTCCGGGAGTAGAAATCATTGACGTTTCGGATGCCGATACAACGGCATTGGACAACAACTTTGTGAAGGTGTCCAAGAGATATACCATCACTTCGTTCGACGAAAAATTGTATGCCATTCCCGGGCAAAAAGTAAAGATTGACGGAAAGGAATATGTGGGTGGAACCCTGGCGTTGAAGGTGGTTACCATGGATGTGGACACGCTGCATCCCAACCAGTTCTTCCCACCAAAGGACGTGCAAGATAATCCTTTCCTGTGGAGTGAATGGAGCCCAATCTTCTGGATGAGCGTACTCATGTTATTGCTCTGTATCGTAGGATTTTATCTCTACCTCAGACTTAAGAACAACAAGCCCATCATTACCCGAATTAAAATCGTCAAGAAGATACCTCCTCACCAGAAAGCACTTACGGCTATCGAGAAGCTGAAAGTGGAGAAGATGACTACCTCAACCGATCAGAAGACTTACTATACCGAGTTGACTGATACGCTGAGAAAGTATATCGAGGAACGTTTCGGCTTCAACGCCATGGAGATGACCACCACAGAAATCATCTACCATTTGCAACAGAACGGTGACCGTAAGATGATGGACGAGCTGAAAGGACTGTTTGAAACGGCCGATTTGGTGAAATTCGCCAAGCACGAAGCACTCATCAACGAAAATGATATGAACCTTGTCAATGCCATCAATTTCATTGATCAGACAAAGATTGAGGGACAGCCTACCGAAGAACGCATCGTTCCTAAACTTGATGAGAGTGACAGGCGTAAGCAAAAAAACAGAATGACAATCAAGACCTTACTCTCGGTTATCGCTATCGGTGTGCTGGGCTTGCTGGTTTATGTCATCTATCATGTCTATCTCCTGGTGATATAATTGGGAGCGGATGTGATGTCATTAAAATGAATGAAACGTGGAATTTGTAAATAAAGAATATTTCCTACTGCTGTTGCTGCTCATTCCCTATGTGGTATGGTACTTCCTTTATCGCAAGAAAAGTGAGCCAACCATGCGAATGAGCGACACGCATGCTTATCTGTTCGCACCCAAAAGCTGGCGAATGCGGCTGATTCATCTGCCCATGGTGCTTCGGTGCGTCACCTTCATCCTGGTGGTGTGCGTGCTGGCTCGGCCACAAACGCGCAACTCATGGGATCAGAGGTCTGTCGAGGGCATTGATATCATGCTGGCCATGGACGTTTCTACGTCTATGTTGGCAGAGGATTTGAGGCCCAATAGATTGGAGGCGGCCAAGAATGTTGCTGCCGAATTTATTTCAGGCAGACCCAATGACAACATCGGACTGACAATATTCGCTGGTGAATCGTTCACCCAATGCCCCATGACAACCGATCATGCCTCGCTCTTGAACCTGTTGCGAAACGTTCGTACCGACATCGCCGCGCGTGGATTGATTTCTGATGGTACAGCCGTGGGGATGGGGTTGGCCAACGCTGTTTCACGTCTGAAAGACTCCAAGGCCAAGAGTAAAGTGGTGATTCTCCTTACCGATGGCAGCAACAACATGGGTGACATTTCGCCGATGACCAGTGCACAGATTGCACAGAGCTTGGGCATCAGGGTGTATACCATTGGCGTAGGAACCAACAAGGTGGCTCCTTATCCCATGAGTGTGGGAGGGACGACACAGTATGTGAACATTCCGGTGGAGATAGACTCAAAGACCTTGAGCGACATCGCCGCTGTGACGGATGGTAACTTTTACAGAGCAACCAATAACAAGGAATTGAAACAGATTTACAACGATATAGACAAGTTGGAGAAAACCAAGATGGAAGTCAAGAAATTCTCCAAGCGCTATGAAGCCTTTCAGCCGTTTGCTTTAGCGGCCATCATCAGCTTGCTGTTGGAACTGCTGCTGAGAAATACGGTTTTACGTCGTATTCCTTAAAGGTTTTATGGCGCAACTCGTCAAACCTGTTAGCATGAAAAACTAACGACGGCTGTATAAGTTGTATAATATGTTGAATACAGAAAGTATATGGTAAGATTTGAAGACCCGATATATCTTTGGCTATTAGTCCTGATTCCACTATTGGCATTGGTGCGTTTTGTGGGCTATCGCCGAAGAAGACAGAAATTAAAGAAGTTTGGTGACCCCGAACTCTTGAAGTTGCAGATGGCCGACACTTCCAAGTATCGCCCGTCTGTCAAGTTCTGGTTGTTGCAGGCTGCATTGGCTTTGCTCATTATCATGTTTGCCCGGCCACAGATGGGGTCGAAGATATCCAATGAGAAGCGCAGAGGCATCGAAACCATCATCGCTTTGGATATATCAAACTCGATGATGGCAGAAGACGTGGTACCGTCGAGATTGGCCAAGAGCAAGCTGATGGTAGAAAACTTGGTGGACAACTTTACTAACGACAAAATAGGATTAGTGGTGTTTGCTGGAGAGGCTTTTGTGCAATTGCCCATTACGAGTGATTACGTCAGTGCGAAGATGTTTCTGCAGAATGCCGATCCCTCACTTATTACCACCCAAGGCACAAATATAGCACAGGCCATCCGCTTGTCCATGAGCAGCTTCACGCAACAAGATAAAGTGGGGCGTGCCATCATCTTGATTACCGACGGTGAAGACCATGAAGGCGAGGCGTTGGAGGCTGCCGAAGAAGCTCGGAAGAAAGGCATCAACGTATATATATTAGGTGTAGGTGAAACCAAAGGTGCTCCCATTCCAACACCAGACGGTGGCTATATGACTGATGATAGGGGACAAACCGTCATGACGGCCTTGAACGAGAAGATGTGTCAAGAAGTGGCTAAGGCTGGTGAAGGAACCTACATACACGTTGACAATACGAGCGATGCGCAGAAGCAATTGAATGACGAACTGACCAAACTACAGAAAGGTGAAACCAACAGTGTCATTTATAGTGAATATGACGAGCAGTTTCAAGCTTTTGCCATTCTTGCTCTCCTGTTGTTGATTCTTGAAATATGCATATTGGAAAGCAAAAATCCAATGCTGAGTAAGGTTCGTCTGTTCAAAAAAAAGGAGAATCGAGAAAGATGAATAATACATTAATCAGATATATGCTGGGCTTGTTTGTCATGGCTTTGTGTGCGACAAACGTGTATGCGCAGAGTGACCGACAGTTTATTCGCTCGGGCAACAAGCTGTATCGGTCGCAAAACTATGCCAAGGCAGAAGCTGAATATCGCAAAGCCATCGCACAAAATGGGCAAAATCCACAGGCTTTGTACAATCTTGGATGTGCGCTGATGATGCAGCAGAAAGATTCTGCGGCGATTGTGCAATATGAAAATGCGGGGAAGTTGGAGAGCAGTAAGTCCAGAAAGGCCAAGATTTATCATAACATCGGGGTGATTTGTCAGAACCACCAAATGTATGGAGAGGCGATTGAAGCCTACAAAGAGAGTCTTCGTAACAATCCGGATGACAACGAAACGCGCTACAACCTGGCTCTTTGCAAACGCCAACAGAAGAATCAAAAGCAGAATGGAGGCGAGCAAAAGAAGAAAGACGATCAGAAAGGTAAAGACAAACAGAAGAAAGATGATCAGCAACAAAAGCAACAAGATCAGCAGCAACAGCAAAAGAACAAGCCGAAGGATCGGATGAGTAAGGAGAATGCGGAGCAACTCTTAAATGCCGCCACGCAGCAAGAAAAGGCCACACAGCAACGCATGAAGAAAGCCATGCGGCAGTCGGGCAAGAAAAAGCTGAAGAAGAATTGGTAAATCACACGTGATTAAAAGGATGAATAAGAAAAGGATGAAGCAATATCTCAATTATATATTTATCACAATACTCATTGGTGCGTTGTGCCCACTGGTTGGCAACGCACAATCCATCACTGTGTCGGTGCCATCTCATGTGTCAGTAGGAGAGAACTTCAGGCTGTCGTACACCATCAATACGCAGGAGGTAGACGATTTCAGAGCTGGTAACATTCCTGATGCTATTGAGGTGATTGCGGGACCGTACACATCCAGCCAGTCGAGCTTTCAGATGGTTAACGGTCATACCAGCAGTTCGTCTTCCATCACTTACACCTATACGTTGTATGCCTCCAAGAACGGAACGTACACCATACCGGCAGCACGTGCACGCATCAACGGAAAGACCATCACGTCGAGAACTGCGAAAGTAACTGTGTCAGGTACCGCACGACAGAACAATGGTGCGCCTCAGATGCACGATGATTATGCTGGAGAGGCACAAATGAGAAAGGCTGGTAGCAAGATATCGGGCAATGATTTGTTCATCAAGGTAAGTGCCAACAAGCGAAGAGTGCATGAACAGGAACCCATCCTGCTGACTTATAAAGTATATACGCTTGTTGATTTGACACAACTGGAGGGTAAGATGCCTGACTTGACTGGCTTTCACACGCAAGAAATCAAGTTGCCACAGCAGAAAAACTTCCATGTAGAAAAGGTCAATGGGAAAAACTATCGCTGTGTTACGTGGAGCCAGTATGTCATGTATCCGCAAGTAACCGGGAAACTGGAGATACCAAGTATCACTTTCAAAGGCATCGTTGTCCAGCAGAACAGGGCCGTCGATCCCTTCGAAGCATTCTTCAACGGAGGCTCTGGTTATGTGGAAGTAAAACGCAACATCGTGGCACCAGGATTGACGGTGCAGGTAGACCCATTGCCTAAGCGTCCATCTGATTTCTCTGGTGGGGTGGGAAAATTCAATCTTTCAGCTTCGGTCAATCACACGGAAGTGAAGGCTGGAGAGCCCATATCCCTTCGTGTAGTTGTGGGAGGCGTAGGTAATCTGAAACTGATTAAACAGCCAGACGTTGCATTCCCCAAAGACTTTGATAAGTATGATGCGAAGATAACCGATAAAACCAAATTGACAGCAAATGGTGTTGAAGGCAACATGATTTATGACATCCTGGCGGTTCCCAGAAATCAGGGACAGTATGACATACCTCCCATTGCGTTTACTTATTACGACACAGGCCTGAATGCCTACAAAACCATCAAGACACAGGCTTTCAAGATCAACGTGAAGAAGGGCGATGGTAAAGGCTCTTCGGTGGCTGACTATCGACAGGAGAAGGCTAATGACATCAGAGGACTCAAACTGCAAAAGGTGAGAATGCACCGTGTGGATGAGTTCTTCTTTGGTTCTCCGCAATATTGGGTGAGCTTGTTGGTGCCGCTGTTGGCATTTATCATCTTGTTGGTTGTGTTCCGCAAACGTGCTTTAGACCATGCAGACATTGTGAAAATGCGTGGTAAGAAAGCCAACAAGGTGGCGACCAAGCGACTGAAGAAAGCCAGAAACCTCATGGAACAGAATAAACAAGCCGAGTTCTATGATGAAGTGTTGCATGCCTTGTGGGGATATGTCAGTGACAAATTGAACATGCCAGTCGAGCAGTTGTCACGTGAGAACATCGCAGACAATCTGCAACGGCAGGCTGTTGATAGCAAAACTATCGATACATTTATCTCGGCACTGGATGAATGTGAGTTTGAAAGATATGCCCCAGGTGACCCATCGGGTAATATGAATAAGACGATTGACTCAGCCATGACCGCGATTATGGAAATAGAAAATGTGATGAAAACGAGCTCAAAACATAAAAACAATTCGGCAGTGCGTGGCAAAACATTTCTGTTGTGTGCGTTGATGGTGTTCGTTTCACTTTCAGCTTCGGCCATCACCAAGGAGAACGCCGATACCGAATATAAACGAGGTAATTATCAGCAGGCCATCAAGGATTATGAGGAATTGCTCAAAAAAGGCATCAATGCTGACTTGTACTACAATTTGGGTAACGCATACTATCGTACAGATAACATCACCCAGGCCATCCTTGCCTACGAACGTGCGCTGATGCTGTCTCCGGGTGACGATGACATTCGTTTCAATTTGCAGTTTGCCAGCTCAAAAACTATTGACAAAATTACCCCAGAGAGCGAAATGTTCTTCGTTACCTGGTATCACTCATTGGTAAATTTTACGAGTGTTGACAACTGGGCTGTCATGGCAATTGCGTCCATTGTATTGGTGTTGTTGCTAGTACTCATGTTCCTCTTTGGTCCCAACGTAATGTTGCGAAAGATTGGCTTTTATGGCGGCTGTTTGTTCTTTGTCCTCTTTGTTTTTTGTAACTTCTTTGCTTATCAGCAGAAGTATAATCTTCAAAACAGATCGGCAGCCATCGTCATTGCTCCTTCTGTCGCAGTCAAGAAGACACCGGCTAATAGTAGTTCAGACGAATTTGTCATCCATGAGGGCACCAAGGTGGACATCACGGACAAAGGTCTCAAAGATTGGCGTGGCATCCGCTTGGCTGATGGGAGAGAAGGGTGGTTGCAAACCCGTCAGATAGAAGAAATATAATACATTATTAATACAGCATCTTGAAGTTGAATATACAAGCATTAACCGACCTGGATCATCAACTGCTGTTTGCATTGAACGGTTCTGACTCATTGTTTCTGGATGGAATGATGATGACCTTGACGTCCAGTGTGACGTGGATTCCTCTGTATATTGCTTTGGTTTATCTTGTTATCAAGAACAATGAAACGATGACACAGATATTTCTCGTCATTGGTTTTGCCGCTTTGTGCCTGCTCCTTTCATCAGGAATGACTGATGCCCTCATCAAACCATTGGTGGGTAGGATTCGTCCTTGTAACGATCCGATGCTGAAATACCAAATCGATGTGGTAGACCAATATCGTCCAAGAACTTTTAGTTTCTTTTCAGGACATGCGTCCAACACGTTTTCTATTGCCCTGTTTCTCTGTCTGTTAGTCAGAAGTAGTTTGTTCAGCTTCTTTATGATCACTTGGTCTCTGCTCAATGCCTATACCAGACTATACTTAGGTGTTCATTATCCAAGTGACGTTCTGGTAGGATTCGCTTGGGCAACCGTCGTTGGATTCAGTACCTATTGGATGTATTGTCGGGTGAATCGAAAACTCTCGGCCAATACGAATTACATCTCGAGTCAGTACACCCAAACGGGGTATGACTATAAGGACGTTCATCTTGTTATTTTAGTGATGTCTTTATCTTTCATGTATGTTATTTTTAGAGGATTAGTGTTGTTTACTTAATGAAGGTAAGAACAAAGAAATAATGGATACAAAACATATACATATTAGTGATTATCAGTACGATTTGCCTGATGATCGTATTGCAAAATTTCCTATTGCGCAGCGCGATCACAGTAAATTGCTTTTGTACAATCAAGGCAAAGTGGGCGAGGATGTGTTCTATTATCTGAAGAATCATCTCCCACAGGGGGCTTTGATGATTTTCAATAACACCAAAGTTATCCAGGCACGAATGTACTTCATGAAGAGTACGGGCGCCAGGATAGAGGTGTTCTTGATGGAACCGGCCGCTCCAACTGATTATGAACAGATTTTCCAGACAAGGGGTCACTGTGCCTGGTACTGCATGATTGGCAATTTGAAGAAATGGAAAGAAGGGGCTCTTTCACGTTCTTATGAAATAAAAGGGCGCAGCCTTACGCTGACCATAACCAGGAAAAGTCAGCAGAAAGAGGATCATGCAGAGGGAAACCTACTGCTGTCCGCACCTGCCACGCATCATTGGATAGAGTTTGATTGGGATGCAGAAGATATTAGTTTTTCCGAAATATTAGAAGATATGGGCGAGCTGCCCATTCCTCCTTATCTCAATCGGGAAACGCAAGAGAGCGACAAGACCACTTATCAGACCGTGTATTCTAAGATAAAAGGGTCGGTGGCAGCTCCAACGGCAGGTCTACATTTTACCAACGATGTGCTCAAGTCGTTAGACGAGCATGGCATCGACAGGGAAGAGGTAACCCTTCACGTCGGAGCGGGAACGTTCAAACCCGTGAAAAGTCAAGAGATAGAAGATCATGACATGCACACTGAGTACATCTGCGTACACCAACAAACGCTGGAGAAGCTGTTGCGACACGATGCAAGTGCCATCGCAGTAGGTACAACCAGTGTGCGTACATTGGAAAGTTTGTATTACATGGGCGTGTATCTGTCGGAACATCCTGATGCCTCAGAAGCCGAGTTGCATGTCAATCAATGGGCTCCCTACGAGAGAATGCGAGAGGATGGAACGACGGAACAGTTGGATGGCGGATTGATAGACGGCATCACACCCATGCAAGCGATACAAAACGTCCTCGACTATCTCAAGCGAAATCAATTGGGAGCCTTGCACAGTTCAACCCAAATCATCATCGCACCAGGCTATGAATATAAGATTGTGAAGATGTTGATTACCAACTTCCATCAACCACAGAGCACGCTGTTGTTGCTGGTCAGTGCATTCGTTCATGGCGACTGGCGCAAGATTTACGACTATGCGCTGGCACACGACTTCCGCTTTCTAAGCTATGGAGACAGCAGTTTGCTGATTCCTTAATCGGGTGTACCCCACGATGGCACGCTCGATAGCAGCAGTATAAGCGTTGAACGGCCATTCGCTGGACACGTTTGGCAGGGCAAGTAGAAATAAACATGTTGGATATTTACATTTTTTTATAAGATGAAGATAGGTGATAAAGTAAGTTTTCTCAGTGAGTCTGGCGGTGGTATTATCGCAGGATTCCAAGGAAAAAATATCGTATTGGTAGAGGATGAAGATGGTTTTCAGATTCCTACTCCCATCAATGAAGTGGTGCTTGTTCGGGAAGATGATTATAGTACCAGCAAAGTTGTGAGTTCTCTTTCACAGAAACCAACTTCCGTGAAGCAGGCCATCAGCCCTACTGGAATAGATGAGGAGGAGGAAGAGATAGAGCAAGACCCAGCAGACAAGGAGATTACCTTCCGTGCTCCGGTAGAAGAACGTAAAGGTGGCAACCAACTTAGTTGCTATCTTGCCTTTGTACCATTGGACATCAAGGAGGTGACCCATACGAGATTCGAATGTTACTTGGTGAACGACAGCAACTATTATGTTCGATTCACTTACCTTGCAGCAGAAGGACAGAGCTGGACGTTGAAAGCTACGCAAGAGGTAGAGCCTAATACGAAAGAATTTATCGAGGAGTTTGGTCGTGAGGATTTAAATGAATTGGGTCGGGTAGCCATTCAACTGATAGCTTACAAGCGTGAGAAACCATTCATTTTGAAGCCTGTAGTGGACGTGCAGTTCAGAATAGATCCGGTGAAGTTCTACAAGCTTCACACCTTCGAAGAGAACGACTTCTTTGAGCAGCCAGCCTTGTTGTACACCATCATCGAAAATGATAAAACTGCGCGACCGTTGGTTGTAGACCCTATAGCTTTGAAGGCTGAGATGTATCAAAAGGCTGAACAAGATCACACCAAAGTTGCAACGTCGGCAAAAGCAAAGGCCGACACGTACATGAGTCGGTACGATGACAAGCGCCGAAAAGGTAATCCTTTTGTGATGAAGCATCGGGGTGATGACAATCTTCTGGTTGTTGACCTGCATGCCAACGAGTTGTTGGACTCTACTGCGGGCATGAGTGCCACGGATATACTGAATTACCAACTGAAGAAGTTTCGTGACACTTTGGCTGAATATGCTAATAAGAAGGGGCAAAAAATCATCTTCATCCATGGTAAAGGTGAAGGTGTGCTGAGACGAGCGCTCATCAACGACCTCAATTATCGCTACAAGAAATATCCATATCAGGATGCAAGTTTCCAGGAATATGGTTACGGAGCCACGCAGGTGACGATTAAATAAGAAGGAGTTAACGGGAGTTACGGGAGGAGTTATCGGGAGTTAATGGACAATAGCTTTACAGTTTAACTTAGGAGTTAACGGGAGTTACGGGAGGAGTTAATGGGAGTAAACAGACATTGCTCTTTCAAATAAAATGTATTTACTGGTAAACTTCACTTGCTTTCCATTTGCTCCTGTCAAATAATACGAACAACTTTAAATCAATACAATATGAAATCAGGATTTATCAAAGTAGCATGTGCAGTGCCACTGGTCAAGGTGGCTGACTGCATGTACAATGTTGAGCAAACTGAAGCTCAGATTGCTCAAGCAGAAGAGCAGGGTGTCGAAATCATCGTCTTTCCAGAGTTGGGCATCACTTCTTACACGTGTCAGGACTTGTTTCAGCAGAATCTTTTATTAGATGCGACAGAAGCTTCTGTACTTCATTTGCTGGAGTTCACGCGAAAGTTAGACGTTATTGTCATCGTGGGACTGCCTATCATTGTCGGTGATTTGCTCTTGAATTGCGGCATGGTCATTCAGCAAGGACAGATCATTGGGGTGATTCCAAAGACCTACCTGCCCGATTACAGTGAGTTTTATGAGAAGAGATGGTTTGCGTCTTCGCAGGATTTGAAAGAAACAACCATACGCTATGCTGGACAGCAAATAGTGGTGACGCCAGATCCCCAAATCTTCGTTACTGCCGACGGTGTACAATTCGGTGTAGAAATATGTGAGGACGTGTGGGCCCCCGTTCCACCAAGTAATACGTTGGCATTGGCAGGTGCCGACATCATCTTCAACCTCTCGGCCAGTGATGCTCTGATTGGAAAGTACAACTACCTCAAGAGCCTGCTCTCTCAACAAAGTTCCAGAACCATCACGGGGTATGTCTATGCGACCAGTGGTTTTGGTGAGAGTACGCAAGACTTGGTTTATGCGGGCAATGGACTCATCTATGAAAAAGGAACCTTGCTGGCAGAGGGGAAACGATTTACGTTCGAAGGACAGATGCAAACCGCACAGATAGACATTGAGATGTTGAGAGCAGAGCGCAGAACCAACTCAACGTATGTCAATGCCCAGCGACAAGTAAATAATTACGCCAAGCAAAGAGGATTTTCTGACAACTTGAGCCCTAATCAGTTTGCCATTTTCAGCAATGGATCGGCCATCCATTACCTGCCATGCCTGCCGTATCTGCGGTCGTATGACTTTAAGTTAGAGCGTGAGATAGACCCACATCCCTTCCTCCCAGATACAGAACAACTGGACGAAAGCTGTCAGGAGGTACTCAACATCCAGTCGATGGCGTTGGCTACGCGCATCAAGCACATTGGCTGTCGTAACGCTGTCCTGGGCATCAGTGGTGGCTTGGATTCTACGTTGGCACTGTTGGTTTGCGTGTTGACGTTCGACCAACTTGGTTACGACCGCAAAGGAATCATCGGTGTGACCATGCCAGGCTTCGGAACGACAGACCGAACCTATCACAATGCTATTGATTTGATGCAAGAGCTTGGTATCACCATCAAGGAAATCGATATCCGTAAGAGCGTCAACCAGCATTTCGAAGACATTGGGCATGACCCCAATGTACATGACGTGACGTATGAAAACAGTCAGGCGCGCGAACGCACTCAGATTTTAATGGATTTGAGCAATAAGCTCGGAGCCTTGGTCGTTGGTACTGGCGATATGTCCGAATTGGCCCTTGGGTGGGCAACTTATAATGGCGACCACATGTCTATGTATGGCGTTAACTCGGGTGTTCCTAAGACCATGATTAGGTTTTTGGTGCGTTTCTATGCCCAGCACCTCACCAAGGATGACCAGACCGCACGTATCTTGATGGATGTTATTGATACGCCCATCTCGCCCGAGTTGACACCTGCCGACGAGCATGGGGATATTAAGCAAAAGACAGAGGATCTGGTGGGCCCGTACGAGTTACACGATTTCTTCCTTTATTATTTCTTACGTTTTGGCTTCCGTCCTCGCAAGATATTCTTGTTGGCCAAAAAGGCTTTTGCAGAAACAAAACCACAGCAGCGACAAGACTCTGAAGGAGATTCGCTCAATATGATTGGATATTATGATGAGGAAACTATTAAAAAATGGCTCAAGGTATTTTGCAAGCGTTTCTTCTCTCAGCAATTCAAGCGTTCATGTTTGACTGATGGACCGAAGGTGGTCAGCGTGAGCTTAAGTCCTCGTGGTGATTGGCGCATGCCAAGCGACGCAACCAGCAGACTTTGGTTAGAAGAATGTGACAGCTTGTAGACAATGTGAACAGCATGTATGCTGTCAAGGCATACGAAAAATGATTACATAGCTTAAGTTTCACTTCCTAATCAACAGCTAAAACTGTCTTAGGGAGTGAAACTTTTGTTATAAAAGTCTACATATTGTTTGGCCACCTGCACATAGTCGTGGTGCTTCTTGATATATTCCACGCTTTGTTGTTGTAGCCGTTTCACCCGTTCGGGATGTTGTACCAGCAACTCCAACTCATGCTCAACGCTTTCATAGGAAGGTTCTACGTTGATGATGGGCCTTAGCTCCGTTTCCTTCAGTATTTCGTAGTTCTCTGGTTCGCCGCCACCGATGCAGATGATACCTCGGCTCATAGCCTCCAGAGCATTCATGGCAGGAGTATAACTGTAAAGCTGATCCAGTATGACATCTGCTTCGTCCATCATGCGTTGGTATTGATGAAAAGGCACACTTTCGGCTATTTGCAAACTTACTTGATGGGGATATTTCAGCACGAGGTCTTGTGAAGCTTTCAACATGATGTCTGTTCCTTTGTAGACAGACCGTTCACGATTGATGCCTATAAACAGTTTTAGCCGATGGTCACCATTCGTCATTGGTTGCCTTTCACTCATCGTTTTTGTCCGAATAGGAAAGGGGATGAACGTTGTTTTGTCGGGAAAGTGGGCGTGGTAGCATACCCAATATTCGTAAAGTCCTGCAATGATGCCGTCACAATCGTGTGCCATATATTCATTGAGCCATTGTTTATCCGTCCCCAACCAGTCCCTTTGCTCTTTTAGTGCATCAGCTGTTTGGCGCAATTCTTTGCCCATATTGAAATCGCTATACTTCAGCGGCATGTCGGTGCAACAGGTGTGAACCCAGTAGTAATCCATGCCAAAGGCACCCATGAATATCTTTTTGTTGTGTTTGCGCAAGTATTTGTAAATGGGCATGATGCGGTGTGCTTTGATTTCCAAGAACATCGGGTTAACTACCTGCACGACATCATAGCCACATAACAGGGGGAGCAAGCGGTATAGTTTCGCCATGTAACGCATACCGCCTAATTTTCCCAGTGTTCTTGACAAATCGATGTCGCGCTGATAGTTCTTCCAGAAGTCACCATTCGATACCACGGTTACTGTGTGTCCCAACTGTCGCAGTCCTTCTGCCAATGTCCAGTGCACATTGCTGTATTCTCCTAAAAGCAAAATCTTCATCTCAATGTCATTAAAATGAGCAAATATCTGCCTGCTTTGGTGCGTATTAACCGTCTGAAAAGGCTGTACTTACGGGTATATTTCTTATCGGGTAGCGGATAGAGTCCATGTCGCCTCATCTCCTGCAAAGCAGTTTCAAGTCGGTGAAGACTGTGCGTATAGCGTGCCACATTATATATATAGTCCATAGAGAGCTGTGCGATGCGTCGCTGCATGGCGTTTCGCTCCATGGGAGGTAGCGTGTCAATGCGTTGCTGAAATTGTCCCAATATCCGAAGAGTATCTTGCAGGCGTTGCAATTGGGTTTTCTTATTTTTGCTTGTGGTACACGAGTTGTCTCTCTTTCGATAGTAATACGCCTTAGCATCGGTGATGTACAATCGTTCGGTGCGCAAGATGAGCAGGGGTGTGAATTCCTCATCTTCGTTCAGCAAGCCTGGTGTAAATCTTAATCCGCACAACAAATCACGCTTAAAGAGCATGCTCCAAACAGCAACTTTCAGGTTGTGTGTACTCATATATTGGCTACCAGCCATTGGACCTTCAATATTGTAGTTGTTGTCTTGCTTTTTGTTGCGTGTCAAATCGAACTTCACCATCTCGGCATCCTGACATCGCACAAGATCCAAACAATGTTCATAGACAAAGGGGATGAGTGCGTCGTCGCCATCAACAAACTGGATATATTCGCCTTTGGCGACACACAAACCCATATTGCGAGCACTTGCAGCCCCTTGGTTGGGCTGGCGTATATAGACAATTTTGTCGAGATAAGCGTTCAAGGCACTGAGGAGAGACGTGTCGGAGCCGTCGTCTACCACAATTATCTCGCAATTTTTTGCGTCAAGCGATAGCATCAGAATACTGTCTAAGCACTCTGTAACTAAAGAAGCTGGCAAATTGTAAACGGGTATGATGAAGCTCACTAACGGCTTCTTCGATACACCTTGTGTATAAATTGGTTCAGTTGGCATAAGCGTTGTATTCCTATGAGACTGGAAAGCCTAGTCTTAAATGGAATGTCTTGCTGACCGCGAAAGTTGAATGAGGGTAGAGTGGGTTGTGCTCCCGTCATCTCGCAGACATCCATTTGTATGTTTAATATGTGTTCGTAGTAATTGGCAAATCCCTCATGTTCTGTTAATTGAGAATCTTGTAACACCGCAAGATGGGCATGCAGCAAATCCTTGAGTTGTTCACCACCAGCCGTTGCAGTGATGCCCTGTGGATTGTCAACGTAGAAATACATACCTTTATCGGTGGTGGCTACCACCTTGCTTTGTCGTAAAAGCAACGGTAGAGTGTACACATCTTCAAACACCTTATTCACAGGATAGCGTACTTGGTTGAAAAGCTTGCGTTTGTACACCTTGTTACAAGCGTAGGTGTGTAGGTATGCTTGACTCTCAAACCAATAGGTGAGCATATTGTTGTAACTCTTTACAGGAAAGGACAATATCTTTTCTTGTTGTTTGTTACCAGCGTGAAGGGTAATAGGATATTCAATGATATCTATCTCTGGTTGCTCCACCAATTGTTGCATCATTTGTTGGTAGGTGTCTTTGCGCACATAGTCATCACTGTCTACAAACGTGACGTAACTACCTTGTGCCTGTAACAAACCCGAATTGCGAGCAGCATTTAGTCCGCCATTGGCTTGATGTATCACTTTGATACGGGCATCTTGCTGACAATACTCATCGCACAGCACAGGACAACCGTCAGGTGAACCATCATCTACCAAGATAAGTTCCCAGTCGGTAAAGGTTTGTTGCAAAATACTCTTCACACATCGTTGCAATGTTTCCTCGACAAGATAGACAGGTATGATGATACTTAATAGCATGCCTTGACTGTTGTAACGTATCTGCAAAGGTAACTGTTTCTATGCATAAACACAAATAGGTTTCGTGTTTTGTTAAGTAACCCTCACCGCTCTTTCATGGAAGGAAGGTTGTTGGTAGTTATAAGTGGCTTTGAGCAAGATAATTCCGTAATTTGTTAGGAAAAAATCTTTTTATAGGATCTATTCCCGTTGTCTTTATCAAATAATCCAAAACTTTATGTCTATAATCTCCCCCCCCCGCATTATTTCCATGTTTTTATTTGGCGGTGTGAAAACAAATAACTAATTTTGCACGCAAAATTACATTACTAACTTGTAAAATATATTAATACTATGACAAAAGCAGAACTGGCAATGAATGCCAACCCCGTGGTGGCATTCCTGCAGAAGCCTACGGAAGAATTTACGAAGGCAGACATCATCCGCTTCATCGAGGCCAATGAAGTGAAGATGGTTAATTTCATGTATCCTGCGGACGACGGCAAGTTGAAGACCCTCAACTTTGTCATCACGAACAGGGATTACCTTGAGACCATACTGACATGCGGTGAGCGTGTCGACGGCTCGAGCCTGTTCTCATTCATCGAGGCGGGAAGCAGTGACCTGTATGTGCTGCCGCGTTTCAGCACGGCGTTCCTCGACCCGTTCGCAGAAATCCCGACGCTCTGCATGTTGTGCAGTTACTTCGACAAAGACGGCAATCCGCTCGCATCTTCTCCCGAGAACACGCTGCGCAAGGCGTGCCGCGCATTCCGCGAGACAACGGGAATGGAGTTCTATGCGATGGGCGAGCTCGAATACTACGTCATAGACGAAGACCCGGAGGTGTTCCCGGCAATTGACCAGCACGGATACCACGAGTCTGCCCCGTATGCCAAGATGAACGACTTCCGCCAGCAGTGCATGCTCTATGTGGCACAGACCGGAGGGGAGATAAAATACGGGCACTCGGAAGTGGGCAACTTCACAGAGGACGGCCTGCTCTACGAACAGAACGAGATTGAGTTCCTGCCGGTGTACGCCGAGAAAGCCGCCGACCAGCTCATGCTGGCGAAATGGGCTATTAGGAACCTGGCATACGAGATGGGGCTCAACGTGACGTTCGCCCCGAAGATCACCGTGGGCAAGGCAGGAAGCGGGCTGCACATACACATGCGCATGGTGAAGGACGGCAAGAACCAGATGCTCGATGGCGGGAAACTGAGCGCCGCAGCGCGCAAGGCCATCGCCGGAATGATGGACCTGGCAGAGAGCATCACCGCCTTTGGCAACAAGAACCCAACGTCATATTTCCGCCTTGTGCCGCATCAGGAAGCGCCGACAAACGTTTGCTGGGGCGACCGCAACCGCAGCGTGCTCGTCAGAGTGCCGCTCGGGTGGACAGCAGGCATCGACCTCTGCCACGCAGCAAACCCGCAGGAGCCGGAGACCATCGCCGACACATCGGCAAAGCAGACGGTGGAGATGCGCTCACCGGACGGCAGCGCCGACCTGTACCAACTCATCGCCGGCCTCTGCGTGGCATGCCGCCATGGCTTCGAGATGGACAACGCGCTCGAAGTGGCAGACAGCACATACGTCAACGTCAACATACACGATGCAGCAAACGCCGACAAACTCAGTAAACTGGCTCAGTTGCCTGACAGCTGCTGCGCATCCGCCGACTGCCTCGAGCGCCAGCGCGCGGTGTATGAGGAGAAGGGCGTGTTCAGCAAGGCCATGATCGACGGCATCATCAAGCAGCTACGCTCATTCAATGACCGCACGCTCCGCCACGACATCGAGAAGAACCACGATGCCACGAAGAAGCTCGTGCAGGAATACTTCCACTGCGGATAAGCCTGCAACGGCAAAATAGATATTCAGGAGTTAAGGAGTTGCGGAGCCAAAGAGACAACCTCGGCTGCACAATCCCTTAACTCCTGATATTTTATAAACTGCGGTATTAAACAATGAAGGATAAAGGGGCATAATTGCCGCCCGAGTTCCTTAACATCTCTTAATTCTTTAAACGGGTCAGTCGTAAAACCCAGTTGCAACCCCTCTCCCCTCATGCACATAATTTCATAAGTATTTGTTATCTTTGCATCATGAAGACCGAGCAATTGTTGCGTTGTATCTTTCCAGAGATACTCGCAGATTACTTT
>CABTXD010000012.1:0-56966 GCA_902488665.1 uncultured Prevotella sp. | reverse complement strand
GTCTTTTTACGTTTTGTCATCTTGTGGACTCTTTTTGGTTCAATTTGCTTGTTCGTTCAGTCGTATAGCTCGCTATACTCCTTCACTCACAAACAAATTGACCTCAAAAATAGTATCACAATCTGTCAAAGCTAATTTATAGAACCGCCCTTATTTTAGCGAAGCGAGATAGTCGCTGACATTCTTTTCAATGCGTGCAGCCAAATCATCATGGTCGGCTGCCTTCTTGAACTTTTCGCCAGTGATGTGTTCGTACAATTCAATGTATCGCTCGCTTACACTTTCAGCATATTCGTCCGTAATCTCTGGCACGGTCTGCCCAGGCTCGTTCATGAAGTCGTGCTCAATGAGCCATTGACGTACAAACTCTTTTGACAATTGCTTCTGTGGTTCACCTTTCGCCAACTTCTCCTCATAGCCGTCGGCATAGAAGTAACGACTGGAGTCTGGGGTGTGAATTTCGTCAATGAGATAAATCTTGCCGTCTTTTTTACCAAACTCATACTTGGTGTCCACAAGAATCAGTCCTTGTTTGGCCGCAATTTCCTGTCCGCGAGCGAACAATTTGCGCGTGTAATCCTCTATGATGGCGTAATCTTCTGCCGGAACAATCCCCTGACTGATGATTTCTTCTTTTGAGATGTTCAGGTCATGTCCTTCGTCAGCTTTGGTTGTTGGTGTGACGATAGGCTCGGGGAAGCGTTCGTTTTCCTTCATGCCATCGGGCAGTTTCACGCCGCAAAGCTCTCTGGCTCCGGCCTTATATTCGCGCCAAGCGCTGCCTGTTAGAATGCTTCGGATGATCATTTCAACACGAAAGCCTTCACATTTTACGCCTACCGTCACCATTGGGTCTGGTGTGGCAATCTTCCAGTTGGGGCAGATGTCTTTGGTAGAGTCAAGAAATTTGGCAGCTATCTGATTGAGAACCTGTCCTTTGAAAGGAATTCCCTTGGGTAGAATCACGTCGAATGCGGAGATTCTGTCAGTTGCAACCATCACGATTAAGTCATCATTGATGTTGTAAACATCACGTACTTTGCCATGGTAAACACTCTTTTGTCCATCGAAATGGAAATCAGTTTTTGTTAATGCTTTCATTGTTGTATGTTTAATCTTTAAACTCGAGTTTCTTTTCTTGGTTCCTGGCATTGTCGTATGCTTCATAGGCGTTCACGATTCTCGTGACCAATTTGTGGCGAACGATATCCTTTTTGCCTAATTCAACCACAGAGATACCTTCAACACCGCCTAATATTCTCAGTGCTTCTTTTAAGCCACTCTTTTGTTCGTGCGGTAAATCTATCTGGGTCATGTCGCCCGTGATAATCATTTTGGTGTTCCATCCCATGCGGGTGAGGAACATTCTGATTTGGGCTGGGGTGGTGTTTTGCGCTTCATCCAGGATGACGACAGCGTCGCTTAAGGTTCTGCCGCGCATGAAAGCCAGGGGAGCAATCTGAATGATGTGTTTCTCCATCATGTCTTGCAGTTTCACAGCTGGAATCATGTCTTCAAGAGAATCGTACAGAGGTTGTAGGTATGGATCTATCTTGTCCTTCATGTCTCCAGGCAAAAAACCAAGTTTCTCTCCAGCTTCCACGGCGGGGCGGGAGAGGATAATCTTCTTGGCAGCCTTTTCTTTCAAGGCTTTTACGGCTAAAGCAATGCTGAGATAGGTTTTTCCAGTGCCTGCAGGACCAACGGCAAACACCATGTCCGAAGTGTTGTATGCTTCGATGAGCTTTTGCTGGTTCTCACTTCGACTCTTGATAGGGCGTCCCGAAATACTATACACCACAACATCCTTGATGGCATCGGCCTTTGTTTTGTGGTCATGAACGATGTCTAAGATGTCTTCTTCCGTGATGGAGTTATATTTTAAGACGTGCTTCTGCATCAGTTCAATGTCCTCTTCAATCTTGGCCATCTCTTCCTCGTCGCCCAAGATGCGGATGACGTTTCCACGGGCAACTATTCGCAATTTGGGAAACAGCGACTTGAGCATCTGCAAATGATCATTGTTAACCCCATAGAATGTAACAGGGTCTATGTCTTCCAGAACAATATGCTTCTCAATCAATGTGATGTATAAGTTTAAATAATTGTTGCAAATGTACGAAAAAGATTAGACTTTAAAGATGTGGTATTGGAGTTTTTTCATAAAAGTGAAAAAAAAAGATAGGTACAGGGATTAACTGTTTTCTTTTTATTAACTTTGTCGCTCAGAAACTGTATTGATGAAGATTTCAAAGAAGAGATACTTACAAGGTTTTGCCCTTTGCGTTGTGTTTTTGGGCATGGTGCGTTGCGTCTTTCCTGATGTTGCAGGCAATAGGACTGCAAAAGATATCTCTTCCCCGAGTAATCATTTAGATTCGCTGACGCTGAAAGACAAATCTCATGAAGATCATGCTGTTAAATCCGTAGCTGCGAACAACCCTGAAGCTCGTCCGAATATGCGATCAAAATTTTTCAATGCAGATGGATCACTTGTTAAAAACCGAATTTATAGCGTCCAGAACTTTTCCAAATCGTTTCCTGACCAGAATGATGTTCAGCTCGTTGCCGCCAATAAGTTGGGAGTAAAGCCGGTGCTTGATCGTGCCGAAGCAGAAAGTAGGAAGGCGGAGTTGGTGTATATTGGTGCGAATCCTTATTTTTATGTTGATCGTTTAAAAAGCAGTATTCCTTATTTGGTGCCACAGGCTGCCGTCTTGCTTCAAGACATTGGGCGCAACTTCTTTGACAGTTTGCAAGTAAAAGGAATTCCCCTTCACAAAATTATTGTCACCAGTGTGATGCGAAGTCGTGAGGATATTGAGAGATTGAGAGGCCATAATGGTAATGCCAAGCCAAACAGTTGCCATCTCTATGGAACAACTTTCGACATCGGTTATAATCGTTATATTACCGTACAAGACCCAGATGGACCTGCCCGTCGACAGGTTCGTAACGATAGTTTGAAGTGGGTGTTAAGTGAAGTGCTGAACGATTTGCGCAATCTTAACCGCTGCTATGTTAAATACGAAATACACCAAGGATGCTTTCACGTTACGACACGATAGGTCAGAAGTGGTACTCGTATTCAGGTAAGGTAACGGTAGCTTGGCCCATCAAGTCGAAATGATGATCCCTGACCATCCATCTTTGTCGTGATTTCGGTGCTCTTGGATTTAAGCACCTGGAGGTTTTACGAAGAAGAAAACCTTCTTTTGTTCTATCAATGGTAAACCCAGAGGCTATTCGTGTGGATTTTCTGTTATAAGAGTTGATTCGCCACAGTTCGAATCTATCTTCCAGTACCCATCCAGATTTGTTCCCCTTGTCCAGGCAGATGAACATGTATTCACCGTCAGGACTAAGGTGGGAGGATAAAATCTTATCATATTTGTGTGGTGTAAAGTTGAGTTCTTCATTGATGTTGAGTACCACATCCAGACAAAAAAACTTGTCCTTGTGAATGTAATACAGACTATGACGCTTGTTATCCGTATACTTCGCCACCACAGAGGCATCTTTCGATACATGTCTGGCCGCCTCGTTAACACGGTTTGCGATGGGCGTTTGAGCAGACAAAATCGTTGAAGCGAATATGGATAAGAATAATATTTTAAGTCTTCTTAATAGTATCATAATCAATTGCAAAGGTAAATTAAGAAACTGAAACACCCAAATAATTGATTTGTTTTTTGTATTGCGTATGTTACATACTCTTGGTAGCAGCTCTTGTTATTTGTGAGTTATACACTCAGAATAAATCCCTGTTTACCTTTACAATGAACAACCGCCAGTTTTGAAGATGCAAAACTGGCGGTTAACTCATAACCAAGAGAGGTTATTGCGGTTTGTTATTTTGTGCAATTAGGCGTCCAAGGCTTCAGTTGTTTGAAGAAATCGTTTCCCTTGTCATCAACCAAAATGAATGCAGGGAAGTCAACAACGTCAATTTTCCAAATAGCTTCCATGCCGAGTTCTGGATATTCCACGCACTCAATGCTCTTAATAGAGTTCATCGACAGCACAGCAGCAGGACCGCCAATGCTACCCAAATAAAATCCTCCGTGTTTTTGGCAGGCATCAGTTACTACTTGTGTGCGGTTGCCTTTGGCTATCATCACCATCGAACCGCCATGATCTTGGAACTCGTCTACATAAGGGTCCATGCGGTTTGCGGTAGTAGGACCCATACTGCCACAAGGCATTCCCTCCGGAGTCTTCGCAGGACCAGCATAGAGAATAGGGTGGTTCTTGAAGTATTCGGGCAACTCTTCGCCTGCATCGAGACGTGCTTTGAGCTTGGCATGTGCGATGTCGCGTGCCACGATGATTGTACCGTTGAGACTCACACGTGTAGATACGGGATATTGCGACAGCTCTTTGCAGATGTCTGCCATGGGTTGATCGAGGTTGATTTTCACTACATCGCCTTCACCAGCTTGACGTAATTCCTCTGGAATGAGTGAACCGGGATTCTCATCCAACTTCTCTATCCACAAACCCTCTTTGTTAATCTTGGCTTTGATGTTGCGGTCTGCCGAACAGCTGACGCCCATTCCGATGGGACACGATGCTCCATGGCGTGGCAAGCGTACTACCCGAATGTCGTGAGCCATGTATTTACCACCAAACTGAGCACCCAGTCCAATCTTGTGTGCTTCGTCTAAAAGTTCCTTCTCCAGTGCTACATCGCGGAAAGCACGTCCTGTCTCATCTCCCGAGGTGGGCAGATTGTCATAATAATGAGTAGACGCTAACTTCACGGTGAGCAGGTTTTTCTCTGCCGAGGTGCCTCCAATGACAAATGCAATGTGGTAAGGAGGACAAGCAGCTGTACCCAATGATTTCATTTTCTCTACCAAGAAAGGAACCAAGGTGCCAGGGTTTTGAATAATGGCTTTGGTCATTTGGTACAGATAGGTCTTGTTGGCAGAGCCGCCTCCCTTGGTGACGAACAAGAATTTGTATTCCATTCCCTCGGTTGCCTCTAAGTCAATCTGTGCAGGAAGGTTGCATCTGGTGTTCACCTCGTCGTACATATTGAGAGGTGCATTCTGTGAGTAGCGCAGGTTGTCTTGTGTGTAGGTGTTGTAAACGCCACGAGAGATGGCTTCTTCATCGCAAAAGCCCGTCCATACCTGTTGTCCCTTTTCACCGTGAACAATAGCGGTACCCGTGTCTTGGCAAAGTGGCAGTTTGCCTTTTGATGCTACTTCTGCATTGCGCAAGAAGGAGAGTGCCACATACTTGTCGTTGTCTGATGCCTCAGGGTCGGCTAAAATCTTCGCTACTTGTTCGTTGTGAGTGCGGCGCAACATGAAACTCACGTTGTGAAAAGCTTGCTGTGTGAGCATGGTTAAAGCTTCTGGGGTTACCTTTAGGACAGGTTTTCCCTCAAATTCGCTCACCGAAACGCCGTCTTTTGTTAATAAATAATACTCAGTTTCGTCATTACCCATTTGAAACATGGGCGCATACTTGAATTCAGGAGTTTGTGCCATAATGTTTTTATTGTTGTTATTGTCTTGTTATTCTAAACGTATTATATTGTTATTTGCGCTGTCAATATCCAAATATCTCTTCGGTAGAAAGACGTTTGATGTTGCCAATTTTCTGTAGAGCCTCCATGTTTAAATTCTTCTCATCGCCCAAGATGACGTAACGATAGGGTTTGCGTGCCATGTGTTTTTGCTCGAAATTGACAATATCTTGCATGGTGATGGTAGGCAAGGCTTGATAGATTCTTTCGTTTTCATCATAATCAAGGCCTCTTTCTTTGGCATCCAAATAGGCTTGAAGTACACCACTTCGTGTGACGCGAAGGCTGGCCAGCTGCTTCGTCAACCCCTGTTTGGCAATGTCGAAGGCTGCTTTACTTTGTGGAATGGTGTCTAAAATATTGTTGAACACCTTGATGCAATCCATCATTTTGTCGTTTTGAGTGATGATATATGTTTGTGCATACTCAGGATGACCCTTCAACGGACTGTTGTTGTAAAATGCTGATGCGCTATAAGCCAACCCTCTCGCTTCACGCAACTCTTGGAAAACAACGGTGTTCATGCCACCGCCAAAGTATTCGTTGAATAGAGTTCCTATTGCTACTTGATTGGCATCAAAAGGTTTGTTCTCGTTGTGATACATCACCATGTAAATGTTTTTCGCATTGTAGGGAGCAATGTACACTTCGTTTTGCGGTGTGGTTTGTTCTTGATATTCTTTGTTTTTCAATGCCGGTTTTCTGTTCTTGGCAGGTTCATACAGCTTGTCAAGGCAGGCAGAAAGCTGTTGTGTGCTCGTTGGACCGTAGTAGAGCACGGATTGTTCGTATTGTTTGAGCGATTGAAACAAATCAACCAAATGCTGTGGCTGCAAGGCTTTTAGCTCTTGTTCGCTTACAATATTGCGCACTTGGTTATAGGGTCCGTACATCGCATACCTTCTTAAAGCATTGAAGTTTTTGCGTTGATCGTTCTTGTCGTCTTGCCTTGCTTTCAATGTCAACGCAACATATTTTTCGTACGCCTTTGCATCAGGTTTCGCATCGGTCATCAGTTCGTTGAGCAGTTTTACCGCTTTGGGCATATTCTCATCCAATCCTGACAACAAAATGGCAATCTTGCGCGGATTGGCTATGATGTTGAAGCTGCAAGCCAGTTTGTAAAACTCGCGTTTGATGTCCTCTGCCGACTTCTTAGAGGTACCCAGATAGTTGATGTAATCACACGCCACCGCAAACTCTTTGTTCGCAGTTGTGCCGAAATCCCAATTGAAAACCAAGTTAAAAAGTCCGTCATCACTATTGTGTTTGTACACAATAGGTAGCTTCTTTTTAGTCTTAGTGAACGTGAGGTCGCGCTTGAAATCAAGGAATTGCGGCTGTATAGGCGTGGCGTGTGCATTTTGTATGTTACGCAAAAATGCACTGCTCTCGTTGCGGTTGCTGGGGATAGGGGTGATTTGTGGTTTATCTATCTTCTTTTGCGTCGTGTCTTCGCCTTGCTTCTTGTACACACAAACAAAGTTATCTTTAAAGTGTCTGTTGGCAAAGGCCATGATGTCTTGTTTTGAAATCTTTGCCAATCTATCCAAACGATTAACTACATCTTCCCATTTCTGATTGTTAATGAAGGCATCGGTCAGCATGGAAACCCGCGAACGGTTTGATTGTAGCGATTTGTAATAATCGCGCTTGGTATTGTTGATGATAGACGAGAGCAAGTCATCGGCAAACGCTCCCCGTTTGATGTTGTCAACCTCGGCCAACAATAGCTTTTTGACCTCTTCCAAAGACTGTCCCTCTTTGGGTAATCCCTCCATGCAGAAGGAAGAATAATCGGCCAAGGCATTGACGAACGAACCACTCTCTAAAACCTTCATACTTTGATTAAGGTTTAAATCTAACAGTCCCGCATGCCCGTTGCTCAATATTTTATCCACCAAGGTGAGTGTGTCATTTTGCAGTGATGCAGCGCCATCGAACTTCCAGGCCAGCAATACATTCTCGGCTTCCAATCCCACTACTGTGGTGTCTACACTGGCTTTGAGGTCGGGTTGCGGTGCGAAGGTAGGGTAGGATAGTGTTGGATTCTTCTTCCATGACCCGAAATACTTGTCCAAAGTAGCAATCACTTCATCTGGATTCATGTCGCCTGCCATGCAGATAGCCACGTTGTTGGGCACATAGTAGCGTTTAAAATAGTTTTGGATGTTTACAATCGATGGATTTTTGAGGTGAGCCTGTGTGCCAATCGTGGTTTGTGTGCCATAGGGATGTGTAGGAAACAGTTTGGCATTGAGTGCGTTCCACTGCTTTCTTCCGTCGTTCGAAAGCCCGATGTTAAATTCTTCGTACACCGCTTCCAATTCGGTATGAAAGCCTCTTACCACCATGTTTTGAAACCTGTCGGCTTGTATTTTAGCCCAATTGTCTACTTCGTTGCCCGGAATGTTCTCCACATAACAGGTGATGTCGTTGCTCGTAAAGGCGTTAGAACCTTCAGAACCGATGGCTGCCATCAGCTTGTCATATTCATTGGGAATATTGTATTGGGCAGCCAACTGTGATATACTGTCAATTTCATGGTACGCCTGTTTGCGTTCGTCAGCATCGGTCAGCAAGCGATATTTCTCATATCGCCGCGTGATGTCTTGCAGATAAGCAGCCTCTTTCTCCGCATTGGTGGTGCCAAACTGTTTGGTTCCCTTAAACATTAGGTGCTCCAGATAGTGTGCCAACCCCGTGGTTTCAGCAGGATCGTTCCTACTTCCTGTCTTAACCGCAATGTAAGTTTGAATGCGCGGCTTCTCTTTGTTCACGCTAAGGTAAACTTTCAGTCCGTTATCCAATGTGTAGATACGGGCTTTCATGGGGTCGCCCGTCACTGTTTGGTAATCGTATACTTTTGCATGAAGAATACATTGAAACAGTAACAGCAATAAGCTTGACAATAGTAATCTTGTTCTCATTCTTATGATTGTTAATGACTTGTTAGTAATATCCAATTTTGTTAGGTTTTGTTTCAAGCGGTTGAACCTGATATCAGTTCTCGTATTCAACCTCTCGATCCAGTTTTTCAATGAAGTTATCGAATAAATTTTGTTCTACATCACCCATTGCAAACTCCTTCTCAGCATCTTTTCTGATTTCTGCTATCCATGCACGAC
Source organism: uncultured Prevotella sp. (assembly GCA_902488665.1). Classification (GTDB taxonomy): domain Bacteria; phylum Bacteroidota; class Bacteroidia; order Bacteroidales; family Bacteroidaceae; genus Prevotella. The sequence goes on along the minus strand of CABTXD010000012.1, from coordinate 48,299 downwards.
GCGCCTTGACATAATCTGCACGAATGCGATCGGCATCCGCCAAGGTGACGGTGTCGAGTTGATAATAATTCTTAATGAGTTCGTATGTCCAAGCCCACTGGTATTCTCGATAGTGTTCGTTGATGTCGGTGAATCTTTGCAGCACATCATCAATCGTCTCGAGTTCGCCATTTTTAATATCTTCTATCAATCGTTCTTCTTCAGAAACAGGCAGCAGCAGTCCGGCCAGGTCTGTCCATTTTCCCGTTCCAATCGTCGTAGTGGGCGGTGTAAGTGCCGGGTCTTTCTTCAAAACTCGTTTCAAAACCGCACCCATATAGATGTGCAGTGCGATGTCATAGTATTTGATGCCTTTTTTCAAAGAACTGGCATTGATGACATATTCATGATAATTGTAGGTTGAAACGTCATCACCAGAGGCCTCGCGCAGCTTTTCAAGAATCTTTTTTCCTTCCACAATTTCGCCAACAGAAAAGGGAGAAAGCCAATCAAAGTTTACGATACTCTTTTGTGAATGCTGCGGACGCAAATCTCTTTTCGGCCACTTGTTGATATCTCTGTACAGACCTACGGTCGTAATGTTTCGTCCTGGCGACAAGTACATGATGTCACCGTAGGCGATGAGGTAGGAGAACGGAAGGCTGCGCGTGTCGGGATGATACATCAATTTGCCGAAACAAACAGAGAATGTACCGATGTTCGCCGGCATCAGCAGATAGGCGCCGCTAGCTGTCTTGCATCCACGTTGCAACACGCCATAGTGCATAGGTCCCATCTTATACGCATGGTTGCTGAAGTTGGTGGCCGAACCTGCATTGTAGAATGAAAACATCCCGCCTATCAACAGGCTGCTCTTGTGATGACTGGATGAGAAGGGACCGCAGAAAGCGGCACAAGCCTCACCGTTGGCCATATAGCTGTTGGCGAAGAATATACTGGAAGATGCCGTGAAACCATTTGTTATCTGGCAAGTCTCACCCACAAAGCAATCTTGCATTTTTACGCTGTTGATGATTGAAGAGCCGTGCGAGATGATGGAGTTTTCGCAAATCACACCCGTTCCAATATATACGCTGGCGGCCTCTGAACTAAGAATCGTACAGTCGCTCAGACGTGATGCACCGTTGATTTCGCAATCATCAAAGACGATGGTGTTAGTGATTTCTTTTGTATTCACGATTTTCACCCCATTGCCTATCCATGCTTGGTCCGATTCGTTTAAAGCAATGCCTTCCTTGATGAGACGAAGTATGGCGTCTTTGAGTGCCTTGTCCTGAAAGTGTTGTACCATGAAGGCGGCAAATTGACTATTCAATTCTCTGAACAACACTACGTTACCATCGCCCACTTCATTTAATACTGAAATGGTGTTGCCTTCGCCATACGTGGCTCCCTCGGTAGTCTCGAGTGTGCAAATGTTTGAAATAAAACATCTGTCGCCAATCGTATAATTATTGATGTAATTGCCAACGTTTTCTATCAGGTTGTTGTCACCTACGGTTACGTTCCTCAATGTGGCGTTGATAATGCCCGAATGCTTGAAAAACCCTTTCGTTACCTCTATCGTTTCTTCAAATACACCTAAACGATTCTCGCCATAGAACAGAACACGACTCAAGTAGTTAGGCCTGAATTCCTCGTCGACCATGACGGAAGACCAGTCTTCTGCCCAGCAACCATGACTTTCTAAGACATTTATCTCTTCGCTTGTTAATGGCCTGAACTCTTTCATCTATTTCAATTAATCAGTTGGGTACAAAAAGTCGTTATACGGATATTTCTGCACATGCAACTGGCGCACGGCTTTGTACAACGTTTCTCTGAATTCGTCAATGTTTTGCTTTTGTTTTGCCGAAATGAAGACACAGTTTTCATTCAACTTAGCCATCCAGGTTCGTTTCAGTTCTTCCAGCGAAATGTTTTCTTGTGTAGAAGGTGTCAGGTCATCAGGAGCTTTCTCAACCCATCTGTATTGATCTATCTTGTTGAAGACGATCATGGTAGGTTTATCTGCCGCATCCAATTCTTTCAGTGTGTTGTCAACTACCCTGATTTGTTCTTCAAAGTCGGGATGCGAAATGTCTACGACATGCAACAGCAAATCGGCCTCACGCACTTCGTCAAGGGTTGATTTGAACGAATCGACAAGGTCGGTGGGCAATTTCCGAATGAATCCCACCGTATCGGCCAGCAAAAAGGGAAGATTTTCAATCACTACCTTGCGTACCGTGGTGTCTAACGTGGCAAAAAGTTTGTTCTCTGCAAACACCTCACTCTTGGACAGCAGGTTCATCAAGGTAGACTTACCCACGTTGGTATAACCCACCAAAGCCACCCGAATCAGCCTTCCGCGGTTCTTGCGCTGTGTGGTTTTCTGCTTGTCAATCTCGATGAGCCGTTGCTTGAGCAGCGTGATGCGCTGTAAAATAATGCGGCGGTCCATCTCAAGCTGCGTCTCACCTGGGCCACGCAGACCAACAGAACCCTTTCCACCACCTGAACCTGATCCGCCACCTTGCCGTTCCAAGTGAGTCCACAAGCGTTGCAGGCGAGGCAGCATGTATCGGTATTGCGCCAATTCTACCTGCGTTTTCGCGTTGGCCGTCTGTGCCCGCATAGCAAAAATGTCGAGTATCAGGGAGGTTCGGTCTAAGATTTTGACCTGAAGTTCTTTCTCTATGTTTCTGATTTGCTTGGCAGAAAGCTCATCATCGAAAATCACCATCCCCACAGGGCGGTCGTTTTCTTTCTCATTTTCTATATACTGTTTGATTTCTTCCAATTTGCCCTTACCTACATAGCTCACCATGTTGGGGCCTCCCAGCTTCTGCGTGAATCTTTTAACGGTAACTGCGCCTGCGGTATCAGCAAGAAATTCCAACTCGTCAAGGTATTCATTGGTCTTCGCTTCGTTCTGTTCCTGCGTGATAAGACCTACGAGTATGGCTGTTTCTGCTTTTGCTTCTGATATGACAAATTCTTTCATTCGGTATATAAATATGGTGATTGCAAAGTTACAATAAAGCGATAAAACGACAAAATAAAAACATCTTTTTTGTTTCGGAGGCCAATGCAACCCAATGGCAGTTCATCTACAATGTCAAGATTTCTTCGATGTTTGATGGACAGGGCGTACAAGCGTGAGGCTGATTAATTAAGAATTTTCTTGACAACTACCTCTCTTATCCTTGGCGTATTTACAAACTCCGTCCCTGAAGTTTGTAAATACGCCAAGGAAATTGCAATGTTTGCAAGTGCCAATAGTACAATGTGTTAGTGATATTTCGTTGTGCTATGCAAATATTTTTCAGACTATTTTTCATCAAAAGCATTGCTTTTAGGCCATTAAATGTATGCTTTTGCTGTTCAACAACATGCTTATTGACCGATAAAGTGATGCTTCTTATCGAGTCAACTCAATGCTCTAACGTCTTCAAGTCGATTGACAGGGTACCGAAGTCGCTTGTTTTGCATCCTCTGTGCCTATCGATTTTTTCTAGATTGAAAGTTTATAAGGGTCATTTTTTGCCCACTTTTTTGATAAAATATCTTACAAGTTTGACGAGATGCGAGATGCTCTTTTTTTTATTTGAACAAAAATATGAAAACTCAAAATAGTGCGGATTTTGCGTTTCAAATAGCAGGTCATTTGTTAACAAAACTATAAAAATGGATTGAAAACCTTTTTTTTAAGAAACGATGGCAGTCATTTCAATAAATTATGATAACTTTGTGTCATAAATAACCATTTTCATCATGAAAGCAAAAAAAATAGTATTGGCTTTATTTTTAAGTGCGCTGTCCTTTCAATCTGCGACAGCAAGTTCAGTAGCTGATTACAAGGTAGTTCCCATGCCGAAGGAAATTACCGCAACGGCTAAAAAAGATTTTACGTTGACCGCTGCCACTCCCATCGTTTATCCAGAGGGAAATGCAGATATGAAGCGTAATGCAGAGTTTCTGGCTCAGTATATTCGCGAGGTCACCGGCATTCAGGTGTCAACTACCACGAGTAAATCAAAAAATGCCATCACCCTGTCATTAAACAAGAAAATGAAGGAGGAAGAAGGGTATGTCATCACTGTGACAAACAAAGGAATTTCGGTCGCAGGAAAGACTCCCAATGGTATTTTCTATGGCATACAGACCCTGCGTAAGTCGTTGCCCACACAGAAAACCGAAAACCAAATCACTTTTCCAGGCGTTGTAATTAAAGATGCGCCTCGATTTGGTTATCGGGGAGGCATGTTAGATTGTGGCCGACATTTCTTTACATTGGATTTCGTAAAGAAATACATAGATCTGTTGGCACTTCACAACATGAATGTCTTCCACTGGCATCTGAGCGAAGACCAGGGTTGGCGTATAGAAATTAAGAAATACCCCAAGCTGACAGAAGTTGGATCAGTACGTTCTGAAACGGTCATTGGACATAATTCTGCTGTCTATGATGGCGTGCCTTATGGTGGTTTCTATACACAAGACCAAGCTCGTGAAATCGTTAAATATGCAGCGGACAGATATATTACGGTGATTCCAGAAATAGATATGCCCGGCCACATGCTTGCTGCGCTGGCATCTTATCCTGAACTGGGATGTACAGGTGGACCTTATAAGGTGTCAACGTCATGGGGCATTTTCGATGATGTGCTTTGTTTGGGTAACGAAAAGACCTACCAGTTCTGTCAGGATGTGCTGGGTGAGCTCATTGATATCTTCCCCTCTAAGTTGATTAATATCGGTGGTGACGAATCTCCACGTGTGCGTTGGGAGAAATGTCCCAAGTGCCAGAAGGTTATGAAAGACCACAATCTACCGGTGAAAAAGCTGCAAGGATATTTCACCAACCGCATAGAAAAGTTTGTCAACAGCAAAGGCAGAAGCATCATCGGATGGGATGAAATCCTGGACGGTGACATCAATCAGAGCGCTACCGTCATGAGTTGGCGTGGAGTAGCTCCTGGTATTAAAGCTGCCAAGAGAGGTCATGATGTTGTGATGTCACCAACTACCTATGCTTACTTTGACTATTATCAGACAGATAAACGGGCTTCGGAACCGCTTTTGATTGGAGGGAATCTCCCCATCGAAAAGACTTACAGCTTTGACCCCTTGCCAGACACCCTGTCGGTTGACGTGCGTAACCATATTATTGGTGTTCAAGCCAATCTGTGGACAGAGTACATCGCCTATCCTAATTTAGCAGAATATCAGTTGCTTCCACGCCTTGCAGCCATTTCTGAAATCCAATGGTCAGATAAGAAGAAAGATTTTCCGGAGTTTAAAGAGCGTCTTACAAGGTTCGTTAGATTCTATGACCTTTATGACTATGTATATGCAAAGCACCTTTGGAAGAAATAATCATTAATAAATTAATTGAAGATGAGAGTCATTATAGAAGAAAATTACGAGTCGCTGTCACGTTGGGCAGCCGAACATGTGATTGAACGTATTAACAAGTTCAACCCAACACCTGAGCATCCTTTCGTATTAGGTTTGCCTACCGGTTCGTCTCCGGAAGGTATGTATGCTCGCTTGGTAAAGGCTTGTCAAGAGGGTAGAGTGTCATTTAAAAATGTATTGACCTTCAATATGGATGAGTATGTGGGTTTGCCTGAGTCGCATCCCGAAAGCTATCATTCGTTCATGGCACGGAATTTGTTTGACCATATCGACTGTCCAAAGGAAAACATCCATATTCTTAACGGCAACGCGAAGGATTTGGAGGCTGAATGTAAGGCATACGAAGAAAAGATTAAAGCTGCAGGTGGCATCGACTTGTTTATTGGAGGCATTGGTCCAGACGGCCATATTGCTTTCAATGAGCCATGCTCGTCTTTGACTTCCCGCACGCGAATCAAAACACTGACCAGCGATACGATCATCGCCAACAGCCGTTTCTTTGACAACGACGTCAACAAAGTTCCAAAACACGCATTGACAGTTGGTGTAGGAACCGTGATGGATGCGCAAGAAGTAATGATACTCTGTAACGGTCATCACAAGGCTCGCGCCTTACAAGCTGTGGTAGAAGGACCGGTTACCCACTATTGGACAATCAGTGTACTTCAGCAACATCCGCACGGAATCATCGTTTGTGATGAACCTGCGACCGACGAACTGAAAGTTGGAACGTATCGCTACTTTAAAGATATTGAAAAAGATAATATTTAATAACCCAAGGGGCGAGTAGTGTTTAAAAGCTACTAGCCCTTTTTTAATATATGTAAAAATATGAATCTAAATCTAAGTTCAGAAATTGTATTAACTAAAATTCCGGTTGAAATATACCGACCTAAAACGGCTATAGACCGTTCGGAGTTAACGCGTTATGAAAAAATACACACGAACATCTTTGCCCAAGAGGAAGAGGGTGCTAAGCATGTGGCAGAAAGTATAGCCGCTATCATCAAGAGCAAGCAAAAAGAAGGCAAGTTCTGTGTACTTGGTTTGGGTACAGGTTTGTCGCTCACGCCTATTTTCAAAGAGCTGATTAGCATGTACGAAGCTAAACAGTTGAGCTTTCACAATGTTGTTGTCTTCAATGCATACGAATATTTTCCGCTCACATCCAAATCGCAAAACAGCAGTATCAGTCAGTTGTGTACACGCTTTTTAGATCACATAGATATCGATAAGAAAAATATTTTCACCTTAGATGGTAGCATTTCGCAAGACGATGTGCAGAATCATTGTCGCTTATACGAGGAGCGTATCAACACATTTGGTGGTATTGACGTGATGTTGATAGGTATTGGCCGTAGTGGAAATATCGCCTGCAACGTGCCTGGATCAACAGTTACCAGCAATTCGCGCATTATCTTAGTAGACAATGTGTTGCGACAAGAAATGGCCTTGAGCTTTGGAACGAACGAGCAAGTGCCTCCTTGTTCCATCACCATGGGTATTGCAACTTTGTTGAAAGCAAAGAAAATATTTCTTGCAGCGTGGAGTGAAGAGAAGGCTGAGGTTATTCAAAAGACCGTTGAGGGCGTAATTACCGATGCGCTTCCTGCTTCATTCTTGCAAACTCATAACAACGTTGAAGTGGTTATCGACCTCCCTGCAGCGTCTCGTCTGACACGCATCGTGCACCCTTGGCTTGTAAAATCGTGCCAATGGACCGATAAATTGGTGCGTTCAGCATTGGTATGGTTATGCCAGCTCACAGGAAAACCTATCTTGAAGTTGACCAATAAAGATTACAACGACCACGGTTTGAGCGAGTTGTTGGCGCTTTATGGTTCGGCTTACAATGCCAACATTAAGATTTTTAACGACTTACAGCATACCATTACGGGCTGGCCAGGTGGCAAACCGAATGCTGATGATACATACCGTCCGGAGCGTGCGACACCATTTCCTAAGCGAGTAATTGTCTTTTCCCCACATCCAGATGATGATGTAATCTCCATGGGTGGCACCTTACGTCGACTGGTTCAGCAGGGACACGACCTTCATGTGGCTTACGAAACCAGTGGAAACATTGCTGTAGGCGATGAAGAAGTAACGCGATTCATGCACTTCATCAATGGATTTAATCAGATATTCGATGGCGAGAAAGATAAGGTGATTAAACAAAAGTATAGTGAAATCAAGAAATTCTTGGCAAATAAGAAGGATGGTGACATAGATACCTTAGATGTACGAACTATCAAAGGGTTGATTCGGCGAGGCGAAGCACGCACGGCTTGTACATACAATGGCGTGCCATTAGACCATGTTCACTTCCTTGACTTGCCTTTCTACGAGTCGGGTAAGATTGAAAAACTGCCGATGACAGAAAAGGATGTCGAGATTGTTCGTCAACTCTTGCAAGAGGTTAAGCCGCATCAAATATATGTAGCAGGCGACTTGGCTGATCCACATGGTACTCATAAGAAATGTACTGATGCCGTGTTGGCAGCTCTTGAACTTGAAAAAGAAGATGGAGCAGAATGGCTGAAAGAATGTAGAGTATGGATGTATCGAGGTGCTTGGGCTGAATGGGAAATTGAGAACATTGAGATGTGTGTACCCATGAGTCCAGAAGAGCTGCGTGCTAAGCGCAACAGCATCTTGAAACATCAGAGTCAAATGGAGAGTGCTCCATTCCTTGGCAACGACGAACGTTTGTTCTGGCAGCGCTCAGAAGACCGCAATCATGCTACCGCAGCGCTTTACGATAGTTTAGGATTGGCATGCTACGAAGCCATGGAGGCATTTGTAGAGTACAAAGTATAGGTAAGATTTTTTCATCTGTCTGAATGCAAGCAAATATCTTTTCCGGAAGAAAAGATATTTGCGACGCATGAAAGACAGCTGTTCGAGATGAATGATTTACCCCAGTTAGAGGTAGGCTTTGAAAACATTCGAGCTGTTTCAACTCGTTTATAGCCATCCCTTTAGCTGGGGTAACTTATGCTTATGCTGGGAGAATAAAGAGTTAGTTCATGATGACGTTTGGAGGAAGGGTAATCTCTCCTGCTATCGATTGTTTCATCTTTCGGCAGATGGTGGCATAGTCATCATATTGAGCCTGCAAAAACATCAGCTTGGCAAGAGCGGCTTCAACGGTACTGTCGTAACCGCTGACAACACCAGCATTTTGTAATTGATACCCATTGTCATAACGCGACATCTCCACATTGCCCCATACGCACTGGCTAACATTGACGACAACGACGCCCCTTTCCGCAGCTTGGCTAAGCAGATGGGTGAGCCATGGCGTCTGAGGCGCATTTCCGCTTCCGTAACTGCGCATCACAATGCCCCTCAAGTTGGGTACTTCAAGAATTTGTTGCACAATATCTTCCTGTAAACCGGGAAACAGTGACAAAGCCATTACATGAGGATCCAAGTGTGTATGGGGAACCATAGGTTTGTTGAAGTTGGGCTTCAAAATAAGATGCTCATGATAGGTGAAATTCACGCCCGCATCACAGAGGTGTGGAAAGTTGAAAGAATCGAAGGCATTGAATCCATCTGCATTTTGTTTCGTACTGCGATTGCCCCGCAACAAACGGCCATTGAAATAAATACACACCTCTGGAACGATGGCCGTTCCGTCTTCGTGATGAGCCGAAGCCAGTTCGATACTCGATATGAGATTTTCCTTTCCGTCTGTTCTCAGCACCCCAATCGGCAACTGACTACCTGTCAGCACAACGGGCTTTGTGAGGTTTTCCAACATGAACGACAGGGCAGAGGCGGTATAGGCCATGGTATCGGTTCCGTGCAGAATGACGAATCCGTCATACAGTTCATAACGTTCGCTGATGATGGTCACCAGCTTTGCCCACATGGTGGGTGTCATGTCACTTGAATCAATGGGGGGAGTGAACTGATAGACGTCAACCTCTGTCTGAATTAATTCAAACTCCGGCACGTTCTCAACCAAATGATGGAAGTCGAGAGGCTCCAAAGCACCAGTTTTGATGTTCTGCCCCATGCCGATGGTGCCACCGGTGTAGATTAGTAAAACCTTGTTTGTTCTTTTCATAGTAGATTTGTTTTAGACTCTGTCTTAGCGTTGCTCAAGCAGTACCACGTTCTCAACATGCGGCGTGTGGGGGAACATATCGACTGGCTGGACGGCCATTACCTTGTACTGCTCATCTAACATTTGCAGGTCGCGCGCCTGTGTTGCAGGATTACAACTAACGTATACAATGCGTTGGGGAGCTGCTCCGAGAATGGTGCGAACCACATCTGGGTGCATGCCAGCACGTGGAGGGTCGGTGATAATGACATCTGGACGGCCATGTTCGGTAATAAATTCCTCGGTAAGAATGTCCTTCATATCGCCTGCATAGAACTGGGTGTTGTGTATGTCGTTGGCTGCCGAATTAACTTTCGCATCCTTGATGGCATCTTCTACATACTCAATGCCGATGACTTCCCGGGCATCTCTGGCCACGAAATTGGCAATGGTGCCCGTTCCTGTGTATAGGTCGTAAACCAACTCTTTGCCGGTAAGTTGGGCAAATTCGCGCGCCACGCTGTAAAGATGGTAAGCCTGGTTGGTATTAGTTTGGTAGAAACTCTTGGCTGCCACTTTAAATTTCAGGTCGCCCATGGTCTCCGTAATATGATCTCTTCCCTTGAACACCACAACAGTTTGGTCGCCAAAGGTATCGTTACATTTCTGGTTGTCCACATAAAGTAGGGAAGTTATCTGTGGAAACGAGTCGGCCACATGCTGCAATAGCCCATGCGCACGTTGCTCGTCACCCTCTTCTTGGAACTTAAACTGAACCAGCACCATCCATTCTCCTGTGTTCGCACTGCGTATCATGATGTCGCGCAGCAGTCCCGTTTGTGCTCTCAGGTCAAAGAAGCTGATGTCATGGTCGATGGCATAGTCGCGAATACAGTTTCTGATTTGATTGCAGAGGTCATCCATGAGCCAGCATTTCTCGATGGGATAGATTTTATCAAAGGCTCCTGTGATGTGAAAACCAATGGCATTCATGTGGTCATATTTCACACCGCTGGTCACTTCTTCCCAGGTCAGCCACCGTTTGTTGGAGCAACCAAACTCCAGTTTGTTGCGGTATTCATACGTTTTTTCCGACCCCATGATAGGTCTGAATTCGGGCAATTCTATCTTACCGATTCGCTCTAGTTGGTCGTGTACTTGCTTTTGTTTAGCCTTAAGTTGTTCTTCATAGGGCAGCATTTGCCACTTACATCCACCACAAATGCCAAAATGTTGGCACTTTGGCGTTTGTCGCACATCACTGTATTTGATGAAACGCACCACCTCAGCTTCACAATAGTGGTGCTTCTTTTTGCGCACCTGCAAGTCCACCACGTCTCCAGGAACAGTAAAAGGCACAAATACGACCATGTCGTCTATGCGTGCCAACGACTTTCCTTCGGCGGCCACGTCCGTAATCAGGATATTTTCTAAAAGGGGTAAAGGCTTCTTTTTTCTTGACATCTTGCTTATTTTGGTTGGTAAAATTAAGCTAAAATCTGTAATTGTCCAAACAATTTGATAATATTTTCTTGAAGAACTATTGAACTGGCTAACCATCTCAAATTTCATGTTCGTATGAAGCCTGTCATCCCTATCTTTTCAATAGCATATAGATTGGCGTGTAAAGTCAATGAGTTTGACCTTGAAAGGCATTGACTTTGGAGGCCAAACTCAATGCTATTGGCAGGCATGAAAAATATAAAAACGACAAGATGTCATGCATCATGCCGTTTGATGTTAATAACTCTCTGTGGTTAAGTTATATATAAAAAATTGAAAAAGTTAAACTATAATGTTACTTCTTGTTCTTTTTTTTCTATACTGAAAACTTTAAATTGCCGTTTTTTAGCAATATTCTGATAAAAAAGTGAGCAAACTTTTGTGCGACACTCTCTTCGACAATGTTGGGCTTTGATTGAGTGAAGACTATTTTAAAATGTATTGGAAGCTACCTGCCGGTTAGGCTAATCTTAGTTGATATATGCGAGCTATATAATAGCTTCATTGCTCCCATCATAATAACTTAAGCTAAACGAGTGAAATTAATTTAGCATATAAATCATTCTGCAGTTAGAGTTGTTGAAGATGAAGTTTACATCTTGCAGACTGACTTATATGCTAAATTAATTTTAGAAAGGGTAATATCCTAATTTACATCATCCACAGCAGAACAGAACAATGAGCTGAGCTGTGAAGATTCGGAGGAACATGCTTAACGGATAAACAGTGGAATAACCCGTTGATGGTGCGTCATGCGAACAAACTTGATTAGCGTATGCCAGCGCAGGTGGATCGGTATAAGTACCTGCTATCATGCCCATAATGGTGAAATAGTTGAATTTAAACTTCAAACGGGCAATGGTGCCGACAATAAGAATAGGAATAACGGTGATCAGAATGCCTGTGTAGACGTATTTCAATCCGTCACCTTGAATAACTGTGTTAACAAATCCATCTCCGGCTTTAATACCCACACTGGCTAAAAAAAGAACCAAACCAATCTCGCGCAGCATCATGTTAGCCGATGTTGTGGTATAAGTCACTAGTTTCATTCTATAGCCATAGCGCCCAATCAAGATAGCGATGATCAACGGACCGCCTGCAAGACCCAGTTTCATGGGGACAGGCATGCCAGGAATGGCAATGGGGAAACTACCAAAGAGGATTCCTATAAAGATACCAATGAAGATGGTTGCAATGTTAGGTGCGTTGAGGCGTCGCATGGAGTTGCCCATCATGCGTTCTACGCGATTGACGTTTTCTTCATGACCTACCATCATGATGCGGTCTCCTACATGTAAGTGTAGGTCGTGAGTGGCGAATAAGTCGATGCCCTGGCGTGTGATTCTTGTAATGTTAACACCGTAAACACTGGAGAAACGCATCTTGCCAAGTACCTTTCCGTTCATCGACGGACTCGTAATGACTACTCGTTTAGAAATCATAGGTTGTTTCTTTTCTTCTTCAACCCATGGCAATTCTGCTGCGTGTCCAAAGCTTTTGATGACTTCTGCGTCAGCCTCCGCACATACGATAAGCATCTCGTCGCCTTTGTGCACCACGGTTTCGCCATTTGGTATCTGGATGATGTCATCGTGTTTCAGCCTCGAACAGATGAATTCTCGATTCAAGAATTCTGAAATCTCATGCAACGACCGTCCCTCGATGTAGGTGTTGTCCACGCTAAGACGAATTTGGCACGGCTTGACAGATGTATTGTCTTCTTCTGTTTGTATCAGTTTGTCCTCTTCTTCATTCAAGTTAATTTTGCAAATGAAGCGTATGGCAATGGTTGCAGCGATGATACCCAACACGCCAAGAGGATAAGCGCAGGCATAACCACTGGCTATTTGTGGAACGTTGCCATTTGTAAAAACAGAGGTGAGTGCCTCGTTAGCAGCTCCCAAGCCTGGTGTATTGGTTACAGCGCCATAAAGCGTTCCTACCATCATGGGCAGATTGGTCACATCAGAGGTGTCGAAAAAGATAAAATAACAGGCAAACATCACGGCGATGTTGAGCAAAACAGCCGTTGTGGTAAGCATGTTGAGGGTGACACCGCCACGTTTGAAACTTTCAAAAAAGCCAGGACCAACTTGTAATCCAATACAGAAAACGAATAGAATCAGACCAAAATCCTGAATGAATGTCAGCAGACTGACAGGTGCGGTGAATCCAATGTGTCCCGCAACAATGCCGGCAAAGAGCACGAAGGTAACGCCTAAAGAGATGCCACCTATCTTAACTTTTCCCAATAAAACGCCAATAGCGATGACACTTGCGTAGAGTAAAACAATGTGCGCAACTGACTCGTTGTTGGTAAACAATTCAATTATCCAGTCCATTTTTATGGTTTTATAATTAATAACTGCGAGCGATGATGACACGATGTTTAGCTGGTTTACCAGAAACCATGTCTACACCGGGTGTTTGTTCAAAGCCAAATGGGACACAGCGAATGGTTGCTTGTGTCTCTTCTTTAATCTTTGCCTCGGTCTCTTCAGTTCCATCCCAGTGACAAAGGAAAAATCCACCATCTTTAATCTTTTCTTTAAACTCATCATAATTATCGCATTCGTAAATACGAGCATCACGATAATCTTTGGCTTTCTTCAGAATGTTTGCTTGAATGTCGTCAAGTAGCTTGTGGATGTAATCGGTCAATCCTTCAACAGGGATGGTTTCTTTCTCTAAAGTGTCGCGGCGCATCACTTCAATCGTGTTGTTCTCAAGATCTCTGCCACCCATAACCAGGCGCACAGGGACACCTTTTAACTCGTAATCAGCAAACTTGAATCCTGGACGTTTGTTGTTGCTGTCATCGTATTTCACGGTGATGCCAAGCTTTTTCATGTCCTCCATGAATGGATTCAACTTATCTGAGATTGCCTTATGCTGTTCCTCATTCTTAGCAATAGGAATGATGACAACCTGAATGGGGGCCAGCTTTGGAGGCAATACCAAACCATTATCATCAGAGTGGGTCATAATGAGAGCGCCAATCAGTCGTGTAGATACACCCCAACTTGTCGCCCATACATACTCTGGTTTGTTCTCCTTATTCAAATAGGTGACATCAAATGATTTGGCAAAGTTTTGACCAAGGAAATGACTGGTTCCGCTCTGTAATGCCTTTCCGTCTTGCATCATGGCCTCAATGGTATAAGTATCCAAGGCTCCTGCAAAGCGTTCGGTTTCGCTCTTCACGCCCTGCACCACGGGAACGGCCATCCATTGTTCAGCAAAGTCGGCATATACCTTGAGCATTTTCTGAGCTTCTTCTTCAGCTTCTTCGCGCGTTGCATGGGCAGTGTGTCCCTCCTGCCATAAAAATTCTGAGGTTCTCAGGAATGGACGTGTACGCATTTCCCATCTCATGACGTTGCACCACTGGTTGCACATCAATGGCAGGTCGCGCCAAGACTGTATCCAGTTCTTATACGTATTCCATATAATGGTTTCTGAGGTAGGACGAATAATCAGCTCTTCTTCCAGTTTTGCAGCGGGATCTACTTCCACACTGTCGCCTGTTTCTGATGATTTAAGTCGGTAGTGTGTAACAACCGCGCATTCTTTCGCAAACCCTTTCACGTGTTCAGCCTCGCGACTCAGGAATGATTTGGGTATTAAAAGAGGGAAATAGGCATTTTGTGCACCTGTTTCTTTAAACATCTTGTCCAACTGTTGCTGCATTTTTTCCCAGATGGCGTAGCCGTATGGCTTGATGACCATGCAGCCACGCACTGCCGATTGTTCAGCCAAATCGGCCTTAACAACCAAATCATTATACCACTGACTATAGTTTTCCGACCTTTTGGTCAAATCTTTTAATTCTTTTGCCATGTTATCTTGATGAATAGTTATTTTCTTCTACAATAGGGAAATTCATAATACACTTTAGTGAAATCCCTTTTGACCATAAGTTTGTATTGCTTAAATTTGTCGCAAAATTACAAAAAAATGTTGACTTGGGCATTATAATGCAATAAAAAGAATTATCTTTGCAAATATAAATATAAACACAAAACTGAGTGATTATGAAGAAAATGAAATTTATGACATTGGCTCTTTGCCTTTTAACCGTCTTTAGTTGTTCTACAAAACAGGGCACCGGAGCTTTGGCAGGTGCTGGCGGTGGTGCCGCCTTAGGAGCCATTATTGGCAAGATAGCTGGTAACGCTGGCGTTGGAGCAGCCATCGGTGGCGCGGTTGGAGCTGGCGCTGGTGCTATGATTGGTCGTCACATGGACAAGGTAGCGAAAGAAACAGCAGCACAAGTTGAGAATGCTAAGGTAGAAGAGGTAAAAGACAAAAATGGCCTTGACGCCGTGAAGGTTACCTTTGACAGCGGCATTTTGTTCGCCAGCAGCAAGGCTAATTTAAATCAAACCAGCAAGAATGAGTTGGCTAAGTTTTCTACCGTTTTGAAGAAAAACAAGGATTGCCACATAGATGTTTATGGACATACCGACTCAACTGGTAATGACGGCATCAACATTCCATTGAGTAACGACCGCGCCCGCAGCGTAGTGAACTACCTCAAGAGCTGTGGCGTTCCGTCCAGTCAGTTCCAGAATGTGGTAGGACAGGGCAGTACACAGCCCGTGGCCGACAATGCCACCAAGGCCGGACGACAACTCAACCGCCGCGTGGAGGTGTTCCTCTATGCCAGTCCGGCTATGGTTGAAGCTGCAAATGCTGGAACTCTTAACTAATAAAACATTAGGTAATATTTATAAGGGGTGCTACAAGGTACCCCTTTTTCGTTGAAACATGAAGGTTATCGCATCATTCTTACGTTGGGCTATTATACTCTTTTTGGCAACATCAATCCTCACTGTTGTCGCCTACCGGTTCATACCCGTCTACATAACTCCTTTGATGGTGATTCGATGTTTCGAGAAAGGCGAGCTCAAGATGCATCACCATTGGGTGCAAATGGACGATATTTCACGACACATGCCTGTTGCCGTGATGGCCAGTGAGGACCAACGGTTCTTGTTGCACCATGGTTTTGACTACAATGCCATCGAGAAAGCTGCCGTTCATAATATCAAAAACAAGACGGGAAAGAAGCGCGGAGCAAGCACAATTACGCAACAAACGGCGAAAAACGTTTTTCTTTGGCCCGGCCGTTCGTGGGTTAGAAAAGGTTTTGAAGTTTACTTTACGGCGCTTATAGAATTGATATGGAGCAAACAACGCAT
Organism: uncultured Prevotella sp.; assembly: GCA_902488665.1. Lineage (GTDB taxonomy): Bacteria > Bacteroidota > Bacteroidia > Bacteroidales > Bacteroidaceae > Prevotella. The sequence goes on along the minus strand of CABTXD010000012.1, from coordinate 32,129 downwards.
CATGGAGGTGTACTTAAATTCAATCGAAATGGGAGACATGATTTATGGAGTGGATGCCGTAGCACGCTACCATTTTGGTAAAACGGCCAGTGAGCTGTCGCGATCTGAATGTGCTCTCATCGCCGCAACACTGCCAAACCCCATTCGTTTCAGCAGTAAAGCCCCTAGTGGGTATGTCCGGTTAAGACAAAGAAAGATAGAACATGAGATGAAATTTATTCCATCATTCCCAAAAGAAGGAGAGGATATTGATCCAAACACCACCAAAGGAGGCATCTACCACAAGAAAAGATGAAAGATTTATTGTCGCAATTAAACCAAGAACAGCGCTTGGCTGTTACTTATAACGACGGTCCACAACTGGTTATCGCAGGTGCTGGATCGGGCAAGACGCGTGTGTTGACTTACAAAATAGCTTATTTGGTACAACAAGGCATGAAGCCCTGGTCCATCTTAGCTTTGACGTTTACCAACAAAGCGGCTAACGAGATGAAGCAGCGCATCGCACAGTTGATTGGGCAAGAGACAGCCAGATACATCCAAATGGGGACTTTTCACTCCATTTTTTCTCGCATTTTACGCATTGAGGCCGATGCCATTGGCTACACTTCGGGCTTTACCATCTATGACGAAAGTGATTCCCGGTCGCTGATCAAGACCATCATCAAGGAAATGGGGCTCGACGACAAGGTGTACAGGCCAGCCGGCGTACATGCCATTATCAGCAAAGCCAAAAACCAACTCATCATGCCTCGCGATTATTCCAGTAGGTCAGAATTCATGAATCGCGACCGAAACAGTCGCATGCCCGAGCTTCATTCTGTTTACGAGGCTTATGTGCAGCGATGCCGTAAGGCCAATGCCATGGACTTTGACGACTTGCTTGTCTTGACCTATCAATTGCTGAAAGAGCATGAAGACATTCGACAAAAATATTGCGAGCGCTTTCAGTATGTGCTGGTTGATGAGTATCAGGACACCAACTACGCCCAGCAATGCATCGTATGGCTGCTAACCAAAGAGCATCGTCACATCTGCGTGGTGGGCGATGACGCGCAAAGTATCTACGGATTTCGTGGAGCCAACATCGATAACATCTTGGATTTCCAACAGATATACGAAGGTTCGCGCCTCTTCAAGCTACAGCAAAACTACCGATCTACACAGAAAATCGTGCAGGCAGCCAATAGCTTAATCAAGCACAACGAACGGCAAATACCCAAAGATGTGTTCAGTGAGAACGATGAGGGGGAGAAGATTATCTTTAAACCCGTTTACTCTGACAAGGAAGAAGCATTCGTGGTTTGCAAGGACATCAAGCGAATTGCCCGGCAAGAGAACGCACCCTACAGCGACTTTGCTATCTTGTACCGAACTAACGCACAAAGCCGAAGTTTCGAGGAGGAGATGCGAAAGCAAAACATTCCATACCGAATCTATGGCGGTTTGAGCTTTTATCAGCGCAAGGAGATTAAAGACATCATCGCTTATTTTCGTTTGGTCGTCAATCCTGATGATGAAGAGGCTTTCAAGCGCATCATCAACTATCCAACCAGGGGTATCGGGAATGTGACAATCCAAAAGATTGCCGACTCGGCACGCAACCATGCAGTGAGTTTCTGGCAGGTCATATCCAATCCTGTACAATATCTCCAGGGGCTGAATCAAGGCACACTTGGCAAAATCAATCGATTTAAAGAACTCATAGAGGGATATATCTTAAAAGCCTCTAACACAGACGTATATCAGTTGGGCAATGAGATTATGAAGACAAGTGGATTCATTGCCGACATCTATTCCAATAGCGATCCAGAAGGACTGGCCCGACAAGAGAACGTAGAAGAGTTGTTGGCGGGTATGCAAGATTTCTGTGAAAGCAAGAAAGAAGAGGGTAGAGAAAACGAAATTTATCTCACTGACTATCTTCAAGAGGTGGCTTTGCTCACTGATTTGGACAGCGATGATGGCGAAGAGAGTAGGGTGTCACTGATGACCGTGCATGCCGCCAAGGGACTGGAGTTTCCCACCGTCTTCATCGTGGGACTGGAGGAAAACATTTTTCCAAGTCCGCTGTCGATGGGCTCGATGCGCGAGATGGAAGAAGAACGCCGTTTGCTCTATGTAGCTATCACCCGAGCAGAGAAGCATTGTATCATGACGAGTGCCAAAAACAGGTGGCGATTTGGAAAGATGGAGTTTGATACGCCAAGTAGATTTATCAAAGACATAGACTCACGTTTTATACACATCGAGTCCGAATCCGAAGTGGAAGCGTCCGATGATTCATTTCATACGCCTTACAGTGGAAGCTCCTTCTCGGGCGATGACAATCGACGATATAACGACCGCATGCAGAACTCTCGGCCTGTGGCCAGCCAGTTCCGCGCCGACCCTAAGCCGAAAATCACTGCTCCGCAGCGTCCCGAGCAGGCGGTTGACCCGTTCTCATCTTCCTTTAAGCGCCAACTTCAGCAGGCAGGTGGAAACTTTAAGCGGGTAACTGAAGCCATGACCAACGGTGGACGAACAGTAGCAGCCTCTACCTCCAGTCTTGATGCCTCAGGCTTGCAAGAGGGCTGCACCATTGAGCACCAGCGTTTCGGCATTGGCACCGTACTCAGATTGGAGGGTGATGGCGAGAACCGAAAAGCCACCGTGGCCTTCAGAAATGCGGGAACCAAGCAGTTGTTATTGAAATTCGCAAGATTCAAGGTGCTGTCATAGCAAGAGCAGGATAGCGTATACAAGGCGCATTTTGTTGAATTATTTCAGTTTTTTAAATTCTCATTCTAGAAAAATATTCGCTATCACGCGGCTGTTTTTGGGTCATATTTCGCGTCTGTCCGCCTAAAAGCATTGCTTTTGGTCTTCTAGAAGGTACAGTTTGGCATGTTAAAGCAATCGGTTTTGTATTGAAAGTCATTGCTTTTCGGGTGTAAAAGCATTGATGTTCACAACGCTTATCAGGCACAGGAATACCTAAGACTATGATACATAGTATACTGCAAAATTCGCGTATTTGCGTGCCATCATGCATCTGGTTGCAAATACGCGAGTATTTGAGAGGGTAGTCAATATTTTTCATCATTTTCATCCTACCTGTCGAGAATAAGATAAACAGCTTGTAGGGAAATCATCATTACGTCCTTAACATTCAACTCTGTGAGGTACTAGGGGTGGGGTATTTACCATCGTTCAAAAAAAAGAAGGTCATGATTATCATCCTTTAGATGTATTTTTTTTGCAGGTTGAACCTTTTTTTATACCTTTACCCCATCAAACGAAAAACAACTTAAACCTAATCATATTAAAAGATGACTAATCAACAACAAATCGTAGAGTGCGTCCCTAATTTTAGCGAGGGTCGCAACATGCATGTAATCAAGCAAATTACAGATGAGATTGAGCGCGTGAAGGGTGTTAAACTATTAGATGTAGACCCAGGTGAGGCTACCAATAGAACGGTGGTGACATTTGTCGGTTCGCCCGATAATGTAGTAGAAGCTGCATTCCAAGCCGTGAAAAAGGCAGCCCAGCTCATTGATATGCGCAATCACCATGGAGCGCATCCACGAATGGGTGCCACAGATGTTTGTCCACTCATCCCAGTGGCTGGCATTACATTGGAAGAATGTGCAAAACTCGCACAGCAGTTGGCAGAGCGAATCGCCAACGAACTCAACGTACCTTGTTATTGTTACGAGGCTGCTGCACGGACGCCTGAGCGTAAGAACTTGGCTGTTTGCCGTGCTGGAGAATACGAGGCACTGCCAGAGAAGATGAATGATCCTGCCAAGGCGCCCGACTTTGGTGCTCGCCCCTTTGACGAAGGTGTGGCACGCACAGGATGTACTGCCGTTGGCGCACGTGACTTCCTGATTGCTACCAACTTCAACCTCAATACAACCTCTACACGTCGCGCCAATGCCATTGCTTTTGACGTGCGTGAGAAGGGACGTCCACGCCGTGAGGGCAACTCTCCTGTGGGTAAACCCATGAAGGATGAGCATGGCAAAACCATCATGATACCAGGTACCTTGAAAGGGACAAAGGCGATTGGGTGGTATATTGACGAATACGCCATTGCGCAAGTGTCTATGAATATCACGGATATCAACGCCACTCCATTGCACGTTGCCTTTGATGAGGTTTGCCGTTGTGCGCAGAACCGAGGCATCCGTGTCACAGGAACGGAGATAGTAGGACTGGTTCCTAAGCGCACGTTGATAGATGCAGGCAAGTACTTCTTGCGGAAACAGAACCGCTCAACTGGTATTCCAGAAGAGGATATCTTGACCATAGCTATCAAGTCGTTGGGATTGGACGACCTCAAACCATTCAATCCTCGTGAGAAGGTCATTGAATACCTGTTGGAGGGCGATAACAAGAAAGCCAAACTGATAGACCTTACCGTGAAGGAGTTTGCCGATGAGACTTCGCGCGAGTCTCCCGCTCCCGGTGGTGGAACCATCTCCGCTTATATGGGTGCATTAGGTGCTACCTTGGGAACGATGGTTGCCAACCTGTCAAGTCACAAGGCAGGATGGGATGATCGCTGGGAAGAGTTTAGCAATTGGGCAGACAAAGGACAGGAAATCAAGGTAGAGCTGATGCACCTTGTCGATGAGGATACCGAGGCTTTCAACCGCATCATGGCTGCCTTTGGCTTGCCCAAGAAGACGGACGAGGACAAAGCAGCCCGTTCTGCAGCAATTCAGGAAGCTACCCTTTATGCCACACAGGTACCTCTTCACACCATGAAGGCTGCCTATAAAGTGTTCGAACTCTGTAAGGCGATGGCACAAGAAGGCAACCCCAACAGCGTTTCGGATGCTGGTGTGGGCGTGTTGGCTGCCCGTGCTGCCGTATTGGGAGCTGGTCTCAATGTCAAGATTAACGCCTCTGGACTGAAAAATTGTGAGGTAGCCGAACAGTTGGTGGGCGAAGCTAACCAACTCATTGAAAAGGCAAACCAAGCCGAAGTAGAGATTATGAAAATAGTAGAAAGTAAATTATAAGACCTTAAAGATAAAGAAAATGACGCACGAAGAATTCATGGCGGACATTCGGGCAGGTATTCCTAACACCTTACCCGACCCACAGCCGTATGACCATACGGTGAACCATGCACCTAAGAGAAAAGACATTCTTACACCAGATGAAAAGAAGTTGGCATTGCGCAACGCATTGCGTTACTTCCCAAAGAAGTTTCATGCCACATTGGCACCAGAGTTTTTGGACGAGTTGAAGACTTATGGACGTATCTATATGTATCGCTTCCGTCCTACATATGATATGCACGCTCGTCCCATTGACGAATATCCACACAAATGTAAGCAGGCTGCTGCTATCATGATGATGATACAGAACAACTTGGATAAGGCAGTAGCGCAACATCCACACGAACTGATTACCTATGGAGGCAACGGTGCCGTGTTCCAAAACTGGGCGCAGTATCGACTTGTGATGAAGTATCTCAGCGAGATGACAGACGAGCAAACGTTGGTGATGTATTCTGGTCATCCGCTTGGTTTGTTCCCTTCGCATAAGGATGCACCACGGGTGGTGGTGACGAACGGTATGGTGATTCCCAATTACTCTAAGCAGGACGATTGGGAGAGAGACAATGCACTCGGTGTGAGTCAGTACGGACAGATGACCGCAGGCTCGTATATGTATATTGGTCCACAGGGAATTGTGCATGGCACTACCATTACTGTGCTCAATGCGGCACGCAAGGTAGGTGGCGACAACATGAAACTGTTTGTCACGGCAGGGCTTGGTGGCATGTCGGGCGCACAACCAAAGGCTGGCAACATCGCTGGCGTGGTGAGTGTAACCGCTGAAATCAATCCCTTGGCTGCTAACAAACGTTACGAGCAAGGATGGGTAGATGAGCTACACGACAACCTTGATGAACTGATACCTGCTATCCGAAAAGCTGTTGAAGAGAAGTGCGTGGTGTCCATGGCGTATGTGGGTAACATCGTTGACCTGTGGGAACGCCTTGCCGAAGAGAACATCCGTGTGGACTTGGGTAGTGACCAAACCTCTTTGCACAACCCTTGGGCAGGTGGTTATTATCCTGTAGGCATGAGCTTGGAGGAGTCTAATCGCATGATGGCAGAAGCTCCCGAGCAGTTCAAGGAAAAGGTTCGGGCGTCATTACGCCGACAGGTAGACGCTATCAACAAGCTCACTGCAAAGGGAATGTACTTCTTCGATTACGGCAATGCCTTCCTCTTGGAGGCAAGTCGTGCAGGTGCTGACATCCTTCGTGAGGACGGTAAGTTCCGTTATCCTTCGTATGTGCAGGATATCATGGGACCGATGTTCTTCGATTATGGTTTCGGTCCATTCCGTTGGGTATGCTCATCCTGCGACCCGAATGATTTGGAGGTGACCGACCGCTTGGCAACTGAGGTGCTGGAAGAAATGAGGAAAACTGCCACAAAAGACATTATCGGTCAGTTGGATGACAACATCCACTGGATTAAGGAAGCTGGCAAAAATCATTTGGTCGTAGGCTCGCAGGCGCGTATCCTCTATGCAGACAGTGTGGGCAGAACCAAGATAGCGTTGGCATTCAACGAGGCAGTGCGCAAAGGCGAAATCAGTCAGCCCGTTGTCCTTGGTCGTGATCATCACGATGTCTCTGGTACGGACTCTCCTTTCCGTGAAACCAGTAATATCTACGACGGTTCGCAATTCTGTGCCGATATGGCCATTCAAAATGTCATCGGCGATGCTTTCCGTGGTGCCACATGGGTTTCCATTCACAACGGTGGCGGCGTAGGCTGGGGCGAAGTTATCAATGGAGGCTTCGGTATGGTGGTCGATGGCAGCGATGATGCAAATCGCCACATCCGTGAGATGCTTCTGTGGGATGTCAACAACGGTATCGCACGCCGTAGCTGGGCTCGCAACAAGGGTTCTATCGATGCCATTAAGCGTGAAATGGAACGCACTCCCGGCTTGAAGGTAACGTTACCCAACTTCGTGGATGATAGCGAAATAGAGAAACTTAACTTCTAAATCAACGTCCAGTCGCAATGCTTCACGCTAAACACTTCTTTGAGCGAGAGGCGTTGCGACTTGGCACATTAACAATCACACTATGATACACAAAATTAGCGCAGCACACCTCACGATTGAGGAGGTGGGAGCGATTTTAGAAAACCATGCTACTTTAGAATTATCTGATGACGCACGTCAACGAATCGTGCGCTGTCGCAAATATTTAGACAAGAAAATTGCCGAGTCCGACGTTCCTATTTATGGCGTTACCACAGGCTTCGGTTCTTTGTGCAACGTGTCGGTAGACAAAGACCGGCTGGCTCAGTTGCAAGTAAACCTCATCATGTCGCACGCTTGTGGCGTGGGCAGCAGGGTGCCAAATGACATTGTAAAGATTATGCTCTTCCTCAAAGCGCAGTCTTTGAGTTATGGCTATTCTGGCTGTCAGGTAGAGACAGTTGAGCGATTGATCGACTTCTTCAACAATGATGTTTATCCCGTGGTCTATACGCAAGGCTCACTGGGCGCATCAGGCGACCTCGTTCCGTTGGCTCACCTTTGCTTGCCATTGTTAGGAATGGGCGAGGTAGAGTATAAAGGTGAACGAATGAGCGGCAAGGCGCTATTGCAAAAGATGAACTGGGAACCCATACAGTTGGCTTCCAAAGAAGGACTTGCCCTGCTCAATGGTACGCAGAACATGAACGCTTATGCCGTTTGGGCAGTGTTGCAGAGCGAGCGTCTCTGTGATTGGGCAGACAAGATTGGTGTAATGTCATTGGAAGCCTACGACGGACGTATCGAACCGTTCACGCATGCCGTGCATGCTGTCCGTCCACACAAGGGACAGATAGACACCGCTGCACATATTCGGGAGCTGTTAGAGGGTAGCGAACTCATCAAGCAACCAAAGGTGAACGTGCAAGATCCCTATTCGTTCCGTTGTATGCCACAGGTGCATGGCGCATCGAAAGACACGTTGGCTTATGTGCGATCGGTCATTGAAATAGAGTTGAATGCGGCAACCGACAACCCAACTGTTTGTCCTGACGACGATTTGGTGATCTCTGCAGGCAACTTCCATGGCGAACCTATCGCCCAACCTATGGACTTTTTGGCAATTGCCCTGTGTGAATTGAGCAACATCTCCGAGCGACGAATTTATAAGTTGATTTCGGGTACGCGCAATCTGCCCAGCTTCTTGGTGGCAAAGCCCGGTCTTAACAGTGGGTTCATGATACCGCAATATGCCGCTGCGTCTATTGTCAGTCAAAGCAAGATGTACAGCACGCCAGCTTCGGTCGACAGCATTCCATCGTCACAGGGGCAGGAAGACCATGTAAGTATGGGTGCCAATGCAGCCACAAAGTTGTATCAGGTAGTGCTCAACACCGAGCGAGTGCTGGCTATCGAGCTGTTCAATGCAGCCCAAGCCCTCGAGTTCCGTCGCCCATTGAAGTCGTCGCCAGCCATTGAGGCTATCTACGCAGCTTATCGCAAGGTGGTGCCATTCATCGAAAACGATGAGTTTATGTCGCCACACATTGCGCAATCGGTAGAATTTTTAAGGAAATAAATCATCAATCCCACTCTCTTCGGACAGGAGGAGTGGGATTTTCATTTTGTTACATGATATGAAACTTTTAGTAACCAACATAGCTTTTCTGGCAGGCATCCAACCCACAGACAAGCTACGACTGGAAGGTAAAGAGATGGCGCAGCTCGAAACGATAGCAAATGCCTTTCTCTATGTCGAGGACGGGCGCATCCATTCGTATGGTGCCATGAGCGATTTAGCGAAATGCAGCCTTCCTTCTGATGTACAGCAGATAGATGCCAAAGGCGGAAGTGTGCTGCCCTCGTGGTGCGATTCGCACACCCACATTGTCTTTGCAGGGAGTCGTGAGCAGGAGTTTGTAGACAAGATACGTGGCTTGAGCTATGCCGAAATCGCCAAACGCGGCGGTGGCATTCTCAATTCTGCCGACAAGTTGCACGAAATGTCCGAAGACGAACTGTACCAACAGGCGATGCGTCGTGTAGACGAAGTCATCCGAAAAGGAACGGGGTGCATAGAAATCAAGAGTGGATACGGTTTGAACACCGCTGACGAACTGAAGATGTTGCGCGTCATCAAGCGCATCAAAGAGACGACACCGCTCAAGGTGGTTGCCACTTTCTTGGGTGCACATGCCGTTTCGCGCGAATATGCAGACAGACAAAGTGAATATGTCGACTTGGTGATTCGTGAGATGATTCCCGCTGTAGCCAAAGAAAACTTGGCAGAATACATTGATGTGTTCTGCGATACGGGCTTCTTTACGCCCGAAGAAACTGCACGCATCCTTGAAGCTGGGGCAAAATATGGCATGCGAGGCAAGATACATGCCGACGAATTGGCGTCCTCTGGTGGGGTAGAGGTAGGTGTTAAATACAACGCCTTATCGGTAGACCATCTTGAGAGTATGACCGCAGAAACGATAGAGACACTACGTGGCAGCGAAACCATGCCTACCGCTCTTCCTGGTACATCGTTCTTCCTGAATATGCCGTTTGCGTTGGGGCGTAAAGTCATTGACGAGGGGTTGCCTCTGGCGGTGGCAAGCGACTACAATCCAGGGTCGACACCCTCGGGAGACATGAAGTTTGTCATTTCGCTGGCGTGCATCAAGATGCGTCTCTTGCCAGCCGAAGCCATCAATGCTGGTACCATGAACAGTGCTTATGCCATGGGATTGAGCAAGGATTACGGTTCTATCACGAAGGGAAAGGTTGCTAATTTTTACATCACGAAGCCCATTCCGTCGGTTGACTTTATTCCTTACGCTTACACAACGCCCTTGGTGGACAGAATATTTTTGCAGGGTGAGGAGTATGTTCCACAAACCGTTTTGTAGAAGTCAGGCAGATGTTCTGGATTCATACCAGTTCGTTTGCTTTCTTCTCGGTTCCCCTTCTTTACGTAAAAACGCTCAACAACAATGTTGAGCGTTTTTACGAGTTTAGAGTCATTTTATTTTCGTATCTGACGGTCTCTTTCTTTCAAGAAACCGTGTCGGTAGGCGTACAGTAGTGCTTCGAGGTCCTTGATTTGTTGCTTAATCTCTGCACCTTTGTCCGTGTCGGAAACCAGCATGCGGTGGCTGCTCATCTCCACAATCTGCGTGGTGCTTACGATGTCGGTACCCTGCAAGATGGCATCGTTGGTACTGGTGAAAGGTTCGTGCTGAACAAGTTGTAGGCCACGGCTGTGATAAACCAGTGTATAGCCAGCGATACCCGTTTCCTTGTGATAGGCTTGTGAGAATCCTCCGTCGATGACAATCAACTTACCGTTCGCCTTGATGGGGTTTTCTCCCTTCGTAACATGCACTGGGACATGCCCGTTGATGATGTGTCTGTTCTCGCCCGTCACGCCGAAAGCATCCAAGATGCGATCGGCGGTTGCTTCTTGGTCGCGCAATTTAAAGTAGTTGCCCTTCTCTTCATGGTGCGTCTCTTTGTCGGTAATGAAGTATCGTTCGAAGGTAGACATCTTCGATTTGTTAAACAAAGGACTATCCGGTCCGCACCACAGGTAAGTAAAGTAGTCGATGGCGTATTCACGTTCTTCTTTACATGTGTCGTTCTGAAATGCCGCACGAATCATCATACCCGTGTTGTGCATCAGTTCTTTACCAGCGTATTTCTTACCTGGATATATTTCTACCTCCTTCAAAGAGCCATCTTCGTTCAAGGGAATGGAGGCATGAAAGAGCAGGTTGCCATTGTAGACGCCATACATACAGCCATGTTGCAGCAAGAGTTTGATGTGCTTGTGCAGTTTTTCACTCACCATGAAAGAATGGTTCAGCCGGTTCATCAAGTCTTGTTCCTCGGGAGTCAACTCATTCGGATGCTTTGGATCGACGGTAGGAAAGTTGTTTCCATGCAGCGGATATTCTTTTCCATCCAGCAGAATGGTTCCTTTTTCATAATCAATATTGTTGAACAGTGCGCGGTTTTGCATCTTCCATTCCGGATGTTTCTCAAACAGTTTGCCCTCTTCCTTGAATTGAATAATGGCAATGGCCTTGTGCATCAGCGCTGTGAGGCGGAGCGTCTTCTCGTCCATCTCTTTTGATCCACCTGTGAGACGAGGGTAGAATTCCTCGCATGGATCATCGCCATAAGTCTCCATGGCAAAGGTTGCCAAGGGAACGAGGTTGATGCCGTAGCCTTCTTCCAGTGTAACGAGGTTGGCATACCGTAGCGAAAGACGGATGACGCTGCAGATACAAGCATTGTTTCCGGCGCTGGCTCCCATCCAGATAATGTCGTGGTTTCCCCATTGAATGTCCCAATTGTGATATTTTTCCATGAAGTCAAGGATGATGTGTGCACCGGGTCCTCGGTCGTAGATGTCGCCAAGGATGTGCAGTTGGTCAACAACAAGTCGCTGGATGACGTTGGCCAAGGCGATAATGAAATCGTCAGCTCTTCCAGTAGAGATGATGGTTTCGATGATCACTTGATAATAAGCCATCTTGTCATTCACCTGCGAGTCCTCGTGCAACAACTCTTGGATGATGTAACTAAACTCCTTTGGCAGCGCCTTGCGAACCTTAGAGCGCGTGTATTTGCTGGAAACATCCCTGCATACCTTCACCAATTGATAGAGCGTAATGTGGTACCAGTCGTGAATATCGTTCTCTGTTGCTTTCACCAGTTCCAGTTTTTGCTCGGGATAATAGATCAGTGTGCACAGCTCGCATTTCTCACTTTCACGAAGTGAGTTGCCGAAAAGCTCGTTCACCTTGCGCTTGATGTTGCCTGACGCGTTCTTCAATACATGTTGAAAAGCTTCGTCTTCTCCATGAATGTCTGCCATGAAATGCTCTGTTCCCTTGGGCAGATGGAGAATGGCTTGCAGGTTGATAATCTCTGTACTTGCATCAGCTATGGTTGGAAACGATAATGATAACAAATCTAAGTATCGCAAATCTTGTTCAATTTCCTCATGTTTCATATTCATCATCTGTTTTTATCTTTCGTTCATTATATATTGCTTGTTGTATTGATGGCCTCTCTTATTCTTTGAGTTTGTTTGTCATTCAGTGGGTCTAATGGCATGAAGCCTTCTGTAAGTTTGTAATCTTCACTCAAAACCTGCATGATACGAGCCGCGAATTGTTCTTCATTCAGTTGCTCGAGCATGTCGTTGAGCACGTCTTCATCATATTCCAAGCTGTTCAGCGTATCGTTCAATTCCTTTAATGTCTGTTTCTTGATGTTGCGGCGGTGATATTGATAACGCAGATAGAGAAGGGCATGGCACACCTCTTTTTCAGGACTGTCGTCATTGGGAAAGATGTTTAATTTCTCCTGGATGCGTTGGTGTGTCAGCCGGTCGTGTGCCTTGAGGATTTCGTGATACAGCTTCATCGTTTCATGAGCCATTGCTTCGGGCGAAATCAAGGAGGTGGTCACGGCGTTGGGTATGACGTGAGTTTGCTCATTCCATTTCCTCTTTTCCATTTCCTGCTTTTCAAATTCTCCCCAAACGGTGAGAGCCGAAGCCTGTTGGGTTGCTTGTTTCTGAGCAGATATCCGCAAAACTTGGGTGGGAGTCGGGTGCTTTGTGAAATGCCACGGAGCCAGTTGTCCCAAGGAAGAATAGACTGTTGGAATCAATAATCTGTGACTTTGTTCCAATTTTTTATGAGCCGAAGCATCCCAAGCCCCAAAAACATGCACGATGTCGGGGAACTCATGGGACAGTTCTATCTCGTCGTATCTTTGAAGATACTGCTGAATCATCGACAGATGATCTTGATAGTCGGGACAGCCAGCTGCCTTCTTGGACATGTATAGTTCTACTCTCATCACTATAGTTTATGGCTGGTGAAATCGTTTTTGTCAGCTCTGACGTATCTCAAACGGTAAGATAGATTTCTCCACATCATGCTGATTTCAAAAGGTATGACCTTCCAACGTGCGATATCGTCCAAGAAATATGTAAGTGTTCTCTTGGCGAATCGTGCACGCAGGATGACCGTAAGGAGCAAAGAAACCACTGCTATTAGAAGTAACGTATAATTCATGAGAACGCCACCATATACCATCATGGCCAAGATGAATAGGTAGGAAGTATGCAAGAGTATCGTGTCCAGATTGAACAGCATGCGCATGGGCGTTGATCGGTTGAGGTATTTGCGTGTTTCTTGATAGAAAAGATGCTTGTTGAGCCATTTCTTTTGCAGTGGCTCATCTTCTATAATCCAGGCATCTTGCTCGATCATGAGTGCGGATGAGCCTTCGTCTGCATACTTGTTGACGATGAAATCGTATTCACCGCGTAGCAGGTGAAGGTTTCCCCGATAGCCTTCTCCTTGTAGAAACATACTTTTTCGAAACGCCAAATTGGCAGAGTTGGTGCGATAGGCAATACTGTTCTCAGCCTTCCTCATGAGATACAGTTCTGTATACAGCTGCTCAAGTCGGCGAAAGTCAGCTGTTTCAGTCGTGTAGTTGCTATACCCCAGCACCAGTTTGTTGTTCTCATTGCAAGCCTTCGACATGCATTGCAGCCAGTAAGGCGATGCGGGCGTACAGCCGGCATCGGTCATAATAATCCATTCATACTTTGCCGCCTTTACTCCAAGAGTAACAGCCAACTTCTTTTTACTCATGTAGCGTGAGGATGAAGGGATGAACGTAGCGTAAAGATGTGCATTGTTTTCATACCGCTTCAATACGTCTTCCGTCTCGCTGTCACCTTGCTCGGCTACGACAACGACCTGAAAATCGTTGTCAAACTCTTGTGAAAGAAAGGAGGATAGATGCATCTCCAGTTCCTTGGCCTGGTCGTGTACGGTAAGCAGTACGGTGATGGGAACTGACGTATTCGCAGGATTTGAGGAGACGGTTGATTGCTCTTGGGCAGAGTTCTCATCTTGAAAACTGTCCAAAGCAGCAGATTCTTTCTCCTGGAGGTGGGAGGATTGAAGCCTCTTCACAATTTTCCTGAACCGGTAGAAGGGAGAGAAAAAGGGAGCAATCACTGCCAGCAGCAGGGTGATAGAGCTTAGTATAATGGTCAACTGGTCAAAAAACATAGACACGAATGATTCTACAATATTATAAATCTTCTGTTAAATAACCTTTGGGTAGTTTCCTACAATTGTATTGACTGGCCATCACTTCGCCGTAAGCACCGGCAGACCGAATGGCCAACAGGTCGCCGCGATGACATTGGTTCAAATCAATGGCTTTGGCAAACACGTCACTTGACTCACAGATAGGCCCCACCACGTCATAGGTTTCATGAGCGTTATTGCTGGAAAGATTCTCTATCTGGTGCCGCGATTGATACAGAGCGGGTCTGATGAAGTCGGTCATACCGGCATCAACGATACAAAACTTCTTACGTACACCTTGTTTGACATACAGCACTTTGGTGATTAAACTTCCGCATTGTGCGACGACAGAGCGTCCAAGTTCGAAGTGTAACGTTTGGTGTGGGTACAACTTCAAGTGCTGGGCGTATGTTTGAAAATATGCTTTGAAATTAGGAATGGGTTGCTGGTCAGGATGTTCGTAGTTCACACCCAGTCCTCCTCCAACATTAATGCGCTCAACATGAACATGATGTTGATGCAGATCTTCCTGCAATTGATTGATTCGATCGCACAAGGAAACAAAGTCACGCATGTCAAGAATTTGTGAACCGATATGAAAATGCAGGCCAGTAAACCTCACATTCTTCATCCGCAAACACGCCTCAAGGGCGGTTTCCACCTCACACAGGGCAATACCAAACTTGTTTTCGGCCAGTCCTGTCGTGATGTTCGCATGGGTATGAGCTTCCACGTCAGGGTTGATTCGCAAGGCAATGCGTGCGATTTTACCTTTCTTCTCAGCAATCTCGTTGATAACCTCAAGCTCGGCAATGCTCTCAACGTTGAAGCAAAGAATCTCTTGATCAATGCCCAAAGCGATTTCCCAGTCACTTTTCCCAACGCCAGCATAAACTATTTTATTGGGTGAAAAGCCTGCTTCAATGGCAGCCAGTATCTCTCCGCCACTCACGCAATCGGCCTCTAATCCAGCCTGACTGATGATGTTGAGTAGCTTTGTGTTGGCATTTGCCTTGACGGCATAATGAACTTGAAAACGTTCATACGGCTCAATTTCAGTCTTGATGGCCTGGAGCGTTTCTTTCAGCAAGGCCGTGTCATAGTAATAATACGGCGTTTGCTTGGTGCTAAGTTTGTCTAATGAAACCAACTGATGCATAGCTTCCCGTTAATTACCGTTCGCGCAGGTTGTTTCAAACAGCAGGTTACTCAGGCTTTGCAACGCTCGTTTCTTGTCAACTTCCCTTACCAAGAAAGAAATGTTATAATTGCTGCCACCATAGGAAATCATGCGAACCGGAATATCCTTCATGGCATCCAAGGCAAGTGTTTCGAATCCAACATTGCTCCAGTCTAAATCACCAACCACGCAGATGATGCACATGTCGGTGTCAACGGTCACGGTACCGTATTTTTTCAATTCATCAACGATTTCATCCAAATGCGTGGCGTTGTCAATGCTCATGGACAAGCCCACCTCGCTGGTCGCAATCATGTCAATGGGCGTTTGGTAGCTTTCAAAAATCTCAAACACTTTTCTCAGAAATCCTGTCGCAAGCAACATCCTGGACGATTTGATTTTGATGGCAACGATATTGTCTTTGGCCGCAACGGCTTTAATTTTTCCGCGAACGATCACGTTGTCAATGATCGTGCCGTATGCATCGGGTTCCATCGTATTCTTCAATCGAACAGGAATGCCTGCGTATTTGGCAGGCTGGATGCAAGTAGGGTGAAGGATTTTGGCCCCAAAGTAAGCCAGCTCGGCAGCCTCTTCAAAGTTGAGTTGTTGCACGGCATCGGTCTTGTCGACGATGCGTGGGTCGTTGTTGTGCATGCCGTCAATGTCGGTCCAGATGACAATTTCTTCAGCGTTGAGCGCGGCACCAATCAAAGAAGCCGTATAGTCGGAACCGCCCCGCAGTAGGTTGTCTACCTCTCCATAAGCATTTCGGCAGATAAAACCTTGGGTGATATAAATCTGGTAGCCCTCATTGTCAGCCATAATGGCGGAGAGTTTTTCCTTGATGTAGGGTGGGTCTGGTTCAGCATTCTTATCTGTTCTCATAAAATCCAAAGCCGAGAGAAGAACTGCGTGAACACCCTGCTCCTGCAAATAGTTGACCACCATGTTGGTACTCATAATCTCGCCTTGTGCAACAATGCACTTCTCTTCGAACGATGTAAAAAGATCTTTGGTAAACGAACGAAGATATTCAAATTCGCTTACTAGGAACTGGCGGGTCTTCGCCTTGTATTCATCCGTTGCATACAACTCGTCTACATGCTGCATGTATTTCTCTTCCAATGAGTTGATTACCTCATTGGCACCTTCCGGATTCTTCTTGTAGAGATAATCGGCTATCTCTATCAGTGTGTTGGTAGTGCCGGACATGGCCGACAGGACAACAAATGTCTGCTCACCCGACCGTGTTACGAGTGAAGCTACATTCTTCATCCGTTCTGGAGAACCTACAGAGGTTCCCCCAAATTTCATCACCTTCATCTTTTATTATATTTACATTGCTTCGTAAAAGAATTGTCTATCACTCAACCGATGGACATGATTGGGAGTCGCTTTCGGCTTCTTCTTGCAGGTCTATTTTGTTGTATTCGTTCGTAATGTCTTCGATGTGTCCATTTTTGCAACGATATACAATACCCGGAAATTTGTCTAACATGGGGATGTTGTGTGTGGACATCACCACCGCTGTTCCCGTTTGGGTGATGTCTTTCAGTAACTTTACGATGTGACTTGCCGTTTCGGGATCTAAATTACCAGTAGGCTCGTCAGCAATGATAATCTTCGGCTTGTTCAACAAAGCTCTCGCAATGGCTATACGTTGCTGCTCGCCGCCAGAGAGTTCGTAAGGCATCTTGTGCTTTTTCTCAATCATACCTACATCATTGAGCACTTCATCAATTCGCTGGTTAATCTCATTCTTGTCTTTCCATCCAGTAGCTTTCAAGACAAAATACAAGTTTTTGTAAACATCTCGGTCATGAAGAAGCTGGAAATCTTGAAAGATAATCCCCATTTCTTTTCTCAATGCAGGCACTTCGTTGCGTTTTACCTTTGTGATGTCTCTGTCAAGGATTTCAGCTTTTGTATCCGAATCGCCTTCGATATCCAATTCACAATACATGGTTTTAAGCAGCGAACTCTTGCCAGAACCTACTTTCCCGATGATATAGATGAATTCTCCTTCGTCTACTTTGAAGTCAACGTCCTGCAAGATGTGATTGTCTGCTTGAAATATTTGAACTTTTTGATAATCTACTAACATATCTGATTTTTCCTTTTGATGATTTTGTTTAATGCCTGTTGGGGTATGCCACAGCCAAGAATGGTTGTCCTACAAATGATATCGTTGTTGTTCTTCTTACTTTTAAACGAAACATTTTATACGCTTGAAGTATGATGCAAATTTAGGCAATTTTTCCGAATTATGCGCCTCTCGGGGTGGAAAAGAGTTGGTTGGCGTACATGGCTCTATTATTTAACCATGTTGCTTTTCGTTTTTTGTTATTTAATCAAACGGGTGGTTCCCCAGTGAAATGACTTCTGTCGCAATGTCTTTTTAACACAAATGCTGGACGTTTTTTCAACCAACTTGTTCGAGTGTTGTAAATACGCTAATTATGGAAGAGTTTTGTTATCTGTTTGACGGATAGTATCTTATGTGATTTTTAGTCCCAAAGTGAAATCAAAAAGCAATGTGTTTGGCGCAAAAACTCCTTTATTTTGTGTAAAAAAGACCTTTAATAGGATTGAGATTGGGCGGCTAAAGCATGCAAATTGGGCGGTAAAAGCATGCTAATAGCAAGCTTATTCCATGTGAATTAAATACGAGATGATGAATTGAAAGCTTTGAATGCCTAAAAAATCTCAATTTTTTTTCTATTTTTCAATTTTATTTTGTCAATGAAAATGAATCGGTTTAACAAACGAAAGGTTTATTGACAAACAAGGCGGGTGTCGTTGATTGTCCTCCAGTGTTCTTTTCAAATCGTGTCAAAAATGGTAGTTCCATTCGTGTTCATACAAAAGAACATGCTGTTTTTTTCACACCGAACAACCTTGTTTCAATGAAAGAGCCGTGGGTTGACGAATCATCTTGCGGAAATTAAAACTTGTTAAGGTGTTGGGTATTTCATAAAACAATCTGTAGAGTATTACTGATTTTCCGAGATTTATTGTAATTTAGCAGCAATGATGACATATATTCAAATACGTGTTGGTTGAATTGTTTCAGCCAACTGGGTTGTGAAGTATCAATCTTTTTCAAGAGTAGACCCTTCCACATAGATGATTTGTCCCATGAACCAAGCGAAATCACATGAGTAACAACTATAAAAAACATAGAATATGAAAAAGTTTGTCTTACTGACAGCTGCTGCCTGCTTAACAGCTGTAGCATTCGGGCAGAATGCAAGTTCTTCTCCCATAGATGAATACGAGTGCATCTACGAGTATCAAGTAAAGAACACCAAAGGTTCTATTGATGCGACCTCTACCATTCTCCAAATCGGTAGAAACACAGCAAAGTTTTCTGATTATACCACCTTTCAAGTAGACTCTGCCATAGCTTGCAAGGCTCCCGAAGCGGATATCCAAAAGTTCAAGGCACAAGAAACGAGAAACGACATACTCTTCGACCAGTCTGTTTCCCAAAATGAACCTAAAGGTAAGTTGACGGTTTATAGCGTCATCACACCTAATTATTACAGTTATACCGAGAGCGCCACACCGATTAATTGGAACCTTTCAGAGGAAACTAACACTGTCTGTGGATACACTTGTCAAAAGGCAGTGGGAGAATACGGTGGCAGAACGTGGACGGTTTGGTATTCTTCTGAGATACCAGTGTCCTTTGGACCTTGGAAACTATGCGGTCTGCCAGGATTGGTATTGGCGGCTAACGATGCAGAAAACTTACATCAGTTCAAGGCAATCACGTTTCGTAAGTCCAACACTCTGATGAACTTGAAGCCATACGCCAATCCCATCAATATTTCAAGAGAGCAATTTATTAAAGCGAAGAACAAGTTTGAGATAAATCCGATGGGCAACATCCCCGGGGAAGCCATCAGCGAGATGAGCGTTCAGAAATTTGATAATGGCGAATATAAAACCTTGATCAATGGTGTGGTGCTGAGAGTTCGCCCTAACGGATATGTTCCGCTCGAATTGAAGTAAACCTTGCATATTGATGAATAGGAGAATATTCTCGATTTTGATGCTGTTAACTTGCCTCTGTAACTCCTCTTTTTCCCAAAGTGTAGTTACGGGGTTTGTGCGTGATACCACGGGCTTGGCTTTGGAAGGTGTCATCGTAAAGGCTACTGCTGACAAAGCAACTTTAGCCTTTGCACGAACATCCGAGAAGGGGACTTATCAGCTAAGGCTGAAAACAGATGCCAAACAGCTCATCATCACAGCCGAAACCATTGGATATGAGAAAGCCAAGAGAGAAATCAAGAATATCTCACAGAAGTGCGACTTCATCCTGAAAGAGAAAACAACTGCATTGAAAGAAGTCGTGGTAAAAGCTCCTGCCATCTACCAACGAGGTGACACCCTGTCTTACAACTTAGCCTCGTATATAGGAAAGAATGACTACACTTTGAAAGATGCCTTGAAGAAGCTCCCAGGCATTGAAGTTGAGGACAAAGGTTCCATCAAATATCTGGGCAAGGAGATTTCTAATTTTTACATTGATAACATGGATTTGTTGGGTGGACGATATAACATAGCAACCACAAACATTCCTGCTTCGTTAGTAAGCACCGTGCAAGTGCTGAGCAACCATCAAGCGGTTAAAGCCAAAAAGGATGTCTTTTCCGACAACGTAGCAATCAATGTAAAAATGAGCAACAAGGCAAAGTTTAAACCAGTTGGCTCTTATGGTGCGTCGCTTGGTGTGGGTAAGCATACTTTGTATGAAGTGAATGGTGCAGGAATGCTCTTCATGTCAAACTTCCAAATGTTGGCTTCACTAAAAGCTGGCAACATCAATCAATTTGCTTTGACAGACGGAACCAATCACTTTGCCAAGCAAGAAACATCATCTACAGTATCTAATTTATTGGGGAATCTTTCTGCTTCCACACCTCCTATTGATGTTGACAGATATGCCTCACCAACGGACAGGTTGGTATCGTTCAATCTATTGAAAAAGATTCATAAGGATGTTACCTTAAAAGGGAATATAGGTTATAGCTATGCCAAAAGTAAGTACGAGTATAGTTTGACGAGAAATTATGCGGATGCAGATCATCATATCATGATTGACCAAGCGTATTCACCTCTATTAACCGTACATCACCCAAGCATTCTGTTGGAATTTAAGGACAACTCGGATAAGACTTATCTCCGCAACACTTTGTCTGGCATTGGTTCTTTTCTAACATCTGAGTTGCCAACTAAAGAGAATGAATCTTTCTTTAACCAGAAACAGAACATGCGAACGTTTGATGTGAACAACAAGTTCTCCACCTTGTGGAATCACAAGGATTTGCGTTGGTCGGTTACATCTGTCATGTCATATCAAGGTTCGCCGATGGGAAAGATAACGCTTGACAAGGAAACTGCTGATGATGTGGTGCAAAATGCCAATGGAAAAACGTTCAGAACGGAGAACACCATCTCTGTATCGAAGAAGCATCTTAACTCTCGCATCTATTTGCCACTGTTGCTGAAATACTATATAGATAAGGTGAAGACGAACTTGCAGCCCACAGATGAAGGCAACGATGTGAGTATGCAGAACCTCAGAATGGCGTTGGCACCACAATATGAGTATTCGCATCCTCAATACAAATACGTCTTTCGATTGGGAATACCGATGCGCATAGACTATATAGCTCATAGAGACCACATGGCGGTATCATCGACTGGCTCTTGGTATTATTCCATTTGCCCAAGCGTGTATGGCAACTATAAGGTAACTTCCCGCTCTGTGTTGCGTACCAACCTGTTCTATTCCCGTAACTTTGGCGACATATTGGACTTCTTGAAAGCACCTGTCAGAATCAATGACACCTCGTTGAAAATTGGCTCTGGTGTACTGGCAGACAACAAAAGTTGGAATGCCTCGCTTCATTACGACTATAAGATGCCACTGAGAATGTGGTTCCTCAATGTAGATTTTCTTTATAATCAGGAACAAAACAACTTGCTTTTGAGTCAAAACGCAAGCTCGAAGCTCGTCACCATGTCGAAAATATACGCCCCAAATACAGGAAGAAGTTTGATGGAGCAAATTGGTATCACTAAATTTATAGAGCCTATCAAGACCAAAATTTCATTAAATGGTGGCTACCAATGGAAACGACAAACGACTTTGCAGAATGATGTTCAGCAGAAATACACTTGGAAAAGTTTGATTTTCGCTCCAAAACTAACTTCACAACCATTTAAGTATGTAGAGTTAGATTATCATGGCATGTTTGCCAAGACTTATCTTTCTACAAAGTATCAGAGCAACAGCTATCTAAGTCAGCAGCACAAAGTGTCCTTGAAAATCATGCCATTCGGTGGATTCACATTCGATACTTCTGCTGATATTGTCAAGAATGAATTGACAAAAGATGTAACAAAAACCATGAGTCTATTGGATATGGGTTTGTCCTATCGAAAGAAAGCTGTCAAGGTTTCCCTTGACATCAGAAACATTTTGAACCAACAACAATATGGATATACCATCTACAACTCTGTCAACACATTCACCTATAACTATCAATTGAGAGGAAGAGAGTGCGTTTGTACCGTGAAATTAACCATGTGAGTCTTACTCTATCGGCATAAACTCCAGGCTAAGACCGCCTAACTTTTTTGAAAAAATATGGCACGGAACTCACTTTTTATTCGGCATCCTGGTCAGACGTTCGTAAAATAATGCTGGTTGCCCCGATGGTAAACAGCGAACCTTCTCGGATGATTCTGCGTTCGCGGTCTCCAAGTAGTTGGTTGTTTACAAATGTACCGGTATAACTGGGGCCGTCGCTGAGCTCGTATTTCAGCTTGCCATGCTTGTCTTTGGACACCGTGATGTTGCAATGCGTTAAGTCAACGCTTGGGTCGGTCGTTTCGATAGGGCACTGTATGTCGTTGCCTTTGACGTAGCGTCCAATGTGATTGACGCCAAGCTGAAGGGGAAGAACTTGTTTGTAGTGGAAAACGTTCTCAATGACTACAATAGCTCCGTAGGCTTGTTTATGAGCATTTTCATCGATTTTCATGTCCTTTTGTCTTTCTTTCAGTTTGGATACACCTATCTTAATCCTGAATTGCTTGTTGCATTCAGGACATTGGAAAACTAAAGATTGACCGTTAGAATATTTTGTTTCGTCAAATGTGATGTAATTGTCACATTTTGGACATCGAACTCTTTTCAATGTTACAGGTTATTAATGAGAGGAAATGGGGGATAGTTTTAAAACCCAGCCATCCGCAAATTCCTTTTGGTTTTGAAGGTTGTTCAAGGCATTGTATGCGGCACTTTCGGTTTCATACTGTCCGTAGATTACTCTTGTGCTTTTATTTTTCGTGTAAACTTTTGCCTTAGCATAGCCTGCTTGATGTAACTTTTCTACGTATGCATTTGCATTTCTGACCGTTACCCTACTGGCCAAAACAATAACGTAGGCTGTTGTTTTCTCTTCTACCTCTTTCTTAATAGGTTCAGCCGCTTTCGTTTCTTTTAAAATGGGCTTTGCTTCGGTTGTCTCAGGAGCGTCGTTTGGTATGTCGACAGAGCCCGTGATAATGTCTTTGGGCATGATATGATACAGCAAGCTGGTATCAATGTTGCCAAACAATTTGGCATTGTTTCCCTGGTGGTTTAGTGATGCCGGAAACAAAAAGAACGCCACGGCCACCAAGCAAGCTGCAACCAGATTTCTGACGACGCTGACTTTTACCTGGATGGTTTTGCCCGTATCTTCATCAGTGTCAGGTAGCTTCACTTCTGCGGGCATGAGCTGCTCTTCCGATGACTTTGAGGCATCTGCTTGTTCAGTCTTATTGCGCTGTGATTCAGCCTGTTCAATAAGGCTTGTTTGAGTAGCTTGTTGAGTAGAAGTGACGCTTGAGATAGGGGCTATATCCAATGAACTCAGTCCATATAGGGTGGGGGTCAAGATGCCGGCCTCGCATGGTATGAATGTAAATATCCCTTCACTATTATTATAATGTAGCGTGCCGATGTCTGACAAGTGGAATTGTCCCTCGTTTGAGAGATGCTCTTTGATTTCAATAACCTCGCGTTCAATCCGCCGAAGAGCCTCGGGATAGCTGATATCGTATACGTCTACATACGACTGTGCCAGTAATGAATCGTTGATGGTAAGTTGTGGATTGAACCCGATGGTGCGGAGTGGGGGATAGTACAGCTGATCCTGCTCTTCATAGTGAGCATGAACGGGATGAGCCATAAACCCACCAAAATTTGGAATGATGACACAGTCATTGTCCAAAAGCAGCGTTTCGATATGTTTTTCCAATTCAATCACGTTTGCAAATTTATTGTTTTTTTACGAATAGAGCAACTAAAAACGTGAAAATTGCAACGGTGATAAATTAAAGCAACAAAAACTTTGCAGTTCTGTTGAATTGTGGTACCTTTGCTTTATAGATTACTTTCAGAAGGGTCAATAATGAAGTACACAGAGTCAATAATCAAAGGAGTATGGATCATCGAACCAAAAGTGTTTGAGGATGCGCGTGGCTATTTTTTTGAAGCATGGAAGCAGACTGATTTTCAGAAACAGATTGGACAGGTTGATTTTATTCAAGACAATGAATCGAAATCCAGTTTTGGGGTTTTGCGCGGCTTGCATTATCAGAAAGGTGAGTATTCGCAAGCTAAATTGGTAAGGGTTATCAAAGGGCGTGTGCTTGATGTTGCAGTTGATCTTCGTAAGTCTTCACCTACTTTCAGTCAGTATGTCAGTGTAGAGTTGAGCGAAGATAACAAGTGTCAATTGTTTATTCCCCGCGGCTTTGCTCATGGTTTTTTGGTTTTGAGTGACGAGGCCATCTTTACTTATAAAGTGGACAATCCCTATGCGCCAGCACAAGAGGCTGGAATACGTTGGGATGATGAAACGATTAATATCAGTTGGCCCATAGACAAAGATAAGATAGTGACCAGTGAAAAAGATTTAAAAGCCTGCTCTTTAGCTGATGCCGAACTTTTTGATTGATTCTGCATTAGGATTTTGACACAAAAACGTCTTTATGTAGCGATGAAAACATCTATCTCCACAACAGTCATTCTACTCGTCCTCATGTTCTTTGCTGCCGGTTGCGCAAATAAGAGTAAACAGGACGAGAAAGCATTGGCGCAAGAAGATGTGAAGGCCAAGCAACTCCTGCAAGGCATTTGGTTGAATGATGACGAAGAAGATGTTGTTTTCAAAGTTCAAGAGGATACGATTTATTATCCTGACTCAACCAGCATCCCTGTCTACTTCAAGATTGTTCAAGACTCATTGATTTTACAAAGCTCGTCAGCCGTCAAATATGCCATTGTCCGACAAACAGAGCATCTTTTTGAATTCAAAAACCAGTATGGTGACGTGGTTCGTTTGGTGAAGAGTGACAATCTGGAGAATGAATTTGCCTTTATGCGTAAACAACCTGTGGCGTTAAACCAAAATAGTTTAATCAAACGCGATACCGTCATCAATGTCGATAAACAGCGTTACCACCTTTATGTTCAGGTAAACCCTACGACGTATAAAATCATCAAGAATTCTTATACCGACGAAGGTGTTGAGGTGGGCAACGTTTACTATGATAACATTGTACACATCAGTGTTTACAATGGTGCCAACAAATTGTTCTCACGAGATTTCAATAAAGCAGACTTTCAAAAATTTATTCCGCAACAATTTTACACGCAATGTATTCTTTCAGACATTGTTTTTGATCATCATTCCTCACAGAGCGTAAATTTTAAAGCGTACCTGCCAATACCCGACACTACAACAAGTTATGTAATTAAAGTAAACATCACGTTCGGGGGAAAATATGAGCTGAGCATTTAGTTGTGTGACAATGTAAAATAGCTACTAACAGTATTCTACTCAATGACTTGAAAGGTACCTGTAAACAAGGTAGGCAGTGATAGGTGTGGACTAGAAAAACAAGCTGCCTGGATTTTAGTATTTGTCTTGATGCTTTTGGATGAGAATGTAACCGACAATACCCAAAAAAATGAGCAATAAAGCCGTGAGCAATATTCTGTTCATCCTGTTCCAGCCAGTAACGTGGCTGAGCACGAGGATAAACACCCCTAGGTATACGCAGTATAGTGCAATCGAGGGAGATAACTTATTTCTCATCAGTAATCTGTATTTGTCGACAAAAGTACGAAAATTATTTGGCAGACTTGCAAAAAAACAGTACCTTTGCACCGCAATTTGCAAAAAATATTTAATCATTAATTTTTAAAGTAGTATGAATCAATACGAAACCGTTTTCATTTTGACTCCCGTTTTGTCTGATGAACAGATGAAGGAAACGGTCGCTAAGTTCAAGAAGCTGCTCACCGACAATGGTGCCGAGATTCTGAATGAAGAGGCCTGGGGTATGAAGAAATTGGCTTACCAAATTCAGAAGAAAAACTCGGGCTTCTATTGCCTGTTTGAGTTCAAGGGTGAGCCCACATTGGTACAAACGCTCGAAACCGGCTTCCGTCGCGACGAGAAAGTAATTCGTTATATGACTGTTAAGCTCGACAAGTATGCTGCAGAGTATGCGTTGAAGAGAAAGCAGAAATATGCAAACAAAAAGGAGGCATAATCATGGCAGCACAGAATAAATCAGAAATTCGTTATTTGACTCCACCTTCAGTGGACACTAAGAAGAAAAAGTATTGCCGTTTTAAGAAGAGCGGTATCAAATATATTGACTATAAGGATCCTGAGTTCCTCAAGAAATTCTTGAACGAGCAAGGCAAGATTTTGCCACGTCGTATTACAGGAACATCTTTGAAGTATCAGCGTCGTGTGGCGCAGGCTGTTAAGCGTGCTCGCCAGATTGCACTGCTTCCTTACGTAACCGATTTGATGAAATAAATAAGGAGGAGGAAACAGAATGGAGATTATACTGAAAGAAGATATCATCGGTCTTGGATACAAGAACGATATAGTGAACGTAAAGAAGGGTTACGGACGTAACTATTTGATTCCAACAGGCAAGGCGGTTATCGCATCAGAATCGGCCAAGAAGGTTCTTGCAGAGAACATGAGACAGCAGGCTCACAAGTTGGCTGCTTTGAAAGCAGAAGCTGAGAAGAAGGCTGCCTCACTGGAAAATGTAGCTTTGGAAATAACGGCCAAGGTTTCTGCTTCCGGTGTTACCTATGGTTCGGTTACTGCTGCTACTGTGGCAGAAGAGTTGGCTAAGAAAGGCTTTGACATCGACCGCAAGATTGTTACCATGCGTGACATCAAGAAGGTAGGTGACTATGAGGCTGTCGTTCACTTCCACAAGGAAGTAGAAGTGAAGATTCCTGTGAAAGTGGTAGCTGAAAATGCACCAAAGGAAGAGTCAGCAGCTGAAACGAAGAAGGTTTCAGAACTTGTTGAAGAGGCAGCAAATGCTGAAGCACCTGTTGCAGAAACTGAAGTAACAGAAGAGGCAGAAGCCCCAGCAGCTGAAAACACTGAGGAGGCTGCTGAATAGTATGGTTTGGGGTGCGCCTTTGAGCGTTTCCCGTCAAAGTTCAGAGGATTTTTTAGATATATAATTGCACTGTAAAGCAAATCTATATGTATTCCCGATTGGTCGCATAGCTGACCAATCGGGATTTTTATGTATGCTCGGCATGAGCATTATCTAACGGGTTCAATTCCCGAGCAAGCCTTATAGTGGGAATTGCATAGCCAAAAGTAAGGACGTTCATCATGGGGTAAAATAGAAAAAAGCTGGTGGCAAACATCTGAACGAACGAACTAACAAACAGAACCTTCATACAAGGCTTATGGTCGTGGGCAGTAAAAGCACGAAACCGCCGTATGCCGAACGGCATGTACGGTGGTGTGGAGGCTGGTTAATGTGAAAATTAGGGTAAGTTTCCAACATTAGATGTTTACTGTGTTAATCAAAAAGAAGAGAATGCAAGCGTAGAAACTTGCATTCTCTTCTTATTTAAAATCTCTTTTGGGAGATACTTAACTTTGTTTGAAAGCTTATCGATTGACCGTCACAGCAAAGTAATCTCGCTTGCCAGATGGCCAGATGCCCTTGATGTAAAGCACGGGATCTTTACTTGTTGATGCCTTTTTGACAGCTGTTTGTAAGTCCTCTAATGCCTTCATGGGCATATCATTCACCTCCAGAATGATGAAACCTTTCGAGATACCGGCTTCTTTTAGTGCCCCATTATTAATCTTAATCACTTCCAATCCGTAGTTGGTGCGCATCTGTTGCTTCTGTGCTGTGGTAATCTCTCTGAAGTTGCCCCCAAGCACATCAAGGTCTGCCACCTTGACAACGCTTGTGTTGCCCTGTGCGTTTTTCAGCGTAACGGTCTTGGTGTTCTTTTTCTTGTTGTGCAGATAAGTGATAGTTATCTTCTCGCCTGGACGCTTGCTATAGATGATTTCCTGCAGTTCAGCCATCTTGTTGATCTTTTTGCCATCCAGATTGGTGATGACATCGCCTTCTTGCAGGCCAGCTTCAGCACCTGCTCCTTCGCTCTCAACCTTAGCAACATATACGCCAGAGTTGGTTCCCAGGTCTACATCCTTGTCCTGATCTTTTTGCATGTTGATATAGTTCAGCACGTCTTGTCCTTGAATTCCGAGCATTGCACGCTGCACAGTTCCAAATTTCTTGAGGTCGCTCACCACTTTGTTCATGATGCTTGTCGGAATAGCGAATCCATAACCGGCATACGAACCCGTTTGAGAATACAGCATGGCATTGATGCCTACCAGCTCTCCTTGTGCGTTAACCAGGGCGCCACCCGAGTTACCTGCGTTGATGGCAGCGTCGGTTTGGATAAAGCTTTCTACACCATTGGCGTACAAAGATCTAGCTTTTGCACTGACAATTCCAGCCGTTACTGTATTGTTTAGACCAAATGGGTTGCCAACGGCAATTACCCATTCGCCAATTTTCAGTTTGTCAGAGTCACCAATGGGGAGGGTAGGAAGTTTGCTTCCGTCAATCTTGATGAGTGCCAGGTCGGTAGTTTTGTCGGTACCAACCACTCTTGCAGAGAACTCTCTGTTATCTGTCAATGTGACAGTTAGTTCGTCAGCACCCTCAACCACGTGGTTATTCGTAACGATATATCCATCTTCTGAAATCAGCACGCCCGAACCAGTTGCTCTCTTCGGTGGTGTTTGCATTTGTCGCTTTTGAGTTCCACCTTGTCCTTGTCCGAAGAAATCGAATGGAAAACCAAAGAAATCAGAGAAAGGATTGATCGGTACCTCCACGGTTCTGGTCTTCGAGTTCTGTACATATTTAATGTGAACCACTGCCGGCAATGCTTTATCAGCAGCATAGGTTAAGTCTACTGGTTGTCCTGCAGCAGGAACTTGATCGCCAGCTGCGTTCACCTTAATAAACGAGCCGGCTGAAAAAGCAAGTGCGATGAGGCACATTGCTGTTAGCAAATAGTTAGAATACTTTTTCATTTAAATATGATTTAATTGTTCTTTATTTCTTTCATCGAGAATGTTCTGCCTTTTAGATGGCAAGCAACATTCTGTCATTTGTTTATAACTGATGCAAATTTAAGCGCAAAAAACGTTAATCTGCCATTTTGTCTATTTTCTTTATTCCAATTTAACAATTCGATTTAACACATTAACGGCTCTTAAGTCATTGTCATGTGTTTTTACAAATATTGAAGATTCGAGGGACTTTGTTTTTCAATTATCCTCAAAGATTTAGGTTTACCCAAATGATTAAGCGATGATCATGTCAGACGTTTGGACGCGTGTGTATAATGGTTTTCTGTTGATGTGCTTTCTCGTTGCACTTCAATGCCCCAGAAGTAAAAACTTTTTGTTTCAACACTTCATCTCTGTATTTTTTACTATCTTTGCGCTCATAAGTAAGTGTTCCGGCTCTGCCGCTGGTATCTTTTGGATACGAGAGGAAAGTCCGGGCAACAAAGGACGCTCCACTTCTGAAAATAGAAGCTATTGGTGACAGTAGGTGTCGGTAGAAGAGAATGACCGCCCGCAAGGGTAAGGGTGAGAAGGTGGTGTAAGAGACCACCAGCTGATGGGTGATCATCAGGCTGTACCATCTGGAGGTTGCAAGTTCGCGTATACCATTGTTTGAAGGTTGTCCGCCTAAACGTTCGCGTACAATGGAGGGTAGAATGCTAGAGTTGGAGGGTGACTTCCAAAGTAGATAAATGGCAGAGCGCCAACATCGTTGGTTACAGAACCCGGCTTATAGGAACACTTCTTATTTTTTTGAAACCATTTCGCGTAACCAAGGCAAGACACACGTGCTTTGTCTTGTAATGAAGTAAAATCTATGAACAAGTATATACAGCAAGTTCAGCGCTTCCTGACGGTAGATATCTGGCGCATTACTCCCAAAGACGTGTCGCCTGTGCAATATCTGCTCGTTAGCATCGTCAAAAAATTATCATTAGCTGTCAAGTTCTTCCTCACCAAGGGAACGGGCGATTTAGCTGCCGCACTCACTTATTCCACGTTGTTGGCCATTGTTCCCATCTGTGCGGTAGTTTTTGCTGTGGCACGAGGTTTCGGTTTTTCTAAGTACATCGAACAGTGGTTTCGTAATGCCTTGTCAGGCCAGTCACAAGCCGCTGAGATCATCATCGGCTTCGTCAATTCGTATTTGGTGCACACGCAAAGTGGTGTTATCCTTGGTGTAGGCTTGCTATTCATGTTGTGGACGGTGCTTCGGTTGACGCGAACGATTGAGCAAACTTTCAACAACATTTGGCAGGTGAAGCACGAACGCACGCTGTTCCGTACCGTCACCGCCTATCTTGCCATGGTCTTCTTAATGCCCATCTTGATTGTCTTGATTTCTGGTATCTCCATCTTTATGACCGCATTCGTCGACCGTGCGCAAGGCTATATGCTGCTAGCACCCATGTTGCAGATAGGCTTGAAGGTGATGCCTTTCGTTATCATGTCGTGCGTGTTCATCGGCTTGTACGTCTTTATGCCCAACACCAAGGTCAAAATTACCGCAGCCATCGTGCCAGGTATCCTCGCCGGCGTGGCCATGCAGGTGCTTCAGTTATTTTATATCCATGGCCAGATGCTGCTGTCCAGTTACAATGCCATTTACGGATCGTTTGCCGCACTGCCATTGTTCATGCTTTGGGTGCAGATATCGTGGACCATTTGTTTGTTTGGCGCACAACTGTGCTACACCAATCAGAACTTGGAAGATTTAGCCTTTATGGCCAATCCAAATGAAATTAGTCATCGCTATCGGCTCTTGATGAGTGCTGTGCTGCTCAGTAAGATATGCAACCGATTCGTTGAGGGGAAGAAACCCTATACCGCTCTTGAATTAAAATTAGAAACAAACATTCCGATTCGCGTCACCAACGACTTGTTGTACAATTTGGTGCAGGTGAATCTCATCAATTCGAGCGTTTGTCATGAAGATCATGATGGCGACCTAATCTACCAGCCCGCACAGACGTTGGATCATATAACGGTAGGCAACATGGTCGATAGATTGGAAGCTTTGGGGCGGTGGGACATGCAACTTGATTTGCACGAGCAACTCACTTCAACAGATTGGAAGCATCTGTTCGATTTACGCAAGACCTATTTGGATCAGTTGCGGGATGTTCCAATCAGGGCATTGTTCCCCCAAGAAGTCATGCAAACAAATAATAATGCGTGAAAATACCCGTTATTTAATTAGGTATTGGTATCTTACCAGCAAATTATAAACTAAATGATTGTTGAGTTTAATCTGCTTCATCATTATAACAGTAGAAAGGATTAACGTATGGAAATGAATTTGCCAGATTTTATGAAGTATAAAGACAAGTTCTCTAACTCTGGTTTTGTCGAGAAAATATCACGCATTGCAAAGCGTGCGGGTGCAAAGCTTGTCTATGCCGCACTCATTCTTTATTACACCTTAGAGAACGACAAGGTGTCGGTTAGGGATAAAGCCATCATCATTGGAGCGTTGGGCTATCTCATCAGTCCGCTTGACGTGGTGCCAGATGCCATCCCCATTGCAGGCCTCAGTGACGACTTGGCGGTATTGATTTACGTACTCCATAAAGTTTGGGGGGATGTTTCTGACGAGGTTAAGCAAAAGGCCAAGGCAAAAATGAGTCAGTGGTTCGACCTTGATGAGATTACCTCTGCCGACGATATTTTTACTGAGCGGCCCGAAGACACGCCTGTCTAGAAGGCTGTACAGCTTGTTGTTACATTTTAAAAGAATGTAAGACAAGATTTCTCGTTGCTGTGCTAAAAATTCTTTGTTGGGCTTAATGGCGCGAAAGATGTAAGCCGTTTTTTACTTCACGTCATCCAGGTGCCTGTCACATTATCGCATTACACCTTCTTTATCGTCATGAATGCAAGCGTGTTTACGTGCAGGATGCGTGGGCGATAGATGATGATTTTTCTTGACAATCAACTTCTCTGTGCTTGGCTTATTTGCAAGTAGACCGATCTGTTGTCGCAAATAAGCCAAATATAAGCTGGTTTCGTATATACCTATAATACAGTTTGTTACACGAATATCATACTCTTTCGTCCATCTTTTTCATCATCTTTCTTGCCACAAGCATTGCTTTTAGGTGCCAATATGCATGCTCTTGTGAGGCAATCACCTATCTGTTGATAGGCAAAGTGTTGTTTCGGGTCAGTCGTAAAACCCAGTTGCAACCCTCTCCCTCATGCACATAATTTCATAAGCCTGTAAAGGAAGAAAGGAATATCCGTTACTCCCCTGAACTGTGCCCTGAAGGCTTTGACTTTTGCGTTGAAGGATTC
>CABTXD010000011.1:0-57192 GCA_902488665.1 uncultured Prevotella sp. | reverse complement strand
GACTACATCAGCGGCATGACCGATGTCTATGCCTTAGACATCTATCAGAAGATTAACGGTATCTCCCTACCAGTTATTTGATGCCGGCAGTGCCACGACTCGCTTCTCACTTTGCAAACATCCTTTACAACACACTGATATAGAACCCTTTACAAACCCATTGACTTTGACTATCAAACCCATTGACTTTGACTGCCAATAGCATTGACCTTGCACGGCAAACCCATTGACCTTGCCGCGGCAAGGCATAGACACCTTGATTTGTGTCATAAAGATACACTATAGCTACCGAAAAATACTCAAAATACAAGAAAGTATCAATGTTGTTCAATAATAACCTTTTTTGCTTGCAGTTATGGTGTGAAATTCTTACTTTTGAGCATCCTAACAATAATACCTTCCATTTTACGGCAGAATTTACCTGTAAGAATGGGCAAGACGAATTCCGTCCCGATGCTTGACAGCTTGAAATTTAATGAGAATATACAGTAAAGGATATGGTAACAAAAGATGAAGTTCTTGAACTTTTACGCAGCACAGAGACCTACAGAATAGAGCGTACAATTTCTACAGGCGACATGGATAAGTTTCAGGAGGCTATTTGTGCATTTTCAAATGATTTACCGAACTGTCGGAAAAAAGGTTATCTTATTTTAGGCGTTCATGACAATGGAACTTTATCTGGGCTAAGAGTAGATGATACCTTGATGAAGAAAATAGCGGGGATTCGTTCTGACGGCAATATACTGCCCTTACCAATTATGTCTGTAGAAAAGTTTGAGTTTGCCGAAGGCGATTTGCTTGTCGTAGAGGTGTCACCCGCTTTAATTCCGCCAGTGCGTTATCGTGGACGCACCTTTATTCGTATAGGACCTCGTCGGGATATTGCCACGGAGTCAGAAGAAAGAGTGCTTTTGGAAAAAAGGACATCTTATATGGCTTCATTCGATGCCATGCCTTGTTTCGGTTCATCACTAAAGGATATTGATGTCCAGTTTATCAAGCAGGAATATCTCCCACAGATAATAGACACTGATATCCTGATGACGGATAAACGGTCTTTACAAGAACAATTAGCAGCAATCCATCTTTATGACACTGCCAACGATTGCCCTACAAATGCCGCCATTATTCTTTTCGGGAAAAATGCCTCTTTCTTCCTGCATGGTTGTTATGTTCAATATGTACATTTCGCAGGAGAGGACACAGGAAGTGAAATTCTTAACGAAAGACAGATTCGGGGCAGTCTATGCTCTATACTGCCTAAGCTGGAAAGCTTTGTGAAAGATGCTATTGTCACGGCACGTCCGATGCCGGTGAGTATGCTGCGAGAACAGACTGTGTTTAACTACCCTGAGTTAGCACTTCGAGAGTTGCTGATGAATGCCTGTATGCACCGTGACTATCAGTCAAACATGCCTATCAGAATATACCAGTTCAGTAATCGGATTGAAATTCTCAATGCAGGAGGCTTGTACGGAGAAGCTCGTCCCGAAAACTTCCCAACAGTCAACGATTATCGAAACCCTATCATCGCAGAAGCTATGCGTGGAATGAAATACGTGAATATGTTCAATCGAGGCATTCAGCGTGTCAAAACCATGCTAAGAGACAACGGAAATCCAGAACCTGTCTTCAATGTAGGTAAAATTACAGCTTTCGAAGTGATGGTGCAACCATCTTTGTCACTTAACTTAGTCACTGACGGAGAAAAAGTGACTAAGTCAGCGACTAAGTCAACAGAAACGATGAACGAGGTATTGGCTTTCTGTGAACGCCCGAAAAGTCTCACGGAGATTATGGCGCACTTGGGACTAAAGCACCGTAATAACGCTAAAAGTCGATATATCGACCCTTTAATAGAGAATGGATTTCTTGAAATGACAATACCTGAAAAGCCCAACAGTAGAAATCAAAAGTACGTACGGGCTTTATCTTAGTCACTTATCTTAGTCGTTTAGAAGTGACTAAGTCGCCTTTTCGTAATTGCAATTACCGAAATACTATTTTCAAAGGCGGTTCTCTTCATTTGTGATTTGTTTGATACACCCTCATAGGTGCACGTTGAAGAACTGCGCCCTGTAGAGGCAAAATTGTTCTGACGAAGTTGACGAAGCCAGGTAAATAGCGAAACTTCCAGCACTGGGCAACCTGGACAGCATGAGGAAAGCGTGCCTACCCCTGGCTAATCAAGGGGCTGGCACGCTTCGTTTTCAGCGGCGCACCGCCTTTGCGGTGCGCCCAAAGAGAGTTTCTTTTAATACTTGTCCTTAGGCGTATTGCCCATGGTCACATCCAGTGTGCCGCCCTCGGCGAAGGTTGCGAAAGGCAAGTAAGCGCTGTTGAGCGTCTTTCCGTTGAGCTTGTATTCTTGCACATAGATGTTCTCCTTGCTGTTGTTGCTCACGTTGATGACAAACTTGTCACCCTTATAATAATCCTTGTTCAGACGAATGGTAATCTTGTCGAACAAAGGACTACCTAAACCAAAGGACGGTTGCTCGGCCGTGAGTCCCTTGACATCGAACATGCCGATAGACGACTGTACGAACCAAGCGCCCAACTGACCCTGGTCTTCATCCTGTCCGTAGCCGTAGCCATGGATGCCATCTATCCCATAGAACTCGTCCAAGATGGCACGCACCCACTTCTGAGTGTGCGATGGTTTGTCTGCCTCGTTGAACAGCCATGAGATGTGCAGACAAGGCTGGTTGCCTTGGTTGTAAAGCGTCTTTAATCCGGCGAAAGCACCCACCTCAGTACCACCGCTGAAGATAAGCTTCTGCGACTGGGTGAAGATGCTGTCCAAACGGTTGTTGAATTCTTCGGCACCCACCTTAGCCACCAACGCTTTGGCATCGTGCGGTGCATAGAATGTGTACTGCCAAGCATTTCCTTCCTGGAAGCCGCGCCATACCTGCATCGGGTCAAAATTCTCAATGAAGTTACCATCGGCCTTCTTCGGACGAACAAAGTTGGTTGACGTGTCATAGATGCGTTCCCAACCCTTGGAAAGATCCATCAACTTCTTATAGTCATCTGTCTTTCCCAACGCTTTGGCCATCTGTGCGGTAGCCCATGCGCCGAAAGCATACTCCAAGGTGTGTGAAGCAGAGAACATGAACATCTCGTCTGATCCTTCACCCGAGTCTTGATGAGGAACGTACCCATACTGCACAAATTGCTTGGTATCGAACTTTCCAGCTCCGAAGGGTCGGTTCTCACCATCCAACTCGTTCTTTCGACAAGCCTCGTAGGCAAGATTCACGTCGAAATCACGGATGCCACAAGCATAAGCCGCTGCAATCATCAAACTGAGTTGATTGGTTCCCACGCCCGATACATAACGGCTGTTGGCCAGTCCGTCGCCCAGCCATCCACTGTCTTTATACACCTGAAGATGACTGCTGATGAAGTCGGACATGTGTTCTGGGTAAGCCATAATCCATACTTGGGTGAGATTCCATTGACCGCCCCACATGGCATCCGTATTGTAAAGGTTGAAAGCAGGTTTGCCATCCTTCATCTCTATTTGGCCCACAGTGCCATCGTGCTTGGGATAAGCGCCGTTTACGTCACTGGCAATACCACGACCCAAGATGGCATGATACAATCCAGTGTAGAATTTCACCTTGTCATCCTTGTTCGTTGTTTCTACCGCAATGCGACTCAAATGCTCATTCCAAATATCATGCGACTGCTGCTTAGCCTCGTCAAAAGCCATGTCCTGCGCTTCAGCCTCAAGGTTCTTCTGGGCATTCTCCACCGAAGTGTAAGACACACCCACCTTTACGGTAATCTTTTCCTGATCGGTTGTCTCGAACGTCAGATAGGCACCCGCGCCCAATCCCGTGGTGGACAGCGAGTCAGCTTTAACGGTTTCGCCGTTGAAAGTACCTACCCCAACAGGCTTCTTGTCGATAACGGCATGGAAATACAAGGGGACTTCGGCGCCCGGCTGGTATTTCTTTACATACTCAGGCAGGGTAATCACCCAGCCTTCGACTACGGTTCCGTTGTCCTTAATCTGCACCGAGGCATCCTTTACGGCACCACTTTCGCCCTGACGGTTACCAATGTCAAAGAGGATGCGGCTCTCCTTGCTGGCCGGGAAGGTGTAACGCTGGAAGGCAACACGCGTGGTAGCCGTCATTTCGGCCGTGACATTGTAGTCCTTGAGCAGCACAGAGTAGTAGCCAGCCGTAGCCACTTCGTCATCGTGTGAGAAGCGTGAGCGGTAGCCTTTGCGCTCGCCCGTCATGGCTGTGTCGCCTGGAACGGTGAACAGTTTCCCCACGGTTGGCATCAGGGTGATGCCACCAATCTGGAATTCGTGCAGGCAGGGAAATCCCTCGATGCTGGTGTCACGATAATCATAACCCGTTGCCTCCCAGCCAGACTTATTCCCATAGTGTCCATTGGTAGACGGACCGGGCTTGGCCATGCCGAAAGGTAAGGCACCGGGAGCCATGTGGAAATAACGACAGTGCGCCGTTCCGATGCGTGGCTCGACATAACTTGTCAGGTCTTCTGTTGTTGCATTGTCAGTTTTCGTACAGGACATCATGCCAAAAATGCCGGCGAAAGCCAGTAATGCCATTGAAATTTTTCTCATGTCTGATGGTTCTTGTTAGTTAATATTATTGATTTAGTGAATTAAATACGCCACCTTCTACAGCTAGGATTCTGCAAATTCCGACTGTTGAAGATGGTGCAGATGAACAAGCATGCGCGTGCCAGCCACTACTAATTGTAACTTTTGGCTGCTTATGACTTGTTGTTGTTTTCCTTGTAAATAATGTTGTTGACACCCGAAGTGATTTCAAGCGACTCGCGGTGCTCCTTGATGAAACTATCGATATGGCGCACACGTTTATCCTCCAATATCTCGTCTACAGCAATCAGGATTCCTGTTTCTTCCACATCACCGAATCCATTGTTAATGGCAGTGCCAAAAAGCTTCATCGTAGGACTTAACCCCATGTAGGCATTGACCAAGGGAGGGATGTTGTATCCCAATTGACGTATCTCTCTGTTGAGGATTCTGTAATCTGACTTGAAATCCGTTTCAGAGAACAACTTTTCCAATTCTTTGGGATCTTCCTGTAACTCCAAAGGATTTCTGGGCACGATGAGGTGATCCTTGTCATCAAAATGTTTCTTCAAAAAATACAAAATCATATCACGTCCCCTGCGGATATAAGAAGGGTACATCGTCATCTTACCGAAGAAATACTTGAGATTAGGATTGAGAACGGTCAGTGCGCCGAGGCCATCCCACAGGTTGTCCAAGGCAAAGATGCTTTTGGAGTTGCTACGCACGTTTTGATATTCCAACGCCACGAAAGACCTTCCCAGTTCTACGGTATAGGGCATATAGTCTTTCAGGAACTTATCCGAGAAATGGAAGAGGTGGCTGGTGGCCAACTTAGGCTGCCCATTGTCGTCCAATTCCCAGTTGGAACCGTACTGATATCGGTAGCCTCCGATAATCTCATCCGCATCGGGATTCCACACAATCAGCTGCTTGTAACAGTTGTCGCAAGTATCAAATTCATCGATATCCATGGACTTTCCAGTGCCTCCGCCAGCGGTACGAAAGGCAATTTCGCGCAATCGTCCAATCTCTTTCATCACGTTGGGTGAATCATGGGCTGTGACCACGAAAATCTTGTTGTGGCTTTTGTTCGTCATCCGGAGCCGCTTCTCAGGCGTCAATTCAGCTTTCAACAGCTCCCTATCGATGGGCTGGATAATCTCTTCTTGCATGGTTTCTTAGAGGATTGACGAAGAAGGACCGTTCATTGCGAGTATGGGATTCTCTCAAATAGGATCTCTCAACGCTTGATTGATATTTCAGTTATCTCTATTCTGCTGTTTGTGTCGGTTGCAGTTGGTATACTTTATTTTGTACGTACTGTGCCCATTGCTGCGCATTCTTACGCTTATCAAAGGTTTGCCAAGGTATCGGTTTGCCAATCGTGACGCGGAATGTCTTGTGTCTGTTGCGATACATTTCATCTACAAGAAACAGCATCGCCACGTTAAACTTCAATTTTAGGGCCTTACAGATATTGGCAATACGATAGAACCGGTCTGAGTTTCGCCCCTCAAAATGAATGGGTACCACGTCTCTATGATATTCAACACTCTTGGTGATGAAGGTTTTCTTCCAGGGAATGTCCCGAATTTGACCATTAATTTTACGTGAGCAGAGGCCGGCTGGGAACATGATGATGTGGTTATCACTTTGGAAGGCCTCATCTACCATTGCGGGGAAGTTGCGGCTTTGCTTACCAGTTTTGTTGATGCCAATACCTAAGGGGCGCAGTCCCGGCAGATTCATCAGCAAATCATTCAACAGGTATTTAATGCGACCGTCATAACGTCGGCCGATGATAGCGCCCAAAGCGACCCCGTCAGCACCACCTAGCGGATGATTTGATGCGAAGATGTATAGTCGACCGTCTTGTTGGTTCGGCAGATTTTCCCTACCTTTGACCTCCAAGGTAACATCCAGATATTGGACACACGCTTCAAGCCAATCAACTCCTGTCAAGTCTTTGCTTTCCCAAAGAAATTGATTCACCTCATCTTGATGGGTAATCTTCTTGAGCCAACGGGTTGCAAAATGTGGAACATATTTAGCCTTATCGCCAAGTTTACTCCGCAAGATGTCATCGATGTCTATGGTTTTCTTTGTTACGTCACTCATTTAGGTCAAAAAACTTTATTTGCAAAAATAACATAACTTTTTGTATTATGCCGCTTTTTTATGCAAAAATGTTCAAAAATTATCTAATCTGTTATACCGTTGTCACACGACGAAACAGATGTTTCATGGAAGTTACAGATATCATTTTGAATGATTGATCTGAGTTAAGTAGAAACTATCGAATCGAGTAATCGAAGAGAATAAAATACGTTAAATAAACTAAAAATACGATTTTCTCATCATTTTATGTATGAAAGTGGGGAAATGTGGGGAAAAATATGTATCTTTGACGACAAATATCGATATGCATATAAAGAGGTACACATGCGATTTTTAGGAAATATAGAAGCAAAGATAGACGCCAAGGGCAGAGTGTTCTTGCCAGCAACGTTCAGGAAAGTACTGCAAGGAGCAGGCGAAGAGAGCCTCGTTTTGCGGAAAGACGTGTTCCAATCGTGCCTGACCCTCTATCCTGAATCCGTGTGGAACGCACAGTTAGACACCTTGAGAAGACGCCTTTCACGCTGGAATGCGCAAGAACAGCTCATCTTCCGTCAGTTTGTTTCCGACGTTGAGTTGTTGTCACTCGACGCCAATGGGCGTTTATTGATACCGAAGCGTTACCTAAAAATGGCAAATATCGAACAGGCTGTAAAATTCATTGGCATGGACGACACCATAGAGATGTGGTGCAACGACGTGACAGAGAATCCTTTCATGCAGCCAGAGGAGTTTGGCAAGGCTCTGCAAGAAATCATGAGCAAAGGCTCGGAGCCAACCAAAGAGACTGAATAAAAATGAGCATCAAGACAGCAGAAACATACCATGTGCCGGTTCTCTTACAAGAGAGCGTTGAGGGGTTGAACATCAAGCCCGATGGGATTTACGTGGATGTAACCTTCGGAGGCGGTGGACACTCCATGCAGATTATGCGCCAACTGGGGAAAAATGGCCACTTGTTCAGCTTCGATCAGGATCTGGATGCAGAGAAAAACATCCATCAAAAGGGCAATGAACTGCTGCAACAAGACAACTTTACGTTCGTACGCTCAAACTTCAGATATCTCAAGAACTGGATGCGATACTACGAAATAGAGCAGATTGACGGACTGTTGGCTGACTTAGGCGTGTCCAGTCATCATTTTGATGACGAAAGTCGGGGGTTCTCTTTCCGCTTCGACGCACCGCTCGACATGCGCATGAACAAGACAGCGGACATCACAGCTGCCGACATTGTGAACACATACAGCGAAGAACGCCTCGCCGATGTTTTCTACCTTTATGGAGAATTGAGAAACGCTCGACGCATCGCCTCGCTCCTGTTGAAAGCGCGAACCGAAAAGATGATTGTGACCACACAGGACTTCATCCAAGCCACAGCACCCCTATTCAAAAGAGAACGAGAAAAGAAAGACATGGCTAAGCTATTCCAAGCTCTGCGCATCGAAGTGAACCACGAGATGGAAGCCTTAAAAGAAATGCTTGAAGGTGCCAAGCAACTGCTTCGACCAGGAGGCAGATTGTCTGTCATCACCTATCATTCTCTGGAAGATCGAATCGTCAAAAATATGATGAAGACTGGCAATGTGGAAGGAAAAATGACGCAGGACTTTTTCGGGAAGACTACAACTCCTTTCTCACTAATCAACAAAAAAGTGATTGTACCTGCTGAGGATGAGCAACAACGAAACCCAAGAAGCAGAAGTGCGAAGTTAAGAATCGCTGAAAAGAAGTAATGAAAAAAGAAGATATAGACAAAGAATCAAAACCCATCTTGTCGGTTTCAGAAGGAAAACAAGTGGAAGAATCTGCGACCAACCAAAAGGAAGTTGCAGATGAGGGTCCTACACTCAAGGAAGTAATCCTAGAGCAAGCCAGAGAAGGAGAGGCTCCACTGTCCAAAAATTTCACCTTGAAGAAGATTCTTGGCGGAGACATTTTGACCACTTCCACTATCCGCAAGCAAATCTGGGTCGTACTGCTTATCACTTTTTTCATCATCATCTACATTTCAAACCGATACAGCGTGCAGCAGCACCTCATTGAAATTGACCAATTACAGAAAGAGTTGCAAGATGCCAGATACAAAGCCTTGTCTACCAGTAGCCAACTGACGGAAAAGAGCAGAGAGAGCAACGTACTCGAAATGTTGAAGAACAATAAGGACAGCGTCCTCAAAATAGCAAACCAACCACCATACATCATCACAGTTCCTGCTGAATGAATAAGTTTGATTATAAAAAGATAATGCCCCGCTACAGTGCCCTCGCCATCATGATGACATTGATAGCACTTGCCGTGGTTGGCAAAACAGTCTATATCATGACCGCCAAGCGCACCTATTGGACCAAAGTGGCCAATCGCGTAAAGCGCGACAGTGTAGACATCAAACCTATGCGAGGCAACATTCTTAGCAGCAATGGTGAACTCATGGCCAGTTCATTACCCGAGTTCAAGGTGTACATGGACTTCAAAACCTTGCATGAGTCAAAAACCGACACGCTATGGGATGAGAAGATTGATTCTATCTGTCAAGGTCTGGCAACCATCTTTCCAGAAAAGCCTGCCAGTGCATTCAGAGCCGAGTTGGAAGAGGGAAGGAAGAAACAAAGCCGCCATTGGCCTATTTGGAAAAAGCGCATCGACTACAACACTTTTACAGAAGTAAAAGCGCTACCCTTGCTCAGTCTTTCTAAATATGCCAGCGGTTTCCACTACGAAGAATTCAATGCGCGACAACGTCCCTATGGTTCGCTGGCTGGAAGAACCGTGGGTGCCATGTATGGAGCCAAAGACACGGCGCGGTTTGGACTGGAGTTGTCCTACGACTCCATTCTCCGTGGGAAGAATGGCATCGTGCATCGTCGCAAGGTTCTCAACAAGTTTCTTGACATCATGGACACACCTCCTGTCGATGGAGCAGACATTGTCACAACCATTGACGTTGGCATGCAAGACCTTGCGGAAAGAGCTGTCATCGACGAGCTGAAGAAAATCAATGGAAATGTTGGTGTGGCACTGGTCATGGAGGTGGCTACCGGCGACATCAAGGCCATCGTCAACATGGAAAAATGCTTTGATGGTGAATACCGAGAAGTAAAGAATCATGCCGTCAGCGACCTGCTGGAACCTGGATCCGTGTTTAAGGTTGCCTCGATTATGACAGCTCTTGATGACGGCGTTGTGGACACCACGGCCAGAGTAGAGACTGCCGGTGGCGTTTGGCCGATGTATGGCAGACACATGAAAGACCACAACTGGCGTAGGGGCGGCTATGGTTTGTTAACGCTTCCACAGACTCTTCTATACAGCTCCAACATCGGTATCAGCCGCATTATCGATGACAATTATAAAGATCAGCCCGAGAAATTCGTACGAGGAATCTATCGAACGGGGCTGGCCGACAACCTGAATATTCCGTTAGTGGGTTCATCTCCTGCCGTTATCCGTCTGCCCAAGAAAAACAAACGCGGACAATGGCTCAACTGGAGCAAGACTGCTTTGCCCTGGATGAGCATCGGATACGAAACACAAATTCCCCCCATTTCCATGATTACGTTTTACAATGCCATTGCCAACAACGGCAAGATGATGCAACCGCGCTTTGTAAAAAAGGTGGTGAAAAATGGAGAAGTGTTAATAGAGTTTCCGCCCAAGGTACTCCGATCACAGATATGTAAGCCCAAAACACTTGGCGAAATTCAAACGATTCTTGAACATGTGGTCAGCCAAGGATTGGGCAAGAAAGCCGGATCGCCATCCTTCAAGGTGGCCGGCAAGACTGGTACCGCACAAATTTCACAGGGTTCTGGTGGATATAAGGTAGGACGAACCAACTACTTGCTGAGCTTTGCCGGCTATTTCCCCGCTGACAAGCCTCGCTACAGCTGCATTGTTTGCATCCAGAAGTCGGGACTTCCCGCATCAGGGGGTGGCATGAGTGGTGTCGTATTTCATCACATTTCAGAGGGTATCATGGCCCAAGACCTCAAACTTGATGTAAAAGATGCCAAAGATTCCACATCGATTTTGTTGCCAGATGTAAAAAATGGCAATGTCCTCGCAGCCAACTACGTGCTCAGTCACTTGGGAATTAATGCCAATCAAGATTGGTCTGGCTCATACACCAAGGGCAATCCCATCTGGGGTTCAGCTGAAATACAGAACAATACGGTTGTCAAACTCAGGAAAGTAAAGGTGCATGGCCACAAATTCATCCCCAATGTTGAGGGAATGGGTGCGCGTGATGCCGTTTATATCTTGGAGAGCCGAGGCGTCAAAGTCAAGCTCGACGGACGCGGAAAGGTTATCAGTCAGAGTCTGGAACCAGGCCATGGCATCAAGAAAGGCGACGTATGCCACCTGACACTGCAATAGATTTGGCAATACAACACAGTAACATTTATAAGAAATTACCTATATGACATTCAGTGAATTGATTAAAGGCATCAAGACATCTGCCATCATCGGCGAAGCCAATGTCAACATCACAGGCGTGGAGATCGACTCCCGCAAAGTAAAACCAGGCAACCTGTTCGTTGCTATCAAGGGCACACAGGTGGACGGTCATCAATACATACCCAAAGCCATAGAGCTGGGAGCCGCCGCCATCTTATGTGAAGAAGCGCCACAACAGCCACAACCAAACGTCACCTACGCGGTGGTGAAATCGACAGAAGACGAGGTAGGGAAAGTTGCTACTCG
Source organism: uncultured Prevotella sp. (assembly GCA_902488665.1). Taxonomy (GTDB): domain Bacteria; phylum Bacteroidota; class Bacteroidia; order Bacteroidales; family Bacteroidaceae; genus Prevotella. Next base: position 45,773 of record CABTXD010000011.1, on the reverse strand, counting down.
CTTTTTTGGCGACCCTACCAAACACCTCAAGCTGGTAGGTGTCACAGGTACCAACGGAAAGACCACCGTTGCCACCTTATTATATAATCTATTCAGAAAGTTGGGACACAAGTGTGGACTGCTTTCTACGGTCTGCAATTTTATCGAAGAGCAGGAGATTCCTGCCGACCACACCACCCCCGATCCTATTGAACTCAACGAATTGTTAGCCAAGATGCTGGCTGCCGGTTGCGAATATGTATTCATGGAGTGCTCATCACATGCCATTGCACAGAAGCGAATCGGCGGACTTACCTTCACGGGAGGCATCTTCACCAACCTCACACGCGACCACTTGGATTATCACAAGACCTTCGAGAACTACCGCAACGCCAAGAAATCATTCTTTGACGGCCTACCCAAGTCGGCTTTTGCCATTACCAACGCCGATGACAAGAACGGCATGGTGATGGTGCAGAACACCAAAGCCACCGTCAAGACCTATTCCATCCAGTCGATGGCCGACTTCAAAGCGCGCATCATCGAATGCCATTTTCAAGGCATGTACCTGGAGATTGACGGTCAGGAGGTTGGGGTACAGTTCACGGGCAAGTTCAATGTCAGCAACCTGCTGGCCGTTTACGGTGCCGCACGCATGCTGGGCAAGCAACGCGAAGAGACACTTATCGCCATGAGCACCTTGCACACCGTCAACGGGCGCATGGACACGTTGCAGTCGCCCGAAGGGTTTACGGCCATCGTAGACTACGCTCATACACCCGACGCATTGAAAAATGTGCTCTTGGCCATTCACGAGGTCGACGGAAAGGGGCACATCATCACCGTTTGTGGTGCCGGGGGCAACCGCGACAAGGGCAAACGACCACTCATGGCGAAGCAGGCTGTACAGCTTAGTGACAAGGTTATCATTACCAGTGACAACCCCCGTTTTGAAGATCCACAAGACATCATCAACGACATGTTAGCGGGTTTGGATGCGCAAGACCTGAAAAAGGTGCTGACCATCACCGACCGTAAGGAGGCCATCCGCACGGCCTGCATGCTGGCACAGAAGCAAGACGTGGTTCTTGTTGCTGGCAAAGGACACGAAACGTATCAGGAAATCAAGGGCGTGAAACATCATTTTGACGACAAAGAAGTGCTGCGCGACATCTTTGCACAGTAACATCGTCATTGAACAACAAAATAAACAGCACACAGCATGTTATACTATCTTTTCAGATTCTTAGAGCAATACGGCATCTCGGGAGCTCATGTCTGGGGTTACATCTCCTTCAGGGCCCTGCTTGCCCTCATCTTTTCGCTGGTCATCTCGGCCTGGTTTGGTGAGCGATTCATCAAGTACCTGCGCAAGAAACAAATCACCGAGACGCAACGTGATGCCTCCATCGACCCCTTTGGCGTCAACAAGATTGGCGTTCCTTCCATGGGTGGTGTCATCATCATTGCCGCCATTGTCATCCCCGTGTTGCTTTTGGGCCGACTCAGAAACATCTACCTCATCCTCATGATCGTGACAACACTTTGGCTGGGTTTCCTCGGTGGCATGGACGATTACATCAAGATATTCCGCAAAAACAAAGAAGGACTGAAAGGAAAATACAAGATTGTGGGACAGGTAGGCATCGGATTGATAGTCGGACTGGTACTTTGGTCGTCTCCAGATGTCAAGATCAACGAAAATTTAGCCATCGAACAGCAAGGAAAGGAAATGGTTATCAAGCACCGAACTGATGCGCGCAAGTCGCTCAAAACCACCATTCCGTTTGTCAAGGGACACAACTTGGATTATGCGGGCGTGATGCGTTGGTGTGGCAAATACAAGACAGCGGCCGGTTGGATATTGTTTGTCGTGATGACCATCATCGTGGTGACGGCGGTTTCAAATGGCGCCAACCTCAACGATGGCATGGATGGCATGTGCGCAGGCAACTCGGCCATCATCGGCGTGGCATTGGGCATCCTGGCCTATGTCAGCTCGCACATCCAGTTTGCCTCGTACCTCAACATCATGTACATACCGGGTTCGCAAGAGCTGGTGGTGTTTATGTGCGCCTTCGTGGGTGCCCTCATCGGTTTCTTGTGGTACAACGCCTACCCCGCGCAGGTGTTCATGGGCGACACGGGCTCGCTAACCATCGGCGGCATCATTGGCGTTTGCGCAGTGATTATTCATAAAGAACTGTTGCTGCCCATCCTTTGCGGCATCTTCTTTGTGGAGAGTGTGAGCGTTATGTTGCAAGTATATTATTACAAAATGGGCAAACGCAAAGGGGTGAAGCAACGCATCTTCAAGCGCACGCCCATCCATGACAACTTCCGCACGCAGGATTCGCAACTGGATCCCGACTGCAAATACCTCATCAGAAAACCTCATTCGGCCGTACACGAGTCGAAAATCACCATTCGCTTTTGGATCATCACCATCATCCTGGCAACCATGACCATCATCACACTGAAAGTGAGATAGTTACAAACTCATTGAGATTGACACGCAAAGTCATGGAGATTGGAGCCTAAAGTCATGGAGATTGGAGGCCAAAGTCAATGACATTGTACAAACAACCAAAGCCAACAGCCAAATTAGCGGGTGCAAGTAAATAAAAAAAAGGAGTAGAACACATGAAAAGAATAGTTATTCTCGGAGCAGCAGAGAGTGGAGTTGGAGCTGCCATCTTAGCCCAAAAAGAAGGTTTCGACGTATTTGTTTCTGACATGGGTGAAATCAAAGACAAATACAAGAAGACGCTGGATGAGCACAACATTAGGTGGGAAGAGAAGCATCACACCCCCGAACTCATTCTGAACGCTGACGAAATCATCAAGAGTCCGGGCATCCCGAAAGAGGCTCCAATGGTGCAGAAGGCCATGGCAAAGGGCATCGGCATCATCAGCGAAATAGAGTTTGCCGGGCGTTACACCCACTCGAAGATGATTTGCATCACGGGCAGCAACGGCAAAACCACCACCACGTCGCTGATTTACCACATCTTCAAGTCGGCTGGCTACGATGCCGGACTGGCTGGCAACATAGGGCGCAGTCTGGCACTGCAGGTGGCCGAGGACCCGCATGAGTACTACATCATCGAGCTGAGCTCGTTCCAGTTGGACAACATGTACAAGTTTAAGGCCGACATCGCCATCCTGCTGAACATCACCCCCGACCACTTGGATCGCTACGACAACTGCATGCAGAATTATGTGGACGCCAAAATGCGCATCATACAGAACCAAACCGCGCAAGACAGCTTCATCTACTGGAACGACGACCCCATCATCAAGCGCGAATTGAAGAAGTATAACATCAAGGCCGTGCAATGCCCCTTCTCTGAACTCAAGGAGAAAGGCTCGATAGGATACATCGAAGAGGGCGAATACACCATTGAGAAGCCTACCCCATTCAACATGGAGCAGGAGGCACTGGCACTCACCGGCAAGCACAACATCTACAACTCGCTGGCCGCAGGCATTGCCACCGACATCGCAGGCATCAGGAACGAGGTCATCAGAAAGAGCCTCAGCGACTTCCCTGGCGTGGAACATCGTCTGGAGAAGGTGTGCAAGGTGGGCGGCGTACAGTACATCAACGACTCGAAGGCCACCAATGTGGATGCCTGTTGGTATGCGCTGGAGAGCATGCGAACGCCCACCATCCTCATTCTGGGCGGCAAGGATAAGGGAAACGACTATGAGCCAATCAAAGATTTGGTGAAAGAAAAGTGCGTCGCACTGGTGTATCTCGGCGCCGACAACAGCAAGCTGCACGACAATTTCGACAACTTGGGCATCCCGATTCGCGACACCCACTCGATGAAAGACTGCGTGGCGGCATGTTACGAGTTGGCCAAACCCGGCGACACGGTGCTGCTCAGTCCCTGTTGTGCCAGCTTCGATTTGTTCAAGAACATGGAAGATCGGGGCGAACAGTTTAAAACTTTGGTAAGAAATCTGTAATGGACAAGACGTTAGGAAATATCTTCAAGGGAGACAAGGTCATCTGGATGGTTTTTTTCTTCCTCTGCATCATTTCGGTCATCGAGGTGTATTCGGCCTCTGCCGGACTGACTTACAAGGGCGGACACTATTGGGCACCCATCGTGAAACACACGGGCATCCTGCTGGTGGGCGTGTTTGCCATGGTGGTAACGCTTAACATCAAATGCAAGTATTTCAAGATTGTAACCCCCTTTCTACTACTGATAGCCGTCGTCGCGCTGATAACGGTTTTACTGGCAGGGCAGTCTACCAACGGTGCCCAGCGGTGGATTAGCATCGTAGGCATACAGTTTCAGCCCTCCGAAATCGCCAAAGGCGCGCTGGTACTGGCTACAGCGCAGATACTAAGTGCCTTGCAAACCGAGCACGGAGCGGACAAGAACGCCTTTAAATACATCCTCATCGTGAGTGCTTTCATCATTCCGCTCATCATGGTAGAGAATCTTTCCACGGCCATGTTGCTGTGTATGGTCATCTTCATGATGATGATTATCGGGCGAGTGCCTGGCAAAATCCTTGGGAAGGCATTGGGGGTAGTCACATTGTTGATTCTAACCGTCTTCACGCTGGTGATGGTTGTGGGGGAAGACCATGAGAAAGAAAACGCCAACCCAAACCATATTGAACAGGTTGCCGTGGCGGAACAAAAGAAAGATCCCAGCATGTTTGGCTCTGTGTTCCACCGCTTTGACACATGGAAAGGGCGCATCGACCGATTCATAGCTGGCAAAGAGACCCCTCCGGAGGAATTCGACTTGGATAAAGACGCACAGATAGGGCATGCCAACATTGCCATCGTGTCGTCGAACTTCATTGGTAAGGGACCGGGAAACTCGGTAGAACGCGACTTCCTGTCACAGGCTTTCTCCGACTTCATCTATGCCATCATCATCGAGGAGATGGGGCTTTTCGGCGGATTCTTCGTGGCCATGCTGTACATCATCCTGCTCTTTAGAACTGGACGCATCGCCAACCGCTGCGAAAACAACTTCCCTGCCTTCCTCGCTATGGGACTGGCACTGTTGTTGGTGACGCAGGCTTTGTTCAACATGTGCGTGGCCGTGGGCCTGGCTCCCGTTACCGGACAGCCGTTACCACTGGTCAGCAAGGGCGGAACTTCCACCATCATCAACTGCGTGTACATCGGTGCAATACTCAGTGTCAGCCGTTCGGCCAAGAAAAAACCAGACGCCGACAGTGACGAGGTGATGTCCGAAAAGCTCGCAACAGCATAGTCTTGTCAGCTAACAGCTTAAAATAAATATGGTGAAACATGACAAAAAGACATATTTTTTGATTACTTTTGTCCATTAAATACATCTGAGTTAGATGAATAACGAATTGAGAATTATTGTCAGTGGTGGCGGAACGGGAGGACATATCTTTCCGGCCATCTCCATCGCCAACGCCATCAAGGCAAAGCGTCCAGATGCGAAGATACTCTTTGTGGGGGCTATCGGGCGCATGGAAATGGAGCGTGTACCCAAAGCTGGCTACGAGATAAAAGGACTACCCATTTGCGGATTCGACCGCAAACACCTGTTAAAGAACATCTCCGTGCTGTTCAAAATATGGAAAAGTCAGCGCATGGCCAAGGCCATCATCAAAGACTTCAAGCCGATGGCCGCTGTCGGAGTGGGTGGATATGCCAGTGGCCCCACGTTGAACGTTTGTGCAAAGCGGCACATTCCTTGCTTGATACAGGAACAAAACTCTTATGCTGGGGTGACCAATAAGCTGTTGGCGAAGAAAGCAGACAAGATATGTGTGGCTTACGAAGGCATGGAACGCTTCTTCCCAGCCGACAAAATCATCATGACAGGCAACCCCGTGCGGCAAAACGTACTGCAAACTGCCTTGACACAACAAGAGGCCAGAAAGTCGTTTGGGCTCGACCCAGACAAGAAAACCGTACTGTTGGTAGGCGGAAGTCTTGGAGCCAGAACCATTAACGAGAGCGTGATGAGCCACTTGGACATGGTAAGAGCGAGTGGTGTGCAATTTATTTGGCAAACTGGGAAATATTATTTCGAAGGCATCACCAAAGCCTTGCAAGCAGAAGAGCCGCTTCCCATGCTCCACGTAACTGATTTTATCAGCGACATGGGGGCTGCCTACAAGGCGGCAGACTTGGTGATAAGCCGCGCCGGAGCCAGTTCTATCAGCGAGTTCTGCCTCATTGGCAAGCCCGTCATCCTGGTTCCCAGTCCGAATGTGGCTGAAGACCATCAAACGAAGAACGCCATGGCTTTGGTCAACAAGAACGCTGCCATCTATGTCAAAGATTCCGAAGCGAAGGACATGTTGCTGCAACAAGCCATCGAAACTGTACAGAACGACAGTAAGTTGGCATCGCTGAGCGAGAATGTTTTGAAGCTCGCATTGCCTCATTCTGCCGACATCATCGCAGATGAGGTGATCAAACTGGCATCGAACCGGTAGACAAAAACGCTGGCAAAGAAAGGCATTGAACAACAAAGGTAACGTACGCTAACGTCAATGAACGAAGCGAACGAACTACCTGTGACCTCTGATAACTTTATAAGACAAAAGAAGAAAAGAGAAATGGACATAACAGAAATCAAGTCGGTTTATTTCATTGGGGCTGGTGGCATTGGCATGAGTGCCATCGCCCGCTACTTCATTCATAAAGGTGTGGTGGTGGCTGGTTACGACAAGACACCTTCTGCACTGACCAACCAGCTTGAGAAAGAGGGAATGCTCATTCATTATGAAGAGAGTGTGGAAGAGATTCCGCATGCATGTAAGAACCCTCAGACATGCCTTGTTGTCTACACACCCGCCATTCCGGAAACCCATCAAGAGTTGAAATACTTCAGGGAAAACGGCTTTGAGATACAAAAACGAGCGCAGGTGCTCGGCACATTGACACAGACACACAAGGGACTGTGCTTTGCTGGAACGCACGGCAAGACCACCACCAGCACCATGTGCGCACACATCATGCACCAGAGTCATGTCGACTGCAATGCCTTTCTCGGAGGTATCTCAAAGAACTATGGCACCAACTACATCCTGTCAGATGCGAGTGATTATATCATCATCGAGGCCGATGAGTTCGACCGCAGTTTCCATTGGCTGCGTCCGTGGATGAGTGTGATCACCTCCACCGACCCCGACCATCTGGATATCTACGGCACAAAAGAGGCTTATTTGGAGAGTTTCCGTCATTATTCCACCCTCATTCAGCCAGGTGGAGCATTGATTATCCATCGGGATTTGGAGATGAAGCCTGCGGTTCAGGAGGGCGTAACCATCTATGATTACAGCAGGGACAAGGGAGATTTCCATGCAGAGAATATCGAAATTAAGAATGGTCACATCACTTTCGATTTCATTTCGCCCTTGGAAAATGTAGAAGGCGTAGAACTGGGTCAGCCCATTCCCATCAACATCGAGAACGGTGTGGCTGCCATGGCCATGGCACAACTGAATGGTTGCACGGCCGAAGAACTGCGATATGGCATGTCTACCTATCATGGAGTGGAGCGAAGATTCGACTTCAAAATCAAGAACGACCGCCATGTGCTGCTCTCCGACTATGCGCATCACCCAAAGGAGATATACCAAAGTGCCAAAAGCCTGCGCGAGTTGTATCACGACCGCAAGGTGACGGCCATCTTTCAGCCGCATCTTTACACCCGCACCAGAGACTTCTATCAGGAGTTTGCCAAAGCACTGAGCCAGCTGGACGAAGTGATTTTGTGCGATATCTATCCCGCTCGTGAACAACCCATCAAAGGGGTAACGTCACAACTGATATACGATGAACTTACCTGTAAGGAGAAGAGCATGATTCACAAGGAAGAGGTGCTCGACCTGGTGAAGCGACGCGACTTCGACGTGCTCGTGATATTGGGTGCCGGTGACTTGGATAATTATGTACCACAAATGGCTAAGATCATAGAAAGCAAGTGAGAAGAAACCTGAAAAAGATAATAACCATCGTACTGGATGTGGTGCTGGGCATCTATCTGGTCTTTGCTTTCACGGCATTCAACAAGCCTGATGAGACGGCCAACGTGTGCACGAAGGTGAGCATAGACATTGCAGACGAAACCCAACATGGTTTTATCAACGCCGCAGAAATCAGGGATCGACTGGAGAAGCACAGGCTCTACCCGCTGGAAAAGCCACTGAGATACGTGGATGCCCGCAAGATAGAGGACATGTTGAAGACCAGTCCGTTTGTCAATACGGCCGAATGTTACAAAACACAAAATGGACATGTCAACATCAGCATCACGCAACGAATGCCCATCGTGCGTATCAAGTCGGTCAATGGTGACGACTATTATCTAGATGACAAGGATGCCATCATGCCCAACTCCAATTATACGAGCGATCTCATCATTGCGACTGGCTACATCAACAAATGGTTTGCCACGCACTATGTGTCGGCTTTGAGCAAGGCATTGATGGGCAACGAGCTCTGGAAAAACCAGATAGAACAAATACATGTTCTACCCGATCGTGGCATAGAGTTGGTCCCCAGGGTGGGCGACCACATTATCTATTTGGGGCAATTGCCCACGAACAATGACCGAACGAAGCGACTTTCGTTGATTGAGAGCTTCACCAAGCAGAAGCTCACACGTCTGGAAAAGTTCTATAAATATGGCCTTTCACAGGCGGGATGGAACAAATATTCTTACATCAACCTGGAGTTTGACAACCAAATCATCTGCAAAAGACGAAACAACTGAACGGATGTGAGAACAAAAAAACATAACACGAACAAAAAGATTTGATAAAGATATAAAAACGTATGGCAAAGGAATTTATCGTAGCTATTGAACTGGGATCGTCAAAAATCACAGGTATTGCAGGAAAAAAGAATTCAGATGGAAGCATCTCCATTCTTGCTGTTGTCAAAGAAGATTCCACCTCGTGCATACGCAAAGGTGTAGTTTTCAACATTGACAAGACAGTATTGTGCTTGACCAACATCATCAAGAAGTTGGAAACTACGCTCAAAACTAACATAGCTCGAGTCTATGTCGGTGTTGGAGGACAGAGCATCCGCAGCGTCAAGAACGTTATCATCAAAGATTTGCCCGCAGAAACCGTCGTAACTCAGGACATGATTAACGAGCTGATGGACGCCAATCGCAGCATGACTTACGCTGAACAGGAGATATTGGACGCTGCCACGCAGGAATACAAGGTTGACGCATTGTACCAATTAGACCCGGTTGGCATTCCATGTTCAAGGTTGGAGGGTAATTTCCTCAACATCCTTTGGCGAAAAACGTTCTACAAAAACCTGAACCAATGCCTCAATAAGGCTGGCGTGGAGATTGCCGAACTGTATTTGGCACCGCTGGCTTTGGCCGACGCCGTATTGACAGAGACCGAGAAAAGAACTGGCTGTGCACTGATAGACCTTGGTGCTGACACCACTACCGTACTGGTATATTACAAAAATATCTTGCGTCATTTGGCCGTCATCCCATTGGGTGGCGAGAACATCACCAAGGACATCACCTCCTTGTTGATGGAAGACAGTCAGGCAGAGCAAATGAAATTGAAATACGCTTCTGCCTACACCGACAACAGTGACATTGATGACAACAAGAAATACCCTATCGATCAAGACAGAAGAGTTGAGAGCCGCAAGTTCATCGAGATTGTAGAATCGCGCCTTCAGGAAATCATTGAGAACGTTTTTTATCAGATTCCAAACGAATATGCCGACAAACTTATTGGCGGAATCATCCTCACAGGCGGCGGTTCGAACATGCCCAACATCGAGAAGGCCTTTACCAACCAAGCTCCAACGGAGAAGATACGCATAGCCAAGTTTGTGAACCAGAATATCAATTCCAACCTCCCAGAAATTACAGCCCATACGGGAACAATGAACACCATCTTGGGTTTGCTCGTCAAAGGCGATATCAATTGCGCCGGCGAAGAGATTACTGCCGACTTATTCCAAAGCAACGAACCCAAGCACGCGACGCCAACGCCCGCACCAGCCAAAGGTCCTCGATCGTATACGGAAACATCCGGCACGGGCATCGTACAGACCGAAGAAGAAAAAGAACTGCTGCGTAAGCAAAAGGAAGAACAGGAAGAAGCTGAACGAAAGGCGCAGGAAGAGGAGCAACGCCGCATAGCGAAAGAGAAAAGAGAGAACTCTCCCGTCAACAAAATATGGAAAAGCATTAAAAACTTTGCCAGCAAAATAACCGAAGAGGAAGAATAAGCAGCAGCCCAATCACGACATCCCAAGAACCAACCATTAAGAATTACAATTATGTCAGACAATATCCACACCCCTAACATTCTCGATTTTGGAGAACCAGACAAAGCAAGCAGCATTATCAAGGTAATCGGTGTTGGTGGTGGCGGTGGCAATGCCGTCAACCACATGTACCGCGAAGGCATTCACGACGTTACCTTCGTGCTCTGCAACACCGACAATCAGGCGCTCAACGACAGTCCGGTACCCTTCCACTTGCAGCTTGGCAAAGAAGGATTGGGAGCCGGCAACAAGCCCGAAAAAGCTCGTTTGGCCGCCGAAGAGAGCCTCGAAGACATCAAAAACATGCTCAACGACGGCACCCGTATGGCATTTATCACGGCCGGTATGGGCGGTGGTACGGGTACAGGAGCTGCTCCGGTCATTGCCCGTGTGTCCAAAGAATTGGGCATTTTGACCGTTGGCATCGTCACCATTCCCTTCCGATTCGAGGGCGATAAGAAGATTAATCAAGCCTTAGACGGCGTGGAGGAGATGGCCAAGCATGTGGATGCCCTGCTGGTTATCAACAACGAACGCCTGCGCGAGATATATCCTGACCTCACTGTACTCGACGCTTTCGGCAAAGCCGATGACACCTTGAGCATTGCAGCCAAGAGTATTGCGGAGATTATCACCAACCACGGACTGATTAACCTCGACTTCAACGATGTGAAAACGGTGCTGAAAGACGGCGGCGTGGCCATCATGAGCACGGGATTTGGTGAGGGCGAGGGCCGCGTGAAGGCTGCCATTGAGGACGCATTGAACTCTCCGCTGTTGAACGATAACGACATCTTCAACTCCAAAAAGATACTGCTCAGCATCAACTTCTGCAACGAAAAGAACGACAACAGCGGTCTGATGATGGAGGAAATGAACGATGTGAACGACTTCATGGGACGCTTTGACAGCGACTTTGAAATCAAATGGGGCATCGCCATCGACCCCGACCTCGGCAAGAAGGTAAAAGTCACCATCCTGGCCACAGGTTTTGGCATCAGCGATGTAGAGGGAATGGACAGCCACATCGGCAAACGTCACTCGCAAGAAGAAGCTATGCGCCTGGCCGAAGAGGAAGAACGAAAGATACAACTCATCAACCGCAAGGAACAATATTACAAGGATGGGAAAAACTCTAAATACAAACGTCACCCGCACGTCTATCTCTTCAGCAACGAGGACCTTGACAACGAGGACGTTATCCTGGCCGTAGAGAGCTTCCCCACCTACAAACGTACGCGCCAAATGCTGGACGACATACGCAAACAGGCATCGGGTGAACCCAAGGAACCCGAACAAAAAGAGAACAATGAACCCATACAGGGACTCATCAGTTTTGAATAAGACAATATACACCGACGACAGCTCGTCAACAAATACAATAAAACATCAAACAAATGGCACTATTTGAAAAGGTTAACGAAGACATCAAAACCGCAATGAAAGAGCGCGACAAGGTAGCTCTTGACACGCTGCGTAACATCAAAAAAGTTTTCCTCGAGGCTAAGACGGCACCGGGAGCCAACGATACTTTGGAGGATGCAGACGCCTTGAAGATGATTCAGAAGCTGGCCAAACAAGGCAAGGAATCGGCACAGACGTACATAGACGCAGGCCGACAGGATCTCGCTGACGCCGAATTGGCACAGGTTTCGGTCATCGAGCGCTATCTGCCCGAACAACTGTCGGAAGCCGAAATAGAGAAAATCATTAAGACCATTATCGGCCAAACGGGTGCCGCAAGCATGAAGGACATGGGGAAAGTCATGGGAATGGCCAACAAACAATTGGCTGGCAAGGCCGATGGCAAAACTATTTCAGGCATCGTTAAAAAGCTGCTCGCATAATTCTTACATTCGGTTTCGCCACCCGAGAAACCAACGGCAAGAACCCTTTGATACATAGTGTTTCAAAGGGTTCTTGCCGTTTTCTATTTCCTTGAAAATCATCTCATTAATACTCGCCCTACAATTGCATTGAGTTTGGGCTGCAAAGTCATGCACTTTGCACGCCAAAAGCATGTAGATTGGCACCCAAAGTCAATGACTTTGCAAAGCCAGCCCACAAAGGCTTGAAAAGCAACCGGTGGCTACCGGAACAAATCTTGCAAAACCGAGAGCGATTTCAGCTCGGGGAACGAAGGGATGTGCAAACGATAGTAGCGCAATATCAAGTTGGCACAACGATTGCGCTCCTCACGGGAAAAGCGGAAAAGGTGCATCGTTTCATAATTCATCCGCATCAGTTGACCAATCTTCGACGCCTCGTGTGGGGGAATAAAGTCGGGATGTAAGGGAACGAGGGAACAGAACACGCCGTTGCGAAGGTCGAAGAAATCGCCCGTATGCCAGTTCTCAAGATTTGGATAAAACCCGATGAAGCGCGTCAGATGCATCATGAACACCAGATGAAAATTGGCGAAAGCCCCCTCCGCCGAATCCAACCAACGAATGCTGTTCTCCACATATTGGTACAATGCCCCCACCTCATGCTCGCCACGCACGCTGAAATACAAGAACTCTGACAAGAACAAGGAGATGGACAACTTATAAGAATTAAAAGGAATGGTAGAGAACGGATAGGCCAGCCGCATCTCCTTGATGCGGTGCAACTGCTTGTTGGGCCGCTCATCAAACTCAATATCCAAGATGGTCAGCGGCTGAAAATAGGGCTTCCCCACCCTGCCGCCCTTGCCCGTGCGCATACGCTGGATAAAAGAGACGTTCCCCATCGCCTGGGTGAACAAATCTGTAATCAGCTGAGAATCGCCATATTTGATGGTGCGTAGTACGATAGCTTGCGTCTTTACTAACATCTGAACGTGGGTTTGAATGGCAAAAATACTGATTTTCATACATTCAATGAAAAATTACAGCATAAAATTTGGTTGGTAAGGAAAAATGTCATAACTTTGCACCCGCTAATCAAATGGCACGGTCCCTTCGTCTATCGGTTAGGACGTGAGATTTTCATTCTCAAAAGAGCAGTTCGACTCTGCTAGGGACTACACAAAAGAAATAAAAGAACTTAATATAAGATGGCAAATCACAAATCATCACTTAAAAGAATCCGTCAGGACAAAGTTAAGACTTTGCACAACAAATATTATGCAAAGACCATGCGTAATGCAGTGCGCAAGTTGCGCGCAATGACCGACAAGGATGAGGCTGTCAAGCTGTATCCTGAAGTACAGAAGATGGTAGACAAGCTGGCAAAGACCAATGGCATCCACAAAAACAAGGCTGCCAACTTGAAGTCAAGCCTCTGCAAGCACATCAGCAAACTCGCATAAGTTAATCTGACGACCCCACATACAAAGGTTACATTTCGAAAGAAGTGTAACCTTTTGAGGTTTCACCCACCTCAATCTCTTCCTCCGTTGATACAACACAGCGTCTTTCCCAATCTTCAAGCAGGCGAATCATCACAGGTTCGTCGCTGACCAACACTGGCTACGAGGTGGGCAAGAACTACAAAATACCAGAAAACAGAAATACTTTATTCGCATTTGCAAACCACATAAAAAAGACAGACGCACGCTGGCCTTTTACGCATTTTTAGCAACAAAACATTTCCTCATTTGACGGTAATTTCGTATCTTTGCATATCATAATATACAAAACGACAAATGGCAGAAAATCAGAATACCGAAAACAATTATTCGGCCAGTAACATCCAAGTCTTAGAAGGACTTGAGGCTGTTCGCAAACGACCTGCAATGTATATCGGTGACATCAGTGAGAAAGGTCTTCATCACCTGATCAACGAGACCGTGGACAACTCTATTGACGAAGCGATGGCAGGCTATTGCACCGACATTGAAGTGACCATCAACGAAGACGAATCAATCACCGTACAAGACAACGGTCGAGGTATCCCAGTAGACCAACACGAAAAGCTGCACAAGTCGGCCCTGGAAGTGGTCATGACGGTACTCCATGCCGGCGGAAAGTTCGACAAAGGCTCGTACAAAGTCAGCGGTGGTCTGCACGGAGTTGGTGTAAGTTGCGTCAACGCCCTATCCTCTCGCATGATGTCCCAGGTGTTCCGTGACGGCAAAATCTACCAACAAGAATACGAAAGGGGAAAAGCCCTCTACCCAGTGAAAGTCATTGGAGAAACCAACCTGCGTGGAACGCGTCAGCAATTCTGGCCAGACAAATCTATATTCACAACCACTCACTTCCAATGGGACATCATTGCGAGGCGCATGCGAGAGCTGGCGTTCCTGAATGCAGGCATCCGCATCACCCTTACTGACCTGCGTCCCAATGAGGAAGGCAAGACACGAACGGAGGTTTTCCATGCCAAAGACGGCCTTAAAGAGTTCGTCCGCTACGTTGATCGGCACAGAACACACCTCTTCGACGATGTCATCTACCTGAAAACAGAGAAACAAGGCATCCCCATCGAGGTGGCTATTATGTACAATACCGACTATTCTGAGAATATACACTCGTACGTTAACAACATCAACACCATAGAGGGTGGCACGCACCTCACAGGTTTTCGCGCCGCACTGACGCGCACGTTGAAGACGTATGCAGACAATGACCCCGCCATTTCAAAGCAAATTGAAAAAGCAAAGATAGAGATTGCCGGCGAAGACTTCCGTGAAGGACTTACCGCTGTGATATCTATTAAGGTGGCAGAGCCACAGTTTGAGGGACAAACCAAGACCAAATTGGGCAACAGTGAGGTATCAGGAGCCGTGCAACAAGCTGTTGGCGAAGCGCTTACCAACTACCTAGAAGAGCATCCCACCGAGGCAAAACAAATCTGTGAGAAGGTGGTTTTGGCAGCTACGGCACGTATTGCGGCACGAAAGGCGCGCGAGAGCGTTCAGCGTAAGAACGTCATGAGCGGCGGAGGACTTCCAGGCAAACTGGCCGACTGCTCGAACAAAGACCCAAAAGATTGTGAGATATTCCTGGTGGAGGGTGACTCCGCTGGTGGATCGGCTAAACAAGGACGCGACCGATACACGCAAGCCATATTGCCATTGCGTGGTAAAATCCTGAACGTGGAAAAGGTGCAATGGCACAGAGTGTTCGAGGCTGAGTCGGTGATGAACATCATTCAGAGCATCGGCGTGCGCTTTGGTGTAGACGGAGAGGACGACCGAGAGGCCAATATCGACAAGCTGCGCTACGACAAGATTATCATCATGACCGATGCCGACGTCGATGGTTCGCACATCGACACACTTATCATGACGCTGTTCTATCGCTTCATGCCCAAAATCATCGAAGAAGGGCACCTCTACATCGCGACCCCACCGCTTTACAAGTGCACGTACAAGAACAAAGCCAGCGAATATTGCTACACCGAACAGCAACGACAGGCCTTCATAGACAAGTACGCCCAGGGCGAGGAAGACAGCAAGAGCATACATACGCAGCGATACAAAGGTCTTGGTGAGATGAACCCTGAACAATTATGGGAAACGACCATGGATCCAAAGACCCGACTGTTGAAGCAGGTAACCATCGAGAATGCAGCCGATGCAGACGAGATATTCTCCATGCTTATGGGTGATGACGTGGAGCCACGTCGTGAATTTATTGAACAGAATGCAACCTATGCGAACATTGATGCATAGGCGCTAGATAAGTAAAAGCTAAGGGGCATGCAATCGATTTGCATGCCCCTTTTTTCGTATTCTAATGTGCCGTGTGGCCCACCCCCTGTTGTTAGGAAGGTTTATCGCACTCCATAGGCCGCCTGACTCATGTAAACAGCCACCGTTTTCAAACGCAGATAATTGTCGCTGAGATACATATACCCTCCGAATGGATTGTGCTTACCCCACGAATTTTTAGCAATATAGTAAGTTTTTCCTTGCTTATCGTGCGCCAATCCCACCAATACCATACAATGGTCATCAGTAGTTTTCAGTGTTTCAAACTGCCTTTGACGCACTGCTGGCGTAACGTTCACGGCTTCATTGGGCAACTTGGCCACGCCCTGTGCAAACGAAAAGCCCGGCTCGCTGATATCTCCTTCCCAACAAACGGGATGCCCCGTCTGCAAAGCCCGCTTGACATGTGCCATCAATGTGTCCAGTGGCACATTCATAAAGGTGTCGCGGTACCGATTATCCGGTATCTCCAAAGCAAACGAATGTCCATAGGGATGGTGCGTAAAACTGGTTAATAAGAGATATTCATGAGGTAAACAAACGCTGTGGGCAAACTGTTTTGGCGTATATTCAGCATGCCTGAAAAAGACAAACCGCGGCATGAAACCAACTTCAGCGTCCAACATTTCATCCACAAGGCCATCCGTTTTATGCAAACTTGTTGACCGCAAGGCCGCCAACTGCACCTTTCTTGCCAATACATTGTAATTCACTTGCTGACTATGATATGTGTCCTCATGCAGCATGCCATATCTTTCCAGCAAGCGAAGAGCCATCGATGCCGTCCCACGAAGCGACACCTGCATTCTTCCTCCCGCAAAGAAAGCCTCACGAGCCTGCTCCTTCAGCAACATTCGAGCGAGATAATCAACCGACAAGTTGACCGAGTCGCCCATCATCAACCGTTCCGATTCGATGGTTCCCAGCATGGCATACGCCCAACAAAGCGAACTGCTTCCCTGGTTCTGCACGGGAGTGGCCTTCAACATCACATCCGTTTTGAACTGATGATGCCGTACTTCGTTCGACTTATTCGCATTTCTGCAAGCCGAAACTACAACCAATGTGCTACACACAAACAAGAGTATCTTTCTCATCTCCGTGCAAAGATAATACAAAAACCAAACAAATCGCACAGCTTTACTTTGCAGTTATTACAAATAAGCGTAACTTTGCATGTATGAAGCATCAGTTATCAGACTTTGAAATCATGGCACCCGTGGGGTCCAGAGAGAGCCTCGCAGCCGCCATTCAGGCTGGAGCGGGAGCGGTATACTTCGGCATCGGCCAGCTTAACATGCGCTCGCACTCAGCCAATCATTTTACAATTGATGACCTGCACGACATCGCTGACACGTGCAAGGCACACGGCATCAAGACCTATCTCACGGTGAACACGGTGATTTACGGCGAGGATATCCCAACCATGCGCAAGATAATCGACGCGGCAAAGGATGCCCAAATATCGGCAGTGATTGCCAGTGACGTGGCCGTGATGACCTATTGCGTGGAGAAAGGGGTAGAAGTACACCTCTCCACCCAACTCAACATCTCCAACATCGAGGCCCTGAAGTTCTACGCCCGCTTTGCCGATGTGGTGGTATTGGCCCGCGAATTGAACCTAAAACAGGTGAAAGAGATTCACCAACAGATTGTCGAACAACACATCTGCGGCCCCCATGGCGAGCTCATCCGCATCGAGATGTTCTGTCATGGAGCGTTCTGCATGGCAATCAGCGGCAAATGTTACATGAGTCTTCACGATGCCAACCGCTCGGCTAACCGTGGTGAATGCGTGCAAATCTGCCGCCGTTCGTACACCGTCACCGACAACGAGACGGGCAACCAGCTGGAGATTGACAACAAATACATCATGAGTCCGAAGGATTTGAAGACCGTTCGCTTCATCAACCTCATGATGGATGCGGGCGTACGGGTGTTCAAAATCGAGGGCAGGGCACGCGGGCCAGAGTATGTGTACAACGTGGTGACGTGCTACAAAGAAGCCATTCAGTCGGTTATCGAAGGCACTTTCACTGAAGAGAAGAAAGATGTTTGGGACAAACGACTGTCCGCCGTCTTCAACAGAGGATTCTGGGACGGCTATTACCAAGGTCAGAAGCTGGGCGAATGGACCAAAGAATATGGCAACAAGGCTACCGAGAAAAAGGTCTTGGTGGGCAAGGTAGTGAAGTATTTCTCTAACCTTGGCGTGGCAGAGTTGGCCATCGAAGCCGCTGAGATAGAGCTTGGTGAGCATCTACTCATCACGGGTCCCACCACGGGCGTGATGTATTTCGACGCCAATGAGATACGCTATGAGCTGAAACCGGTACAAAAGGCTGAGAAAGGTTGGCGCATCTCCATTGCCGTTCCCGACAAAGTGCGCCCCAATGACAAGCTATTCAAGATAGTAAGTGCGGTGAAGGGGGATGCCTAAAAATGACGGCCTCTCCCCCAACCCCTCCCCGAAAGGGAGGGGAGTGATTAGCTTGTTTGCTGCATGATATTGTTCAAACCTCGAAAATTCAACGTACACAAACCATAAAGTTCAAAGCTCAAAGTTCAAAGTTCAAAGTGAACAGACTATAAAGTTCAATGTTCAAAGCTCAATGTTCAAAGTAAACAGACTATAAAGTTCAATTCTCAAAGTTCAAAGTTCAAAGTGAACAAACCATAAAGTTCAAAGCTCAAAGTTCAAAGTTCAAAGTGAACAGACTATAAAGTTCAATGTTCAAAGCTCAATGTTCAAAGTGAACAAACTATAAAGTTCAAATCTCAAAGTTCAATGTTCAAAGTAAAAAGTTCAATGTTCAAAGTAAAAAACTCCTCAATATGACCATCAACGAATTGCAAGACGAAGTAATAGAAGATTTTTCAGAGCTGTCCGACTGGATGGACAAGTACCAAATGCTCATCGACTTGGGCAACGAATTGGAGCCATTAGATGAACGGTACAAAACCCAATCGAACCTCATTGACGGCTGTCAGAGTCGCGTTTGGCTGCAATGTGACGAGCAAGAAGGCAAGTTATACTTCACTGCCGACAGTGATGCGCTGATCGTCAAGGGCATCATTGCCCTGCTCATCCGCGTGGTCAGCGGTCATACGCCCCAGGAAATCATGGATGCAGAACTCTATTTCATCGACCGCATCGGCCTTCATGAGCATCTATCCCCCACCCGGGCCAACGGTTTGCTGGCGATGGTAAAGCAGATGAAGATGTATGCGCTGGCCTTCCAAGCCAAACAACCTTAACCTATTGCTGGGAAATTGAGAAAACTAAAGACCATAGAAATGCAGCGGTTGTCGGTCAAAGACTTCAAAGCGGCCGACAAACTACCGCTGGTTGTCGTGCTGGACGACGTGCGATCACTATATAATGTGGGCTCGGTATTCCGCTCGTGCGATGCCTTTCGGGTTGAAGCGGTGTACCTCTGCGGCATCACAGCCACCCCTCCACACCCAGAAATTCACAAGACTGCCCTTGGTGGAGAGGACAGTGTGGACTGGCGGTACTTCGCATCGGCCACCCAAGCGGTGGAAGATTTGGGGGAAAGGGGATATTGTGTTTACGCCATCGAACAGGTAGTAGGCTCCACCAAACTGCAACATTTGTCCGTTGACCGCAGTCAACGTTACGCCGTAGTGTTTGGCAATGAAGTGAAAGGCGTGCATCAAGACACCGTGGATGCATGCGACGGATGCCTGGAAATACCGCAGTTTGGCACCAAACACTCGCTTAATGTTTCCGTCACCGCAGGCATTGTGGTATGGGAGTTCGCCCGAAAACTGCTGCTGTAATCATACGACACTCATCAAAGTTGATGACAGAAGAAAGTCAAGTTGAATACGGAAAATTGTAAAATAAACACCTCTATCGGCATCCGTCTAACCTGTTAACGCTCAATAAATAACGGCTTAAGCGGTTAAAATATTTTAATTTCGGTTTACTTCTCATTGCCTTTGCCGTCATTATATGTATATTTGGCAAAAGAACCGTGTACCCAAACAGGCTTAAAATGGCGTTCATCCAAGAGCCAGACACGCACGGAAAGAAGATTTTAAACTGAATAAAACAATAAAATTATGAAGAAGAAAAATGCTGTTATATTACCCTTGTTGGCCGCAACATTACTTGTTACAGGCTGTGCCAGCAAGAAAGATTTAGAGAATTGTCAAACAGAGAACCGCGAGTTGACGAACAACTACATGACAGCCAAGGAACAACTGGCTGCCGCACAGGCTCGCGTTACCTCGCTGGAAGAACAACTTGCACAGCAAAAGAACGACTACGCTGCCTTGCATAAGTCGCTGGACAAGAGCTTGTTGAACACCAGCTCCAACAACATCAACATCTCCAAGCTGGTTGATCAGATTAATGAGTCAAACCAATACATCCGCCATTTGGTGGAAGTAAAGTCAAAGTCAGACTCGCTGAACATGGTACTGACCAACAACCTTACCCGCTCTTTGAGTCGTGAGGAGTTGAAAGAGGTTGACGTTCAGGTGCTCAAGGGCGTGGTATACATCAGCTTGGCCGACAACATGCTGTACAAGAGCGGCTCGTATGAGATTAATGACCGTGCGGCAGAGACGCTGAGCAAGATTGCAAAAATCATCATGGACTACAAGGACTACGATGTCTTGGTAGAGGGAAACACGGACAACGTGCCGGTAAACCAAAACAGTCCGCTGATGAAAAACATCCGCAACAACTGGGATTTGTCAACCCTTCGCGCATCGAGCGTGGTGCAGTTCTTGCAAAGCCACTATGGTGTAGATCCCAAACGAATGACTGCCGGCGGCCGTGGTGAGTATAATCCGCTGACAAGCAACAACACGGAAGTGGGCAAACAGCGCAACCGCCGTACGCAAATCATCATCACACCGAAGCTTGACCAGTTCATGGATCTGATTGACAAGGCACCCGAGAACGAGGGCATGGCGAAGTAACGCAACAATTTTCTGCCGATGCCGCAGGTCTCGGCAGGTAAGAATATAACTGAAAGCGGGGGCGTTCCAAATGTTGGAACGCCCCCGCTTTCGGTGTTCATACAGCCTTTGTCAGACCTGTTATGACCTGAATCCGATGATTCTACGCACCTCTTTCAAGGTAGCGCTGGCACTCTCGCGCGCCCGGTCGGCACCCTCTTTGGCTATCTTGTCCAGCAACTCCTTATTCGAAATGTATTCGTTAATCTTCTCTCTGATAGGAGCTACCGTCGCACAAATGTCCGCTGCGATCTGTTTTTTCAGGTCTCCGTAGCGAATGGTGCAGTTGTTCCACTTCTCATCAAAATAGTCGTATGTGTCTTGTGTCGAACAAATTCGCAAGAATGTGAACAGGTTTTCTATCACCTCCGGCTTCTCACTGTTGGCCTTCTCGGACCCACTGTCCGTCACGGCCTTCATCACTTTCTTAGAGATAGTCTTGTCATCGTCGTGCAGATAGATGCAGTTTCCGGTGCTCTTCCCCATCTTTCCGCTTCCATCCAGGCCAGGTACCTTCAAAGCCTGCGAGTTGAAATAGAAGTTTTGCGGTTCAGGAAAGAAGTCAACGCCATAGATTCTGTTGAAGCGCGAGGCGCACTTTCGCGCCATTTCCATATTTTGTTCCTGATCTTTACCTACCGGAACCTTCTTTGCCCGATGCTGCAAGATGTCGGCGGCCATGAGCGTTGGGTATGTAAAGAGTCCTGCGTTGACGTTGTCAGGCTGCTGACGGGCCTTCTCCTTAAACGTGGTGACGCGCCCCAGTTCGCCGATATAAGTGTTCATGTTGAGGTAAAGATACAATTCCAGCGTTTCTTTCACGTCACTCTGAACATAGATGGGAGCCTTTTGAGGATCGATGCCGCAGGCAAGATATTCAGCCAAAATGATGCGTGCGCTGTCTTGTATGTCTTCTGGTTTGGGTCGAGTGGTCAATGAATGCCAGTCTGCAATGAAAAACATGCAATCATACTTGTCCTGCATCTCTATG
This sequence comes from uncultured Prevotella sp., assembly GCA_902488665.1. Taxonomy (GTDB): domain Bacteria; phylum Bacteroidota; class Bacteroidia; order Bacteroidales; family Bacteroidaceae; genus Prevotella. Next base: position 23,882 of record CABTXD010000011.1, on the reverse strand, counting down.
AAGCTCTTCACTGCACCGAAATAATTTCCCAGGTGTAAATAACCTGTCGGGCGTATTCCACTAACTACTTTTTCCATTATTTATTCCTTTTTTTAATTGATTATCATCTGCAAAGGTACATCAAATTGAACTCAACGCAAAAAAATATAATCAAAAGTTTGGAGGTTATCAGAAAAAGGCATATCTTTGCACCCGCTTACTTCAAGTAGCAAGGGCGTTTAGCTCAGCTGGTTTAGAGCATCTGCCTTACAAGCAGAGGGTCGGCGGTTCGAATCCGTCAACGCCCACTGGGGTGTTTCCCTGTAATTATAATCCGCAAAACGAAACGTTCCGAAAAAACAAAACGAAGCGATGTGTTTCGTAAAACGAAATGTTCTTTTTTCGACTTCCCCACACATAACTTAAAAACGCCTCAGAAGACTCTGGGGCGTTTTAAGTTTCTTAATGATAAAAATCTCACACATTCAAATCGAACTTCACGTTCTCATTACCATCAAGCAGTAGCCTTGTTCGCTCTAAATTGTTCTCGTATATGTGTACATTTCCGAGATTCAGTGTGATGTTCTTCAATGGTAGGTCTATCTGGCGTGCCATGAGATAGAGGTGGTATATATCTGCTGGCAGTCCAAGGTTCGCATCACTGCTTCGCTGGTAGGCTGACAATATCAGCTCATCTTTGTCTATTTGAAATTGTACAAGGCTGAGGCATGGTGCCTGGTTGCTCTCCGCACCTGTCTCACCAAGAAACAATACATAATTCTTGCTGTTCCGCTTCTCACGGTTTATCCTCGCTAACAATGGTGGCAGCTTCTCAAAGTAGGTGGGATAACTATTGACGAGCACGGAGCCACAATAGTCCCACCAGTTTATGCCTACCTCGCGGTATTTCTCCACTTGCCGCTCACCCTGCATAAAGAGTTGGAGTTCGTTCTTCAGTTTCTTTCTGGCTATGCCGTGGCTCTCGAATATATCGAGCAAGTCAGCAGGCGACAATGAAAGTTGCTCATTGAGCAAGTAACGGATATTGCCTTTCTTGTTGATCTGAGTTTTTCCTTGTTCCAGGATCTTGTTCAGTATCTGATAGTATTTGTTCATCGTTCAAACGGTATTAGAATGTTATTCAAGCAACATCCGTATAGAGCATGATGTCTGTGTAGGACGAGTTGTAATTCATGCGGGCGTTAAACTCTCTGCGGTGGCAATTCCTGAACGGGTCGCCGAGATTCGGATGTCTGCTCATCCAGTTGCACAATTCTATGATAGAGGACTTGTTCGAGGTGAAATAAATGAAGCGGTGTCCGGAGAGGACCGTCAGCACATCAAGGTAATCGGACAGTTTCCAATACATTCTGTAGGTCTTGCTGTCCGTGCTCAGATAGGGCGGATCGACGAGGAACACAACGCCAGGTACGTCCTTGTAACGCTCAAATACTTCCTTATAATCGCAGGAGGTAATGGTCAGCCCATCGAGATAGTCGTCGCAGGGTGGGTAATCCACTCCCTTGATGTTATTATATAAGGTCTCTTTCTCCAGGTCTGAATATTCCGTGGCATACTTCATTGAAAACAAAATAGATGAAGACAACGTGATATAATCCACATACCCGTGGGTACGCTCATGCTTGCGGATACACGACAGTACCTGTTCGCGCTGTGTACCTATGATAGCCTTGTGGCGTGGCACATCCACTATTGTCCGTAATTCTGAAAGCAAGGCATTCGTTTGGGGCAAGGCTTCCAGCCGTTTACGATAGCCGTCAAAGTCATTATACACAACGGTGGAGTTCGGCTTCTGACACTTGGCGATATGCGACAACAGACCGCTGCCGCCAAATAAATCCACGAAGGTTGTACCATCAGGGTACTGCTGGAGTACCTTAATGTACTCCCGGGCAAACATCCGCTTCTGTCCCTGGAATGGAAGCGGTGCTGAAAGATGTTGTTTTCTCATTATCGCACTTATTTTGTGCGACAAAGGTTGTCATATTCGGTGAAGCAGAAGAACAATCTCACCAAATCATACTGCAAGCGGTTTGCAGTCACTTTTGAATCGCTTGATGAGTGTGTACACTTTACGCTCGCTCACCGCATACCTTTCCGAAAGCAGGGCAACAATATATGATACTTTCTCCCCACGCTTCAGCAAGTTGGTGTAATCTGTATATAAGTCCACAAACTCTTCGTCTTCCAGGCGTATTCCCGCTATTTTGAGCCTTTTTATCAGCTCCCTGTTAAATTTCAAGACCTCAATTATCTTCATCATTATAATATTTTGTATCTTTGCAATATCTCACTTACATAAACGCAAAAAGAAGTACCGCAACGAGGGAATTGGCCCCCAGTCGTGCGGTACTTCGTATTGCGTTAATATGTAGGTGAGATGACTATTAACAGGCTGGGGGCTTTTTATTTTTCTCCCCCGAATGTTTCTTTACAACATTATACCATTCATAGTTTTATCAATAATGTTATGGTGATAAAAGGCATCGCTTGTATTATTCTTTGCCCAGTTTTGTGTCGAAAACATGGCTTATTATTACTCCAATGGGCTTCTATCCGCAATTTTTATTTCAGTTTAGTTTGAATTTCAAAAATTATTTCATATAATTGCAGTGAGGATTCCGTAGCTAATGACTACCGATTCCTCGACTGCGGGGGCTGGCCATTGGTCAGCCGTCTGTTTTTTTATTTGCTTATGATGTCTTCGATTTCCTTGTCAATGGCCTGTTCGATTTTCTTGTCCAGCTCGCGGCTTTCTCCAATGAACTGCCGCTGCGGTATGTGTATGGTTGAGCCTGCGGGCTTTTGTGCCATGCGGTACCAGAAGTCGGCCTCGGAATTCTTGTGTTTCCTTGCCCATGAGTCTCCGTTTTCCTCCCGGAACTTTGCCCAGAAGAATCGTTTCATTCTTTTTGTTACTACGATGTCTCCACCTGAATTGTGTATGTCGGCATATGGTACAGAGGTACCTACGGTTACGGCCGCGTCGGTGGGCGCATAGGCTATGGAACCGTAGAGGTTCTGCCGTGATGACATGAGCGGCTTATACTGTTTGCCAGCCCCGTGCGCGTACTGCTGTCTGTGTGTGCGCTGCCATGGGTGCAGGCCCCCGTCAACGAACCCACCCTGCCGGAAGTTGTCTTGGAAGTGGTCTTTTGTAATGCGTCCGACCTTGACGGGCAGGGTGCGTTGTCTGGCATGCTCTATCTCGCGGCTATACTGCTGTAGGAGCTGTAGAAATTGTTGTGGTGACATGGTTGATGCTTTTTTATTTGTATTTGCTGTTTTTCCTCATTTTGTTTGGCGTTTGAGAAATAATGTGTATATTTGCATCAGCTTCGCAAGAAGTTAGGGACAGGGCGCAAGCCGTGTACCACCCGAGGGCGTTTTTTAGCGTCCTCTTTTTTTATCAATTTCTTTTATTATATTTTCATTCTTGAAGTAGAAAAACACTCTTAATTCAGGATATTTTCGCTTTACGTCATTCAATGCTTTATACACGCTTGGCGTTTTTTCTTTCAGTTCGTAAAGTATAGCTTTCGCCCCCTGCCTATGGTATGCCTTGGCAGCATATTTTTCGATGTTGTTATGGCTTCCAGCTGCCTTGAGGTCGGTTGGGATCTCGTCAAGCAAGATGTCATAGGTCTGCCCCTGTTGGCGTGCTGTTCCTCTGAGGAACTCAACTGCGTGTCCGTTGTCGGCAGCGACACGGCACATGTGGCTCTCTTTCTTGAACTTCACCTGCTCGTTCTTTGATGCATTTGCTTCCTGGATACGCTTCAGCTCTGTAACGACATAGCCGTCTTCTTTTTCGGCAAGATATGACTGCTCCCATTTTTTCTCGTCATACTTATAGAACTCTTTTCTGCTGCTTTCCATTTTTCCGACCGCCTTTTTGACCGCCTTTGCCGCTCCCAGGTATGCGTTGGCGATGTAGGGATGCGAGTCGGCGAAGACTTGTGCTGTACTCCCTGAGTTGTTGTCGAGTCCGGGCTGGGGGTCGTGGGCTGCCGTACTGTCGTGAGGCACGTTGGTAGCAGATTTGTCGGTAGATCTTAGGTCGCACTTGCAGTTCCATCGATCTCCCGGTCTGTGCTGTTCCCAGAAGGGGTGGTCAACGGGCAGTATAGTTCCCCAGAAAGGCATGTGGTCTGCTCCCGGGTTTGGCGATGTGGATGGCATCCACTCGAGGTTTGGAAGTACATCTTTCTCTCGTTGGAACTGCTGCCAGTTGGCAGCTTGCCTTGCGCGCAGCACGGCGGTGTCGTACTCCGTTCGCAGCCATGCCTTGCACTGGTGTGAGGTAATGTCCTGCACATCGTTTTTCCACCGTTCAAACGGCTTTAGATTGCCGTTTGAATCCATGAGCTGCCGTGCGACATCGTTCTGCAGCCGGTGCGTCTTGAACGCTGCGAATACGGCTGTGTTGTGTCGCAGTGCGTTGAGAAAGTCGTCTTCTGGCCTTTGAGCCTGTCTGATTCCCTTGTCGGCAGCGGCGTTGAGTGTGGACACGAATGCGTGGAAGAATCCCGGCTCGATGTCGGTCTTTGGATTGAAGTTTCGCCTGTAGATGTTGTGAAGTGCGTGCTCGATGACTTCGTCGGACATTGCAAAGCCCTTTTCGGGCGATGTGAGGCAGCACTTTCCTTCGTCACCATAGTAGAGGGTGTTGACTACCAGTCTAAATGAGCCCCGTCCTGCGGGGCCTGGGCGAAAAAATGATGTACGTTCTTTTGCTCTTGTTTCTTACCATCACTCTTCCCTTTTTGGTCGTCGGTGTTTTGCGGCTGCACTTGGGAATCGGAACGAGTTTCATTTTTCTCGTTTGTATGAGATTTGTCGTCTGGGTCTTGCATCTCCATCATGGACATGTTGTTCCTACGCTCTCCCACTGGCATGGAATACTTTTCAGCGAAATAGCTTGGGTCCACTTCGTAGCGGTCAGCCACCATCGTTTCGTAAGCCACCTGCTGCTCTGGCGTGAAATCAACGGAGTAGTCCCAGTCGAAGCGGCAACCCTTGAGTGGGAATCCATGCGCCACCATGCGTGGCAAGAGCTGATTGTTAATCACATCCCTGAGCATGTCGGCATCCGCTTCCACAAGGTTTTGAAACACCTGCAAGTGGGTCTGACTTTGTGAAAGACTGCTGCCGTCCTCAATGGTCATGGTCTGTCCGATGATGAGTTTCGAGAGTTCTGAGTTGGCACGGTCCACGCGCTGGTCGTAGACATTGTAGGCATCGCCACGCGTGGATTCGATGAACTCCAGTTCGGTGTCCAGCGGCATGACGGCCGTTTGCGAGGCGCCCGCCTCGATGAGCATGCGGTTAAGCCGGTCTATATCCTTGCTGTCACGCGAGGCGGTCTTGGCTATGCGCATGGGCATGCCGAAAATTTCGCCAAAGGTGTCCCAGAAGGCAAGCATGTTCTTCTTTGGGATAGTGTGCTGAGCGGCTTTTAAGAACAACCCAAGATCGTCTGGCTGTCCCGCCTCTATGAGCCAGTCGCAAAACGGCGGCTTGCGGTAATCTATTCCCGTGTTCCAGTTTTGCCCAAGGTCGCTGACGACACGCCCATATTCAGAAATAACATGTTTGCGGGGTATGAGCCGAACGCCACTATAGCAGGCGCACCCGTCGCCGTCCTGCACCACCTCTCCGAGTTCAATGAGCGAATGCCCCCAACATACAGAGTCGAGCACGAGCGTACACAGTTGCTTGAACCACGACTGGTCAAAGAAATGCAAGGCCTCTTTGTTTTCATTTTCTTTGGCGTCAATGATCTTGAAGGTTTTTGCCATGACGAAACCCTGTCGTTGCCGCACGCATCCAGAAAGATGCGCGTCTACCTCTGCGTCCCGATAGATGTCGTACAGCCGTTGCCTGTTGGGATTCTGTATGTCAATCGCAAGTTGCCATGCCCTGCGCCAGTCAGCAATGTCTTTCCTGGTGAGTGCGTCGGTGGCCTGCTGTAGCGTCATCACGACATGTTTCATTCGTTTACGGTCATCTTCCTTGGCAAGATTGAAACTTCCGTAGGGGGTATGTATGACGTTCGTTTCCTGTCGTCTTCCCAGTGTGCTGAATAATCTCTTTATATCCATGATAGTTTCTTTCTATTTTTAGTTCACGAGTTAACAAGTTTACAAGTTCACAAGTTGACAATCCTTTTTAGTTTACGAGTTCACGAGTTGCAAGTTGAAAGTTCAAAGTAATCAGCTAATTTCTCCCCTCCTTCGGAGGGGTTAGGGGGAGGCTCCTTACCAGTTGTTTCTCAACGGCTTTTGTGAATGGAATAAAACGCCTATGCCTGCCGGCTCACCCTTGTCATCCATGGCCACAGGGATATCGGGCACTATTTTTCCACTCTGCACCCCCTCAAGCCACTTGATGGCGCGTTCGTAGCGCTCTTTTCTAATCTCGCTTCCCATCTTCTGTGGCAGAGATGCCGTCATGTGATACAATGCGATGTCACACATATACATAACGATGAGTTTATTGCGACTGAAGCCATCTGCGGCAAACACCGCTTTGCAGTCATAGACAGGTCTGAGATAACTCGATATCTCCTCCTGTGCCTCGCTCTCTGCGTTGGCCCGGTTTTCGGCAGAGGTCTGTGATACCGTTTTCAGGGCTGCCTCGCCGATAACGACTCTGTAATCTTCATCTGTGATAAACATAAGTTTTTATTTTTAGTTTACAAGTTTACAAGTTTACGAGTTTACAAGTTCACAAGTTCACGAGCTGTTAGTTCAGCTAACCTATCCCCCTCCTTCGGAGGGGTTAGGGGAGGCTCCTTGTTAACTTGTCTCCTTGTCAACTCGTCTACTATCACCATATTACCATGAATTTTTGGCGGTCGGTCTTTTTCCGAACACCGGTTGAAAACTTTCCTGTCTTGCATTGCGCTGCAGGATCCATATCGCCCCCTCGTCAGCGTCCGGCGCATCGTCGTGCACACGGCTGCCGCGTTCAAGCGCGAGCGTCTGCTCTATGCCCACCTGCATATCCGGTGAATCCTTGAGTTTTTCATTATAAAACACAAAGCCACGCTCCCACAGCGGGCTGACAGCCTCGATGCGCTGTATCTTCTCCGGCTTCTTGCGTTTGTCGGGCATAATAGGCAGCTGGTATCCACGCAGGTTCCCCTCGTTTTCAAACTCGTCCAGAATGACATCCTGCATGAAGTTTGCCTCCATGAAGAAGCGTATCGCCGCTTTGTCCCTTGTACGCTCGTAGAGGTCATAGAGCCAACGCACCATGCCCCCGACCGTGTCTTGACGTACATAACAGTCAATGAGATGCAGCTCCTTGCCAATCTTCCCCCACAGCCTGGAAGCCTTGTAGTCGTTGGCTGTCGTTGATTTGAACGAAGGGTCTGTGTAGCACACCAGCATGTCGTACTTGCCGAGCGAAGGCATGGCCTTGTATCTTATCCAGTCAGCTCGGAAGATGGTGCCGTCCACGATGGGGTTGTGCATCATCTCTTTCTCCCACGCCCGATAGCCCACGAAGTCGCGGTACTCCTGTGCATCTTGCTTGGTCCATTTCTCTTTCCATACCGGCTCCCCGTTCTTGTCTATAGCCTGAACCTTTGAGACGAATACGCCCCGCGTGGCTGCGATGTTGGCCAGTACGGAGGTCTTTGATATGAGGTTACCCACCATGAGGAAACGTCCTCGCCCCACATCGAGCGCGCCGAAGAGCGCCTCCTTCACCCAGTCTGTGAGGTCATGCACGCGCTTCTCGTTACGACAAAGTTCGTCATCGTCAAGGTCATCGATGACGATATAGTCAGGCCGCGCCTCGCGTTCACGTAGCCCGCGTGGCGACTGTCCACGGCCAACGGCAAGAAACTTCACACCAGAGGAGGTCTTGAACTCGCCTGCAGTCCATAGTCCGAGGTTCTTCTGCTGGCCGAAGTCAGCGATGATGCGCTGATTATATTCCAGTTCTGCCTGAATATCTCCAAGCAACCGGTTGGCGCTGTCCTGCGATTTGCCCACCACGACCATGAAATTGATGAGCCGCTTGGGACGCAGCATCAACCACAGCGGCATGAAGATGTCAAAGTGCGTGGACTTTGCGTGTCCTCTGGGCCACATGAACACCGCCTTGAGGTTAGGCGTTCCCATGACCTTGCGCGCAGCCTGGTTGTGGAACGGCGCGTTGTGTACGGTGCGGACCACCTCTCCCGTCGTCTTGTCGCGCAGGGTGAGGAAATGTGGGAAGTAATACTCACAGAAGGCGGCATAGTTGCTGAGCAGTCTTTCCTTGCGTTTGTCTTTTTGGGCAGGTGTCTCGTTGGCAAGTGCCGTGGTGTCGGTGATCGACTGGATGCGCTTGCAATGCTCCTTCCACTGTTCGAATGCCAGTTTCTTTTCTGCTGCTGTTGCCATGGTGGTAGTTGATGAGTTTTTTAGTTCATGAGTTCATGAGTTAATTCATAATTAAGAATTCATAATTCATACTTTAAGTTGAGAGTTGAGAGTTGATGAGTCGTTAGTAAAATTATGAATTATGAATTAAAAATTATGAATTATCATTTTATTCCCATCTGTTCGGTGAGATACATATCCTGAAATTTATTGATGGTTTTGATGAGTTCCGGTGTTACAGAAGGGTCGATGGTTGCGCGGTACTCCAGCCACTTGGAAAATGCCATGAAGACCTCTATCGCATCCACGACATTTGCCTTCTTGTCGAGCTTCTCGATGACGGAGGACAGTTTGGCGAGCTTGTCTCCCAGCCCTGCTATGAGCGAGGGGTCTTCCGACTCGTTCACTTCTGTGATGAGTTTGTCGATAGTGAGCAACAGCTTGTTGACCAGTTCCGGTCGTGTTACGTTCTTTGCCGCCCTCGCCTCTTTCCACCCATCCGCATTGCACCACTTGGATATGGTAACCCTTGACACCTCTACTTTCTCCGCTATCTCGTTCTGCTCCATCCCTGCAAGGTAGAGAGAGCGGGCCAATGATTTTTTCTTTTCTGTTTCTGCTTTTGTCATAAATCGGTTTGTTGCTTTACCATGCAAAATTGCCTTATTTTATTGAGGTTTCAAAAAAACGGTGCAGCCGCTTCATAGAAGCGTGCAGTGGTTTCATACTTTTTTGGTAGTCAATGATTTATGACGTAATATTGCAGCGAAAAAAGCAGAAAAGCCTCTCCACTGGAAGCCTCCCCCAACCCCGCCAAAGGAGGGGAGAACAAACAGACGGAGGATAACTCATGAACTTAAAAAACTATCAACTTGTAAACTTGTAAACTAACAACTTGTCAACTAACAAAAATGGGAAAACGTGTAAGAATATCCAATGACAGCCTGAACAGCTACGGGTTCAGGGTGCTAACCAGAGGCATCGACGTCAGCCAATACCGCCGCAACCCCGTACTGCTTTATATGCACGAGCGTGGCAATGTGGTGGGTTATGTGAAAGACCTGAAGGTGGAGAACAATGAGGTAACCGGCGAACTGATGTTCGACTGCGCCTCCGAGTTGAGCCAACGCTGCGAAAAACAGTTCGAGTTCGGAAGTCTAAGAATGGTGAGTGCCGGTTTAGAAATATTGGAAACAAGCGAGGATGCGAGCATGCTTGTCCAAGGGCAAACACGTCCCACCATCACCAAGAGCAAACTCTTTGAGGTAAGCATTGCAGATGTCGGTGCCAATGACAATGCGCTCGTGCTTCACAAGGATGGAAAAAGAATAACCCTCGGCAGGGACGGAGATTGCCCGCTGCCGCTTTTGAATAATATTAACAAACAAAAAACAGAAGAAATGGAAAACAAGACCATCGCCCTGAATTTGGGGCTGCCGGAAACGGCAACCGAGGCTGAAATCTCCGCCAAGATTGCCGAGTTGAATGCCGTCAAGGAACAGAACGCGTCTCTGCTGCAAGAAAAAGAGAAGCTCACCTTGGCGAGAATCAACAGCCTTGTCGAGCAAGCCATCGCCGACAAACGCATTGAGTTAAACAACAAAGACCAGTTTGTGGAGCTGGGCAAGAAGATTGGCGCGGAAGAGCTCGAGAAGACGCTCCGGGTGCTGCACCCTGCCGTACGCCTGTCCTCCGTCTTGGGGCATCAGGGAGGTGCTACTGACAGCAAGCAGCAGATGACGAAACTCAGCCAGGTGCCGGCCAGCCAGATTGCCACCTTGCGCTCGGAGAATCCTGAAGAATACAAACGCCTGTACAAGGCTGAGTACGGCATCGAGTGCCAGATATAAATAGTAAAATAGTTAACCAGTTCACGAGTTCACGAGTTCATAGTTTTAATTATGAATTATGAATTCTGAATTATGAATTCTGAAAGAATAACCCTAAAAACAAAAAAGATGAACAAAATTTTAAAGATGTTTGCCGCACTGCTATTCAATGCGATAGTAGGTGCCGTCATTGCTCAAATGCTTGGCTTGCCTGCCATGGTGGGCGCGTTCACCCTCAACTTGGTGGCTGCCATGGTGGGCACCATGCCAAAAGGCGCACTCCGCGCAGGAGTATTTACTGAAATATGGACCGGCGAGTTAGTTAAGGCTTTGCGCAGAGGCCTTGAAGGGTCATGGCTCGACGGCGTGCCAGACCAGAGTTCCATCACCAACAACGACGTTATTCACCTCGTCGACGTAGGGGTCGACCCTGACGTGCTGGTCAACAATACCACCTACCCCATACCACTGCAGGCATTGGACGACAAAGACATTGCCATCAAGCTCGACAAGTTCCAAACCAAGGTCACACCCATCACCGATGACGAACTCTATGCCATCAGCTATGACAAGATGGCACGCGTGAAAGAAAGTCACGGCAACGCCATCAACGATTCTAAATTCGCCAAGGCTGCCCATGCGCTCTGCGCTCAGAAGAACAGTGCTACCACGCCCGTACTCACCACCACTGGCGAACGCGACGCTGAGACAGGACGTCTGCGTCTCCGACCAGAGGATATCGTGGCCATGAAGCGGGCGTTAGACAAGCTCAAGGTGCCGGCAGAAAACCGACGCCTCGTACTCTGCCCCGACCACGTCAACGACCTGCTGCTCGCCAGTCAGAACTTCCGTGAGCAGTACAACATCGACCGCGGAACCGGTAAGGTGGGCAAGCTCTACGGGTTCGACATCTTCGAATATACAAACACGCCGCTCTATACACAGGCTGGTGTCAAGAAAGCACTTGGCGCAAACGCCGAGAAGGGTGAGTTCCAATGCTCGTTCGCCTTCTACACGCCACGCGTGTTCAAGGCCACAGGCTCAACAAAGATGTATTACAGCGAGGCTTCCACCGACCCGGAATACCAGCGTAACAAAATCAACTTCCGCCATTATTTCATCTGCATGCCTAAGAAGACTGATGCCGGCGTGGTAATGGCAAACGGCTATAAGGAAACAGCATGATGAGCAAGCCGATGAAATATCTCGTCATCCATTGCACCGCCACGCCAGAGGGGCGCGAGGTCACCGCGGCTGAGATACGCCGATGGCACACCGCGCCACCTCCGGCAGGCAGGGGGTGGAGACACGTGGGCTACACAGACATTATTCATCTTGACGGCACCATCGAGCGGCTGACACCCAACAACGAAGACGACCGTGTCGATAACTGGGAAATCACCAATGGCGCGGCTGGGTACAACAGCGTGAGCCGACACATCGTGTATGTGGGCGGATGCGACAGCGACATGCGCCCTAAAGATACACGCACGCCGGCACAGTGCGAAGCGCTCAAGCAATACGTCCTCGAGTTCCACAGTCGGTTCCCACAGATACGCATCGTAGGACACCACGACCTCAACCCCGCCAAGCAATGCCCCTCGTTCGACGTGGGCCAGTGGATAGCCGAGATAGGCATACGGCAAACGTTCAATCAACATTCATAACACAGAGCAATGGGAGACACGATATTTCAAATCCTGCAATTGGCAATTCCATCGGGCGGTATCGGCGCCGCCATTGCCTGGATCGCCAACCGACGCCTCAGAACCGTCGAGGAGAAAAAAAAGATAGAGGATACCTACAAGCAGATGTACGACATGGTGAGCCGTGAGCTCATCAGTCTGCAGCAGCAAAACGAAACCAACTATGACAAAATTGAGAATCTCCGCACCGATGGCGACAAGATGCGACGGGCACTCAACCGCCTCTCACGGGCTATCGAGGCTATTCAGATATGCCCTCATCGCACTGCTTGCCCTGTCAGCGTGGAGCTGTCGCTCGACCAAGACAGTGACACGCCAAAGCCTGCACGAGGAAAGCCTACGCCTGCAAAGGGACAGCCTCACGGCGACGGTCACCCAAACATGGCAGAAGCCGGTGAGGGTTCCCATGGCAACAGCCTGTCTCAGGCTGACACTCGACAGCATCAGGCAGCTGCCACCAGGGGCGGCGTACACGGCAAGGGAAAAACAGGCGGCCGTCAAGCTCCAAAGGAAACCGGCGACGGCGAATGAGCCTGAGCAAATCATCATTGAGGCACAATGCGACTCACTGCTATTGGTAGCCGCAAGTTACTCAAAGAACATCATCACGCTCAAACACCAACTCAATGAGGCAAACAGGTTGAACAGCGAGTTGAAGGAAACGGCAAAGGAGCGTGCTTCGCCCAGTCTTAAAATTATATGCTTCGCCTTTATCGCCGGGGTGGCGGCCGGCATAGTAATAAAAACAATCAAAATATAAAAAAATGACAGAACACAAAGTAGTGGATGGAACTGACCTAATCCTCTCTGTAGGAGGCAGTGCCCTTGGCTTCTCTACCGGCTGCAAGATCACAACAACTACCGAGACCGGTGAGCGCGTGACAAAGGAAGCCAGTTCAGGGAAATGGAAGGAGAAATACGTAAAGAGTTTCTCGGAAAGTATTTCTGCCGATGGTTTCGTAATTGCCGATGGTTACAACACCTATGCAGAACTTAAAAAACTACAGCTCAAGGGCGAACCTGTGGATGCAAGTTACGGCGGAAGGGACAATGTAGGCCCGAGCGGCAGTGGCAAGTATATCATTACGTCTCTTGAACTCGATGCTCAGGCTGGAGACGACTCGAAGTATTCGATTCAACTGGAAAATACAGGCAAGGTGGGTGACACAACCAAACCTGGAACTGTAGGTGGATAATCAAAAATGGAAATCATGGACAACAAGAAACTCAACAAACTGAGAATTGCAGGAAAGGAATATCCCTGTCGTGTAACCATGGGAGCAATGGTGCGTTTCAAAAATGAAGCTGGCAAGGACGTGAGTGAGCTCAAACAGACCGATATATCGGAACTGGTACTCTTTATCTTTTGCTGCGTCAAGAGCGCATGCCATGCGGATAAAGTTGATTTTGACATGGATTTCGAGATGTTTGCCGACTCACTGGAGCCGGACAGTGTCAATTCCTTTTACGAGGATATGGCTGCCTCGCAAAAAAAAACGGAGAATCTCGTGCGGGGCAAGTAAGCATTGACGAATTGCTTGGAATAGCCTTGGGGTGCATCGGGATGAGCAGAGATGACTTTGAACGGTGTACCCCTTTCGAGTTCTATGAAGCATGGAATCGATGGGGGCAACAGCATAGGGATAAGGAGCGTGCTGAGTGGGAACGGACAAGGATGATGGGTATGTTTTTTATTCAGCCGTATGTGAAAGGTAAATTGACGGCTCATGACGTTCTCCCATTTCCATGGGACGAGGATGAGAATCTAACCAAGAAAGAAAAGATCAGTAAAGAAGAATTCATCAAGCGTTTTGAGGAAGCTAAACGACGCAATGGATTAAAGTAACACTAACAAATGGCAAAGGCAGTAGAATTTCAAATCAAGATAAAAAGTGTCGATGGTAACGTTTTGAAAAACCTTACCGTAGAAGCTACCGGACTTGACGAGGCCTTGAATAAGGTGGGAGAAACGGCACGAAATACAGGCTCACAGCTGAAAGAGATGGCAGCGAGGAGCATGATATTCGAAGGTGCGATGCGATCAATCGAAACTCTCCGTGATATGGTTGGAGGACTCGCCGCTCCATTCAACAGTTTTGAAACTGCCATGCGGAGTGCCAACACAATGGCAGGCAAGAGCGGAGAGGAATTCGACGCGCTTTCTGATAAGATTGTCGGCTTGAGCAAGAAAATACCATTGGCTCGTGAGGAACTTGCCAACGGATTATACCAAACAATATCCAACGGTGTTCCAGAGGACAACTGGATAGAATTCTTGGATCAATCAAGCAAGGCTGCTGTCGGCGGACTTGCCGATTTGGGACAGACCGTAACTGTAACATCAACCCTCATCAAAAACTATGGGTTGAATTGGGATAAAGCCGGGGCTATACAGGACAAAATACAGATGACCGCCAAAAACGGTGTTACGAGTTTTGAGCAGCTTGGTCAGGCATTGCCCCGTGTCAGCGGAAGTGCCTCTCAATTGGGTGTGGAAATGGATGAGCTTATGGCAGTCTTCGCCACTACCACCGGTGTTACCGGTAATACGGCAGAAGTTTCTACCCAGTTGGCGGCTGTTCTGAATGCGCTTATCAAACCGTCTGCGGAAGCGACACAGGCAGCGGAGGCTATGGGCATAGGCTTCAATGCTGCAAGCGTACAGGCTGCAGGAGGGCTTGAGAACTTCCTATTGGGGTTGGATGCAAGCATTCAGGAATATTCAGCCAAGACCGGACAGCTCAGTGAAACTATCTATGGACAGCTGTTCGGCAGCGCGGAGGCATTGCGTCTGCTCGGTTCCTTGACTGGGGAGCAGAAAGACAAATTCTCGGAGAATATTGGAGCAATGGCTGATTCTGCCGGTACGATTGATGAAGCCTTCAATGAGATGGCAAGCACGGGAGACAGTGTCGGACAAATGCTTAAGAATCAAGTGCAGTCCATGCTTGACTGGGCGGGTTCCTTGGCAAGTACCTCTGCCCCCTATATGGAAATGATAGCCAACACGGGACTGGCGTTAATGAGTATGGCACAACTGAAAGGCGGTTTGGTGGCCGTTGTGTCTGGATTGAGGGCTGTCAAGATTGCCACTCTCGCACAGGCTGCAGCCTCAAAGATTGCCGTGCTTGCTTCCAATGCTTGGAAGATAGCACAGATAGCACTGAATTTCGTGCTGAGTGCCAATCCCATTGGCATAGTCATTATGGCGATAGCCGGACTGGTAGCCATATTGGTGGCAGCCTATAACAATAGTGAGACCTTCCGCAACATCTGCGACCAAGTGTGGGCTGTGGTAAAAGACTTGGCTTCCGCTGTATGGGACTTCCTTGTGAAAGCCTTTGAAAAGGCAAGTGCTGTCATCAAGGAGGCTTGGGAATGGGTAAAGAAGTTCTTTGGCATAGATGACAACGGTCCTGCAAAACAGACAGGAGGAATAGAAAAGCAGACCAAGGCACTGAAAGAGAACACGAAGGCAAAGACCGAGAATGCACAGGCGGCACTCAAAGGGAACAAGAAGTTCAATTCTCCTGTCAGCAGCAGCGACAAAAAAGACAAAGATAAAAAGAGGAACAAGAAAGAAACCGACCTGTATGACGGAAAGAAACTCATAGCCAACGCCACGAGTTACAAGGAGCTTGGCAACAACATCCAGTATTATCAGAACAAACTCGAAACGACCAAGGGCTCCGAGACCAAGACTATCGCACTCTATGCCCAGAAAATAGCCCTGCTACAAAAGCAGCAGGAAACCATCAGCCGTATTCAGGATATGGCTGCACGCCCTACGGAGTTGAAATCCCTTGAAGACATCAACAATGAGATAGCCTACCAGCAGGCACTCCGGGAGCGTGCCACGAAATCAGACCTTGCCGGGATAGACAAGGAAATACAGCGTTTGAACGACCTTAAAACGGCATTTGAACGCAGTGCGCACATAGATGTAGGCATTGACAAGATAAAGACATACAAACAGCTGGAGGAAGAGATACAGTTCTACTCAGACTTGCTGAAGACCGCCACGGAAGAGGAACGTATCGAAATACAGAAGCAAATCAATGCTTTGAATGACCTGCGCAAAAAGTGGGACGATACACTGGACGAGCTGAAAAAGCCTGAAGATATTTCAAGGCTGGATAGCATAGAGGAGCTGGATACAGCTATCAGCTACTACCAGTCCAAACAGAAAAAGGCAAGTGCCTCGGAAATATCCGAGATAGAGCGTACCATTATGGCACTGGAGAAAAAGCATGATGCCATGAAACAGCTGACACGTATCCCTGAACTGCAGGACGAGGTGGGCAAGCTCAATGGTATGAACGGCAGGGAACTTACGCTGGAACTTCAGGTAATGGGCTTGGATGGAGTGAAGAAGCGTATCAAGGAGCTGCAGGATATGCTCTCTGATGCGAAGAACCCAATGGACGAAAGTCAGCGTGCTGAAGTGAACAAACTTGTTGAGAGTTATGAGAACTACCAGAAGATACTTAAAAAGAGTAATGTTACGGTAGAGAATTCGTGGAGTTCTCTCAAAGGCATAGGTGGCGGTATCTCTTCACTGACAGATGCTCTTGAGGGCAATCGAGGAGCTTGGGAAACCATTGTCAGTGTAGTGGACGCAGCTATACAGATTTATCAGGGGGTAAACAGTATTATAGCAATCATCAAAGCGCTGATAGCGGCAACGGAAACTTCCAATGCCGTCGTGGCGGCCAGTGGCGTTGCGACAGCTACCGCCACGGCAACCAAAGTTGCTGCTGCCCCTGAAGAGATTGCCGCTGCCACGGCATCCACGATTGCAGTCAAGACTCAAGCTATGGCATACCGCGAACTTGCAGCTTCCAAGTTCATGGCAGCGCATGCGGGCATTCCTTTCGCAGGTGCGGGTATCGCTGCCGGCTTTATCGCCACGATGCAAGGATTAGTGGCCTCAGTTGCCGTCACACCGTTTGCTAATGGAGGTCTGGTGTACGGACCGACCCTCGCCCTTATGGGAGAGTATGGTGGTGCAAGATCTAATCCAGAAGTAATAGCTCCGCTCGACAAACTGAAATCCTTGATAGGCGACACCGGCAGTGGGTTCAGCGGTAAGCTGGAGGCAAGGCTCCGTGGGCGGGACATCGTGATTGCCTTGGCCAACGAGACCCGCATCAGCAGGAAGAAAACAAACATTAGATTATAACACGCACATGTACATACACGGACATTTCTACAACCAGCTCAACGAGCGCATAGAGGTGCATATCCTCACAAAAGGCAGCCATACGCCAGACATAGAGATAGGGGCGAAGGATAGCGGCATCAGCTGGACCGACGACCCCGTGGACATCACGAGCCAGGTCAGCGACACCTTCGACGTGCTGCTCTGTCAACAGGCGAGCGTGAGGCTCCTCACAAAAAATTTCGTGCCAGACTTCTTCTCCGCGTCATGCCGCGACGTGGTGGTCAACATCTATCGGGAGGGGGAATGTCTCTTTGCCGGATTCGTAGAGCCACAGACTTACTCGCAGGGATATAATGAGGAGCAAGACGAGATCGAACTGAGCTGCATCGACATACTCACCGCCATGCGGTATGCCAAGTACCAGGACGTGGGAACGCTGGGGGTATCATACGCGGGCGTCAAGGCCACGGCAAAACAGCGCACTATGGCAGACATCATCATCCAAACACTCAGAGACATCACCAAGGGGGTCGATGTCAAGGGACAGGGAAAGGTGGCATTATTATACGACGGAAGCCGCGCTGTCGACAGCCTCGAACAGGACAAATATTCGCTTTTCAGCCAGCTGACCATCAATGAGCTGCTCTTTCTTGGCGATGACGAGGATGAGGTGTGGCAGCAGGACGAAGTGCTCGAGGAAACACTCAAATACCTCAACCTACACATCAGGCAAGAGGGCTTCGCCTTCTACATCTTCGCATGGGAAAGCGTAAAAGGAGAGGCACCCATTAAGTGGAAAGACATCGTCAGCGCACAAGAGTCGGTCACCACAAGGCAATGCGTGGACATCAGCAACAGCAACGTCGTCGGCGAAGACACTACTATCAGCGTTGGAGAGGTCTACAATCAGCTGCTGCTCACATGCAAGACCGAGAGTGTGGAGAACGTCATCGAGAGCCCGTTTGACAACAACACACTCGCAAGCCCCTACAACGCCAAGCAAAAATATATGACCGAGTACAGTTGCGATGGGGAGGGAAACACCTCCATCGACGCTTTTGACGCCATCACGCATGGAAGAACGACTGATTATGACGGAGCCGTGATCACCCATTGGTTCGTCCGCATCATGGAGAACCAGCAGTGGAGGTTTCCCGTCAACGGTACGGGAAGCATCATGCAGCAGTACAGTCAAAGTGGGCGCAACCAGCAGGCGTTGCCAAACGCATTGAGAAACAATGACGCAGCAGCCATCATCGCTTTTGGAAAGGTGGAGCAGAAATGTGCGGTGAAAGACAACGCACCCATTTCAAAAGTGCAAATGACCAACTACCTGGTGGTGAGTGTCAACGGAAACGGTATCGACAACAACCCAGCGAAAGTGTTTCCAAACGAGCAAAGTCTTAAGGCGTCCATTCCAAGGGCAGTATACGAGGGAAGTGCGTCGGGAGGGGTGTTCTCACCAAGCGATGACAAGACAACCAACTACATCGTTATCAGCGGAAACGTTATTCTCAATCCCCTCATGCCGCTCACGGATAACTTCAGGGCCATCAACGACTACCAACCCAGCGAGGCGTACGCAGGAACAGGTATCAGGCAGTGGTGGCACCACACAGTGCCGGCAAAGAACAACAGGAACAAGTATTACACCCAACAGTGGTGGAAAGCTGGCACACCAGCCGAAGAGCCGGTATGGGACAAGGATACCACACAGGGCCTGGTGCCGTTCACCGAGTCTGCACCAGAGGAAATCGAGTTCAACTACAGTGCAATTGGAGACGGAACAGACAGAATCTCGAAAGTAGCGGTGTTGGCTTGCATGCTCATCATCGGAGACAAGTGCGTCGTCGAGGAGGGAGACGGGGGAAGTCCCGATAACTTCAAATGGAGAGAATACAAAACAAGGGAGCAGTGCGCCAGCGACGACGAGTATTATCAGCAGTGCTTCACCATTGGATTCGATCCAAAAGTAGGAGACAAGCTCATCGGGAGAAAATTTGACATACAGAACAACATCAGCTACAAAATGGGGATTGACGTCGAGGGGACGGCCATTCCTATTAGAAGGGCTGACAAGGTCAGCGGACAGGTCAAGTTCATGATCCTCGGACCAGTAAACGCCACGTGGGAGAACATCACAAGGAGGCACCCCACCTTCTTCAGGCATACCAAGTGGACCAGCAACACCATTTCACTACTGGCGAACGTCAGCAGCATTCTCATCGAGTCCTTTGAAGTGAAAGTGTACAGTGACAATGGGATGACCGAAAGACCGGGCGACAGCGACATCGTCTACATGAGCGACGACAAGCAGCAGTTTGTTAACAGGAAGGATGACATCGAGTTCAAAATCAATTCGGCACTCACCTCAGACGAATGCAGGCAGCTGGGCGTGGCACAGGGGGTATGCATGAGCACGCCGCTCAACTTGCTCACTGGCGATGGGGTGGTCAAGATCTACGACCACACAACGGGGAGACAGGCAAAGCCGGAGCAGCTGTATGTTGACAGCTATTACAACGAGTACCACCAGCCGAGAATTCTCATGACGCAAAAGCTCACCGACAAGAAGGCGCAACGCATCAGCACGTTCAACCACTACAGGCATCCGGCAATGGGAAAAAACTTTTTCGTACAAGGCATCACAAGGAACCTCGAATCGGGGGAAGCTGAAATGTCGTTAAAGGAGATGGAAACATGATAGACGTAAAGATTATCAAGAAACCGAAAAACAAGGCTGCAACGCCAACGGTCAGAACACCGGGAGCAGCCTATGGAGACAAGTCCGTCAAGGAGGCGGTACACGCCAGCAAAGCCGATATGGCGAAAATGGCGGAAAAGGCCAGCCTCGCCGAACAGGCAGAGCATACCAAGAAGGCGGACGAAGCAACAAGGGCGGATGAGGCAGACCATGCAAAGTTGGGCGATGAAGCAAACCACGCCAAGACAGCCGATGAAGCAACAACGGCTGATGAGGCTTACAAGGCTTACAAGTTGTTAGATAATTATCCAGAGTTTAAGGGGGTAACGGCTAAAGAATATCTGCAGACGCAAAAAATCAAATCGCAGAATATTCAGAACAGCGATACTATCACAACGAAGAATATCAACGTGACGGGTAAGGCGACGTTCTTTGAGTTGATGATACAAATAACGAAAGCAGCAGGTGGAATGACGATTTATTCACCAGGCGCATTTCACATTGATGAAGTGGTAGACACGGGAAATTATTATGCGTGCTATCAACGAGCAGAGCAAGACGGTGTGAAGCTAATGCAAATGTGTGAAGTGGGCGACCAGCTGATGTGTGCGAGATTTAACGTAGATGGAAACGGTAACAAATTCTACTGGATGCGTGTGGCTTACGCATCGCCAAACACGGTGCAACAAGTTGTTGACGGTAAATTAGTTGACTATTTAGAGGTGAGGCTTGACAAGTCTGTAAAGGCGAAAAATTGTCAAGGCGTGCCTGAGGTGGGCGATGCGCTGGCAGTTTTTGGAAGCAGAAGAAATAAAGAAAGGCAGAGTGTTATCGTGATCAGTGCGTATAATAGCTTTGACATTGATTTGCATGCGCCATATATCGCACAGTATGAGAATGTGAACGATTTTAACTTGGAAAGCAAGAAAACTACTTGGTTGTCTAAAGGCGGAAACAACTTAACAGGCACGTTCACGGTGGTGAGCGGTGGAAAATATGTGTCGCTTGATGATTTTGTTACAAAAATATCGCAAGCGACATTCAAAGTAGAAGCTGACAAAATTACAGCAAAGATAGATGGAGTTGAGAAAACACTAAGCGATACAATAAAAAAGCAATCAGAATTACAAATAACATTAAACTCCATTTCATCGACCGTTGCACGAAAAAGCGACCTCGAGGATGTGCGCACGGAAATAAAGCAGACAGCCGACAGGATTAGCCTAAAGGTGGAGAATGGCGCACGACCGAATTTACTTTGGGGCAGCGACCTCAACCTTGACGGGGTGGACACCACCAGCAAGGCAGCCATTCAGAAGCATTGGGGCGTTGAATTAGCTGGAATTGGTTTCAGTGAGTGGTTCGAGTACCTCAAAGGCGGTGGCGTGGCTGGGGCGGATGCTATACACATTAAGAACGTGTATAAGAGCAACAAATGGATTAAGTGGACGAATGTTGCATGGAAAGCCATTGCGCTGAAACCGCATACGCAATACACCATCTCGGTGTGGATGAAGTTCAAGTCGTATGGAAAAACTGGTTGTTTTTATGTTGATTGCGCCTCTGACGATGATAGGTACAACTTTGGTGGTTACCTGTATAGTGACGGCAATTATACCAAATCTGACATAGACAAGTGGAAGCGCATGTGCTATGTGTTTGACAGCGGTGATAGCAGTCAGATGAAACACTTGTTTTTCGCGTGTCTCGCCGATGAGCGCGAGGGTGCGCAGTGTGAGCTTTGGCTCTGCCGCCCCAAGCTCGAGGAGGGCGACACAGCAACACCGTGGTGCGAGTACGACGGCACAGTGGAAGCACTGTTAGCCACAGGCTTGGACATCAAGAACAGGAAAATGATAGTTACGACTGACAACTTCGTGGTCCAAAACAACAAGGGTGATCAAACGCTCATGGTGGATGAGAATGGGAAGTTAAATACGGAATTGATTGATGCAACAGAGATTTTCGGATTGAAGATAGCCCAACCATTTGAGGCGTATACATCCAAAAAAGAGTTGAGAAACGGAAAGAGTCTAAGTTGGATATTGGAGAATGTGGATGGTGGCTTAGGCACTTTGGGTGGACGTGAAGGATTTAACGGCGTCACCGTGAACATATTTAACAATACAGGAAGTGATGTTTCTTTATGGATGTCGCTCATCACGCCATCCAAATATTGTCCGGTCGACATCCCCAATAACGTGATGCTGCGTGCCATTGCTATTTATAGGACAGAATGGGATGGCTGCAAATGGTATCCTATATGTCCGTGGGAGCCGTGGGAGGATAATAGCGGCAATAGCGGAATACGCATTAAGGCATTTGGGTAAACTGGTAAACTCGTCAACTTGTAAACTAAAAAACTAACGAACTCAAAAACTCATAAACTCAAAAATATGAACAACGAAATGTGTGGCTGCGGAACAGAGGAAAAGACCTCGAGCGCGATAGGATTAGTGAGAATTAACTACAAGGAGGACTTCGAGTTAGTGGTGGAGCTGCTGGCTGGAGATAAGCCGTATAAGCTGGGCGATGAGGATTTCAGAATAGACTTCATCGTCATGGCGAGCAGATACACTGTTGGGCGCACTGGTGGCGTTTGCGAGCGGTGTTCGGTGGACGGCAACAAGATACGCTGCTTTATGGACGCGCACGGCTTGCCACCTGGTGAGCTGCGGGCGGAAGTCAAGGTGAATACGCCCGACCCAAACTATGCAGACGGCAAAAGACTTAACGTGGCGATTGCAGAGGGTGTGGTGCTGCTTGTGAAAGACAAAACCCACTTTGACGGTGCTGTAATAAAAGCCAATATCCCTGTGGTGCTGATCGATGCCTACCAGTTAGCAAAGGCACACGGCTACAAAGGCACGATAGATGAATATTACGCTACCTTTAGCGATGTGTCGGCATTGCTGGAAAGCATGCGTGGCGTGGCAGAGAAAGAACGAGAAAGAATTACCTCAGAGGAAGCAAGAAATAAAGCCGAGAAAGAACGACAGGATAATGAAGGCACACGTCAGCGTGCTGATAAGGATAGAACTACCGCTGAAAGCTATCGTGCGAGTGCCGAGAAAGAACGAGCAAAGGCTGAACAGCAACGGAAAGAAGCGGAAGTGGCACGGAATAAAGCTGAAAGCTATCGTGCCACTGCCGAGGGGAAACGAGTAACGGCAGAGAAAGAAAGAAGTACAGCATTCTCTTCCATGCAGGAGTATATCACCTCAAAGATAAAAGAAGCCAATGCTGCCACGTCAGACCTCAAGAGTATTAAAGAGACCACTGTTTCCGCTGCAAACGGTGCCACCACGGCGACCACACAAGCCAACGAGGCTGCACAGCAGGCACGAGTAGCAGCCGAGAACGTCAAGGACGGAGAGAGCGGCATCCCACGTCAGGCTCTTCACGGAACAGGAGAAACTACATTCTCACTCAGACCGAATATCATGGAGTTGTGGGGAGTGGTGCCAGAGCTGAACTTATCTCTCGCACCAGCCATAGACGCAGAATTTGTGACGGAATATTTGTTTGAGTTTACCTGCCCAGCCGACAAAGGAACATCTCTTAACTTACCCGCAGAATTGAAATGGTATAACGGTTATGTGGTCGTGCCAGAAGCAGGCAAGACGTATCAGGCGAGCATAGTTAATAATATCATCATCATGGGAGGAGTGTCATGAGCATTTTTAGGAGACATTTGCAAAAGCTTTCTGAGGAAGAGCGAAAAATAATTCATTTCGAGGATGTGAGCGCAAAAGAGTTCTGCGTAAGGCATTTTGACGCTGACGGAAATGGAAAGCTATCTTACGAAGAAGCTGCCAGTGTTACTGACGATGCGTTCTTTAACGCACAGAGCAATGATGCAGGGTTAGTCGGTAACATACAGTACTTTGATGAGTTGAAGTTTTTTACTGCGCTCACCAAACTTTCAAAAAACTTTCCGAATGTGAAAAGAATAACATTCCCTAAAAGATTAAGTAATGTGACCCACGCCTTGTTCTTGTACGTTAGAAATATTGAAAGGTTCACAATCGAGGGATACATAGAGAAATTCAGCTATACTACGCCTGGAATTTATATGAACTTAAAGGAAATGCGTTTTGG
>CABTXD010000010.1:0-58076 GCA_902488665.1 uncultured Prevotella sp. | reverse complement strand
TCGTATGCCGTCTTCTGCTTGAAAAAAAACTTGTCCATGTACTGCCAGTAGGTAGGTTGGTAGCCCACAAAATTGTTGGCACCCTGAGAGGGACTAAGACTACAGGTTGGGAAGAGAATGGAGGCGTTGCATACTTGTCCTTCGTAATATTGATTACGATTGGCCTTCATTGTTGTAGGTTCTTTAAATCGGGGTGCCAATGGCACTCTGCTTCGATTGAACTTGGCATTAGGGTCGGTTTCCGGCGACCAATTCTTAATGTCTTCTGGGTGCCAGCATCCGCCATAGGGTTGCTGAGCATGAATGGCTGCCGTGGTGAACAATGACAGGAAAGCCATTCCTAAGAGTTTTTTTAGAATCATAAATGTTTGTTAGTTAATAGTTTTAATAGTATCAATTGTATTCATATGTGTGTCTCTTCCTTCGTGTATGCTTGTCATACCGTTCTTATATATAACAAATACCCTCACGAAAACACTTAAGACTTTTTATGCAGGATTCGATACTTCACGATTCTCTCCGTCAGTGGGAGCGGAGAAAACGAAAAAGGTGTGTTCTCTTGATTAAAGGGAACACACCTGATAGTAAGAGCATAGCCATGGTTTGAGGCTACGTTGCTAATTGTTATTGAACCAGTACCTTTTTAGTAGAACCATCAGAGAACTTGATGATATTCAAGCCCTTAACTGGAGCGTTGAGTCGAATTCCGTTGAGGTTATAAATTCCAACAACTTTTATTTCAGTTTTTCCGTTCGGTATGGTCCTGATAGCAGTAGATACCTGCTTACCTTTCCTGCTGACAGCCAAAATGGTAGGAATGCATCCGTTCCAAGAGGAATTATATACATCGATGCTTTTCACTTTCTTGGTCTTGTCGGTCTCAATGGTGTAATCGAACAAGCGGAATTGATAGCGTTCATCGATTTGGTTCTCCACAAAATCATCGGCATCTCCCCGTTTAATGCGTCCCAGACCCCTGACAGCAGCATCGCTGCTATAGTAGCTCTCAAACCAGTCTCCTGGTTGGACGGATATCATTTTTTGGGTGTCATCTTCGTAAACTGCCTGGATGCTGATATTTCCGTCACCATTTGCACATATCAAGAGTACATAGAGTTCTTCACATTCTACAGGAGTGGTGAAATTCAATGTTTGCCATCCTCTTCCAGCTTTCATCCTGTAAGCATTGTTCTTGGTATAGTCAGCCAGTTGGTATGTAACGCCAGACTTACTGACCACCTTGCGGCTCTCATCAGAGAGGGCTCCCTTTTCTTGTACATTCTTGGTATATAGGCACCAACCTTGAGTATCGAGTGCAGCTGTTGCGTGAGCGGTAGCGTCTTTTTCTTCCACAATCACATCGGCATTCCAATTACTAATTTCAACAGGAGAAATCACAGGTATAGCATCAGCCAGTTGTTCATAAGCTTCTACTTCTGAGAGCAACGGATAATGTAATGCGTTCATGTTACAAATCACGGCCAGGTATTTCACATTCATAAACTCTGGCAGAATGCATTCCAGCTTGATGGTTCCATCGGTGTTGATAGGCAGCTTGTCTATGTTGTTAAAAGTCTTCACAGTGGTTAACCTAGTGAGGTCGTTTCCCATGGCAATCTTCACTTCCTTGTTGGCAGGGCCAACATCGCCATTGTCGTCAGCTTCGTTGTTGTCATAAGGAATCGTCACAACTACTTTAGACAAATTCCAAGTCTGGCCTGAAGGGGCTGTGAAAATAGCCCACACATCGTCCTTATGCTTGGATACATGGTCAACGTCTTCACATGCGTTCTCTCTCATTTCACCGTCAGTCAGTGTACTTAATTCCTGTTCTGTGTATTCAGCCTCGAAAGAGTAGTCTGCATCGTACAGTCGCAAGGTTGCCTTGGTGCCTTTAAGCACGTTCGGTTGTGTTGCGTCGTCGATGGTTACCTGAACCATGCGTTCGATATAGGCTCCACCATTGTCAATTGTGATTTTCAAGGATGTTGTACCAATTATTTTGCTGGCGGTTATTGGAATGGTAAACGAGCCTTCTTTAGTGTCTTCTGTAATTTCGCCTATCGAAACATTGTCGTTACTTGCGTCGACCTTGCAGACAAAGTCGTCTTCGCGAGTGTCGCCATTGAGGTTGTAGTTTACGACGATGTTTTGTGTCGAACCAGCATTGATGGTGTATTGTTTGTCAACATGCATGGTCATCTTGTTGTCCGATAGCCCAAACACTTCAAACTCCCAGATACGTAGAGTTCCATTAACATGAGGTATCAGCTTGACATAGCGAGCACGTACAGGTGCTATGTAGTTTTCCTTAATGGTGATACCTTCGGTTCCCCTCTCATTGACAACCGTTGTCCAGTTCTTCATATCGGAGCTTACCTGGATTTGGTACTGGTCAATTTGGTCAACGCCAGACTCTGGTCCAGCATTACCGTCGTAAATTTTAAACCCATAAATGCGGTATGGCCCTTGCAGGTCAAAGATGGCCCAGTTGTCAGAACTGATGTTGCACCACTTATCGCTTGTATTGTAAGGATTGGTTATGCCATCGATGATTTTGCTTGGTATTTCTGAACCGTTTGTCGAACCACTGTAGTCAACCACCGTCTTATGCTTGATGACATTAGTTACCATCTGTAAATCGTCTTCGTTTTCAAAGACATCAAGAGCGTCCTTTTTGGTTTCTGAGGTTCCTACGACATTGGTTGCTTTCACTGTGACGGTTTTCCTACCTGCTGTCTTAGCAACCACTTCAATAGTCTGTTTATTTAGACTCGATCCTTCTGCCAAGATAAGTCCTTGTGGTAGAACCCACTCGAAAGAGGTAGGACTCCCAGTTGCTTGGGCTGTCATGGTAACCTTGTCGCCTACTTTGACATAGCTCTTTGACAAAGAGAAAGTGACAACAGGGGCTTTCGGGGCAGGATAGTCAACGGACAGTTTTTCTGCAGACCGTTCTACCATATCTTTCATTATCGGTACCAGTTCTACACCTATTTTTGTATCAATTCCTGCACGCTTGAAGGTTGGAACATAAAACCCTTCGCCTCGTGTCTGTCCTACCAATGTACGTGTTCCATCCTGGGTAACCGTATAAATGTCAAAGTGGTCGAAGTGATTATTGTAAGTGTAATCCCATGTCAAGCGAAGGTCTCCTTCTTCATCACCCAAGGTGCTTGTTGTCCTGAAGTTAGTCACTTTTACGATTTCGGGAGCATAATCTTTCGGCAACACGGCCAGCGAACCTAGGTTTACCGAAAAATTGTTGATGCTGGCATCAGTTTTGACGTTGAGTGCAATCATGTAAATGGTCTTGCCGTTGAGTGAATTCAAGTCATAGTCGGCAATGATCCAGCCGTTCTTCTCTGTCAGTTTGGGGTCTGTCAAGGTTTCGTCAGGTGTAATCGAACTCTTCGTTGACAATTTGGCCTCTATCTTCACGTTATTCGGATTTTTGTAAACCAAGCGGAACACGCCACCATTCTCCACCTTAATTTGTGTTTTGTACAACCGCATTAAGTGATCACCTTCTGACAAGGTACCTGCAATTTTGAAACTAGAACCTAAGTTCCAAGCGTCGTCCCAGTCGATGCTGACCTTCAAGTCGCCTTTGTTCTCTATCCACCAGCGCCAGGTAGGCAAAATGCTTTGCACACTGCTGTTATACCAGTCCTGTGTGCCTTTCTTGACTCCTTCTACGAAACGATGTTTACCATTTCCCACACACATGGAACTGACAAAAGGCATGCTGCTAATCACCGTACGCTCCAGAATACAGCCAGAGATGCCGGGCCAAGAGCCATACGATCCCTCGTCAACGGCTTGTGAAGGATCACCTAGTTTGTTGACCCACATCTGCTCTTCCGAATTGAATACCTTTTGCATCGCTTCGTATGCAGTAGGACCTTGATTCTTGGAATTGTCGTTCAGATATTCTTTTACATGGTCTTTCCAGGCACGCTCCTCAGGGCAGAAAAGGTCGACAGAGCCTACGTGACCAGTGGTTGGGAAAGCGGTACGCAGCTGAGAACCATAGCCAGTCAATCCGCTGTATACACACTGTATGCCCGAATAAATCTTACTGAAAGTCTCACCCTCTGAAATGCCTAACTCTGAAGCATACTTGCGTTTGTCACCCACGTAACCGTACTCTAGAAACTGAGAGGTGTTTTTGTGTGTTTTCAAGATTTGTGTGTTTGGATAACCCGAGGCATTATACCATTGTATTTCCATCTGGGTGTCGCCTGCCGCATCAGCTATTTGGTTAAATTCTTTAATGAATCCTTCCCATTCGCTGTTTGAGCCTCCACCCGTTTCCTCGTTGATGAACCAGCCATCGAACCCGAAATACTTGGCTATTTCATACAGCTTCCGCGCATAGATGTAGCTGCCATTCTCTTGTGTTAATAATTCACGAACCCATGCTTGTTTCCCACCATAATAACTGGGTGGAAAAAATATTTGTCCCAAAGCTTTCACACCGCTTTGATGAGCAGCGTCAATGGATCCTGCGGGAGGCGGAATGATGATTCCTTCAGATGCCGATCCTGCCCAATATATCAATTTGTCCATATACTGCCAATAGGTTGGCTGGTACCCTAGAAAATTGTTAGCACCCTGTGATGGACACATGCTACAGATTGGGAACAGAATGGTGGCGTCGCACACCTGCCCTTCATAATACTGGTTCTTGTTGGCCTTCATCAATTCGGGTTCTATCACTCGCTTGGCCAATGGTACCTTGGAACGATTGAACTTTGCGTTCGGATCGCTTTCCGGTGTCCATGTACGAACATAATCGGGATGCCAGCATCCTCCATACGGCTGTTGTGCTTTGGTGATTACCATGCACAATAAAGTCAGAAATGATACACTTAAAAGTCGTTGTAGTTTCATAAGCATTGTTTTTAGTTAAAAGTGATATTTTATAAAAGTTATATGATATTTGTGTTTGTTTTTCCTCGAAGTACTCATGTGGTCAATGCCTGTCTTCCATAGTAGTATTAATTATATAACAATCTTGTTGGGAAAAATACTTAAGCAATAGTACGAATGCTCACGTTGATCTTTACAAAGTAAGGTCAACGTGAGCGTCGTTGGCGAGATTATTGTCGTACTGGTTGTGATGTACCCGTGCGGAAATTGTTTGGTTTCATGCGCTTTCCGCTGTTGTCGTTAGTGTCTTGTACATCCCACCACAGACGTTTGCCTTGCGAATTAGCTCTCTTGAGGTCTTCATGTGAGGCGAAATATTTGTTTGAGCCTTCGCTGTTGGGGTAGAAGATGCGCTTGATATTCTTGCCATCTGGTACGTCACCTCCAGACATGTTACTGAGTTGGTTGGCCAGAACTGGATAGTCGGTGCGTCTGAATTCCGCCCAGCCCTCATTACCATTGGGGAACACAGCCATCCACTTTTGGGTGATGATGGTTTCGAGAATGCGTTCTTTGTCACCGCTGGCGAACACACCTTCTTTCCAAACTTTGAGTCCGTCAATATATGAACTCGCTTGCGCCTTATCAATTTGGTAATAATCCATGGAAGCTTTCACGCCTGCCCTGAAATAGTTTTCTGTACTTAGGGTCAGGTCTTTGCCAGTCCATCCTCTCAGTGCAGCTTCGGCTTTGAGAAATAATGATTCAGAATAGCCCAGCCAGACGGTTGGACGCGCATCGTTGAACCAATATTTAGGGTCGAGTTTTTTTGATAGCGGCTTAGGTTGGCATCGAACTAAGCTGTAGGTAAGGGTCGACATGGATATCTCAGGAGCTTGAGTACCTCGTTTGCAACCTTTGAAATCCTCGCGAACACTTTCGGTGGCACTGGCAATCATGTTTTGTGACATATTGCCCCTGAACCAGCTAACCAGACAGCGAGGGTCGATAGTCTTTTCTTCAAATTCTCTCCTGCTTTTCCTGATGATATAGGTTCCTCCGCCTGTACTTAAGTTGCGGTAATATTGTTCCAAATCCCAAGACATCACACTTTCGCCATTGTATCTGATGCTGCACATGGTCAGTCCGTTTTCTGATCCGCCTTCATCCATGCCACCCATGTCGACTGGGGCGTACTTTGGGACGGTTTGCATGTTGTCGGCATTGCTCTCCATCAATCCAT
Organism: uncultured Prevotella sp.; assembly: GCA_902488665.1. Taxonomy (GTDB): domain Bacteria; phylum Bacteroidota; class Bacteroidia; order Bacteroidales; family Bacteroidaceae; genus Prevotella. The sequence goes on along the minus strand of CABTXD010000010.1, from coordinate 51,958 downwards.
ACTGATTGTTTAGCGCAGCCTCTCCTTCTTTTTTGGCACGTACGGGGTCTACATTAGAGATGCGCAATGCCATGCGCAAGCGCAAGGTGTTGGCAAAACGCAACCACTTGTGTAGATCACCAAAATAGCAGATGTCCTCTTTGCCTACATTGTACTGTGAAGCGTCGTCGGGCTGTATGCTGTCAACAGCCTGCTCGAGCATGCGAAACATACAGTCGTATACCTCGGCCTGTGTGTTGTATGTTACGTTGTTGGTCTCAGGAATGCGTGCCTGAACGTAAACCTTGAAGGGCATGGCGCCATAGGTATCCGTGTTGGCCAATGCCAGAAACGCATAGTAGATACGGGTGACGTAGAACATGTTCTTATAGCGTTGCGGCGTAGTGTTGAACTTAAAAGCTCTGAGCAACGTGCGATACTCTGAACTTCGGTCGTCGTAGAAATGCGCCCACCGTCTGCCACTCCAGCCATCAGCATAACCATAGTCTGGCGATTTCTTCGCATGCTTGGGCTGGTTGTTGGCAACATAGCCAGCATAGATGTCGTGGCTGAGGTTGGTGGTTATCTGGTAATCGTTGTAATATCCTTCATACAAGAAGTTACGGAAAGTGGATGCTGCACCAGCCAAGTCGGTCTTGCAGGTCAGAGAATCGTCCGCACTTAGTTTGTACGTGAGGTCCAGGTCAGCATATCTGGTATTGTTGTTGCTCTTGGTGGTGTCTTCAATCTCTGTTCCAGCCCCTGATGTCTTATCTTCTATCTCATAAGGATTATGTCCCATGTCTTCCAAGTCATAGCATGAGGTAATCGCACACATGACGAATATGAGTAACAGAAAATGTATGTAAGAAAACTTGTTGTTCATTTTGTTTATTACTTTAATCATTAGAATCCTATATTAACCGAAAAACCGAAAGTGCGTGTATACGGCACAGCCATAAAGTCCAAGGCCTGCGAGAACATCGTGGTATCGTAACCGCCATCTGGATTACCAGGAGTGTGTTTCATCAAGAAACACAGGTTTCGTGCTACGAACGAAAGTCTGCATTGAGTCAGTGGCGTATGTTTGAGAATTGATTTTGGTAGCTGATAACCCACGGAGAGTTCTTTCAACTTGATGTACGAGGCGTCGTGTACAAATTCTTCGGCAAATCCCTTCTGAGATTTGAACAGGCCAATGGTGGAGTAGTAGTTCTGTGCGCTTACAGGGATGTCGTTTGCATTGCCGTTTTCCTTCACACCCGATACAATCATATAGTAATCACTCTTGCCCGCTATCTCTTTGTATTCACCGCGATAAGCTGTGCGTTCCGAGGTACCCACTGAGGTGGCCATGCCTTCCGACACAGAAACTATGTTGCCGCCAAACTTCATGTCTAACATGGCAGAAAACAGTATACCCTTGTAGTTGAAGGTTGGTGTGACCGACATGAGCAAATCGGGCTGTATATTACCGATAGGATGGGCCAGAAGAAATTCCTCCATGTTGCCATCTCCCGTCTCGGGCTGTGGAAGTCCATTTTTGTCTACAATAATCTCTCCCTCTTTGTCACGTTTCAACAGGTTGTTTGCAAAGATGTCCCCCAAACGTCCACCAACTACAGCACCTACCTTCACAGGCATATTGGGATCGCCATTAAAATAAATGCGCTTCACACCATCAGCCAGACTCTCTACTGTCGACTCGTTGTGTGCGAGATTGATACCCAGGTTGAATTCAAAGTCACTTGTTTTCACTGGAGTGGAGTAAACCATGAGTTCTACACCTTGGTTGACAATTTCTCCTGCATTGACCCATTGTTGGCTCCAGGGTGAAGAGGCGTCTACCAGCATGGCTTGATTCTTTGTTGATGACCAATAGTAGGTGAAATCAAAACCCAGTCGATTGCTTAGGAACTTCATATCTAAACCAGCTTCCAGCGAACTTTTAATCTCTGGTTTGAGGTTGCTGTTCATCTTGATGGTCTGAGGAATCGGCTGGCGTATGCCGTTACTGTAGGTGAATTTTCGTACGTTATACAGGTTGTAGGGCATCGGGTCTTTTCCTACTTGTGCTGCTGAAAGTCGCATCTTGGCAAATGTAATCCAAGAAGGCAACGGCTGCTTGATACTGCGCATGAAGTCAGAAAACACATAGCTGATGCTAGCCGATGGATAGAAAAACGAATTATGCTGTTTGGGCAACGTCGACGACCAGTCATTGCGAGCCGTGAGGTCCAACGAGAGGTATTCTTGGTAGGCCAGCTGCAACGATCCGAAGACAGAATACATGGCCCGTTGGTGACCATTTTCGTTGGCCGAGCTAAGGCGAGCACCGGTGTTGAAGAGCCAGTTGTCTTTGTCTAGCATGTTCTCCACGCCTGCATTAAGTGTTTCGTGTTGCAGATACATGATGTTGGTCCCGGCAGTATACCCCAGTCTGAATGCGTTAGACAATTGATGGTCGCCCATGAATATGAACGAGATGTTGTGCTCGAAGTGATTCTCTTCACCCCTTTGCATATTGTCGGTTGTCACCTTCTCGGACCAATGCTGTGATGAGGAGGAGATGGCTTGATCGCCTAGGCTCAAGTTAGAGCTTTGTAAACGGGTGCGGTAGTAATCGAATGCATACTTCGCACTGAACTTTAACCAGTCGGCCAGGTTTAGATTTGCTGCGTAGTAACCGAACGCACGCCAGCGCTCATCCGAGTTTTGGTATTGGTGACGTACATAGTATGGATTGGAATATTGTTGGTTGGGTCCGAACCAACTCTGATGCAAGCGGGTGTCGGTGGTGAAATGCTGCAAGTCGGACAGCCGTATGTTTCCCGGGATGAGTAGTAATTGTGCAACTTCACCGCCAAGCCCGGTCATGGGACGGTTCTCTGCTTTCATGCGTGATAAGGATATCTTGCCATCCAGCGAAAGATATTTGTTCACGGTGGTACCAGTGTTGAGGTCTACGTTCAGTTTGCTCAGCGTTTCGTCTTTGAACAGACCATCGTTGCCGTTGAAGCCGATGGATAAGCGAAAATGTGACTTCTCGTTAGCGTTGCCCAGGGCGATGGTGTGAAATTGTGAGAAGCCTGTCTTGAAATAATCCTTCAATTTGTCTCCATAGTAGCGGTAGGGGATGGGTTGTGCTAGCCATGATGGTTCGTCGTGCCCGTCCAGAGCAGAACCGAAAGCCATTTCACCTGTCAACGTCTTCTCACCATTCTCATTGGTCATGTAGATGGGATTGCCTTGGCTTCCCTGTCCGTACAGTTTTTGCATACCGATAGTCTGCGATACCGTGCTCCAGGTGAAGTTGCCACTGTATACGATGCCGAAACCATCTTTATGTGAACCTTTCTTGGTCGTCACCAAAATGACACCGTTTCCAGCGCGTGAACCATACAACGCTGCGGCGTTAGGTCCTTTCAGTACGGAGATAGATTCAATATCCTCGGGGTTGATGTCTAATGACGTCCCGCCTCTGTCATATCCACCGTATGCAGATGCATCGGATGTCTGATCGTCGGTGAACGGTACACCGTCGACGATCCACAATGGCTGGTTGTTGTCGGTGAGCGAGGAATTACCGCGAATGGTGATTTTGGTGGTTCCTCCCAGTCCTGTGCTAGAGGTGTTCATCTGCAGTCCAGCCACTTTTCCCTCAAGGGCGCCTGTAACTGTGGGGTCGCCAGTGGGATTGAGGGCGTCGCTCTTGATGTCTTGCACCGAATAGCCCAGCATTTTTTTCTCGCGCTTGATGCCCAATGCCGTTACTACGACTTCGTCAATAGACTTGGCGTCAACCAACAGGGATGTGTTGACGATATTTCGTCCGTCTGCTTTCACCTCTTTATCTTTGTAACCTAAGTATGCGAAACTTAACGTCGGGGAGGATGTGTCTGTCATGATGGTATAGTTGCCTTCAAAATCGGTCACAGCTCGGTTGGTAGTTCCTTTTTGTGTGATGGTGACTCCAATCATAGGTTCCCCATTTTCATCAAGCACTTGTCCAGTAATCTTATTTTTTTTCTCGCCGATTTTCTTCTTGGGCTGTTGGGGTGTTTGTTGCTTGAGATACACTATGTTGTCTTCAATGGTATATTCTACACGTTTGCCGTTTAGCAGTTGTTTTAATAAAGCTTGTATTGATATGTTCTTGACATTCAAGGCACTGACGGGAATTTTAGATAAACTGTCATCGTAGAAAAACTGATATTTTTTCTGTGACTGAATTTTTTGGATGACAACTCCCAATGTAGTTTTAGGCGTTTTGAGAGTTACCTGTGCAAAACCTCTTTGAAACGGAAATACGGCAAGCATCACGGCAAATGCCATGCCTGTCCATTTAAGGCCTTTAAAAGACTTCATTTTTTTTTTCATTTTTTGGTAGTTATTTTAGTTATTTGATATTCGGTCGGCTAGTGTGTTGTTTATATAACAAAGGTCTAAATAAAAATACTTAATAAATTATGGATTGTACTCAGAAAAGTTTTTATAGAAGACTGTGCGAGATGCAGTAGCTGCCACATACTTTACAACTCATGAAGCGAATGAAGCAAATCTATGAATATCGCGAGTTCAGAATATAAATCCCACTTAGTATGCACATGACGTGGCTGGTTGGTTGCTTGCTAGATGAAATATGACATTTCGCTTCTTCTTACTGTGCCATTACAAAGTAAAAACAAGGAAGTGTGGATGGGAAATTTATTCACTTTATCTCCATTACTCATTGACTTTGGAATGCAATCTCCATTCAGTGTACGAAGCTTGTGGTATAGACCTTACATGTCCTTGATGATATATGCCTTCCGACCTCTTTTCTGGAATGTGATGGGAAGCGTGTTTTGTAATAAATTGAATACGGAGTCAATGTCTCTTTTGTACTTGATGCTGCCGGAATAGGTATTTTTCAAGTTTACTTGTGGTGAAATTTCTATGTTCACATTATACAATTTTTCCAATTGCTTAGCAATTTCGGCAATAGTTGCATTTCTGAAAGGGATAAGCAGAGTATGCCAAGCTATATCCGTCTCATTGTAAATGTTGGTAACTGTCACATGGCCCGTGTGATAGTCGAGTTTGGCTTTCTGGCCAGGTTGTAGAACCATTTGGCCAGCTGATCGGTTGCTCTTTACCTCGACGGAGCCCTCAATTAGGCTTACTTCAGAGTACATATTTTTTGTATCGTTCTTGAAGTCGAAGACTGTTCCTAAAACAGTAACGGTCATGGCTTTGTTTTCCACTACAAATGGTTTGGCCTTGTCTTTCTCCACTTCAAAATAACCTTCTCCTTTGAGTGATACCCTTCGAATGTTATCATCAAAAGTTACCGGATAGGTTAGAGACGAGTTGTGATTGAGCCATACTCTGCTGCCGTCGGGGAGCTGTATCTGCTTGGTTGTCTTGCCATCAGTCGAGGCTGTCATATATTGTGTCGCCGATTTGAATCCATGAATATACCATAGCGATCCCGCACCAGCTAAAACGGTTATGAGTATGATAGCCGCATAGCGCATCCACGTGCGTAACCTGGTTGAACTGGCACTGGTCAAAGGGGCAGAGCAGACACGATGGACGTGTTTCAGGGATGCTTCTATTTGGCTTTGCGACATGGCGTCGCACTGCAGTTGTTGATAGATGCGTTCCATCTCAAACAAAAGGTCAGCATTTTGTTGATCTTTGGCCATCCATTCGTACACTTGAATCAACTCGTCTTCTGTGCACTGACCCAATATGAAGTGGATAATGGTATTTTCACTTATTTCGCTCATGAAAGATGTCTTTTACATGTATAACAAGTTTGTCATAAAAGATACTTAATCCAAATGTGAAATACTACAAACAATGGGGCTATTTTATATAGTTTTTTCCTTAGGTTCTTCAAGGCTAAATACATGTGTGCCTCCACCGTGCGAACAGAGGTGCCGGTGAGTTCTGCTATTTCGACATTGTGTAGACCTTGAATGTAACTAAGCTTGAAGACCTCGCGGCATTTTATTGGAAGCTCGTTGATGGCTGTATGAAGTATTTGCCGCAGTTCATCGTTCTCCAAATCTGATTCTGGATTTCGCACATGGCCTTGAAGGAACTCTATACGCTGGGAGTTGATTTCTTCCATCAACTGGATGTAGCCTAAGGACATCTTTCTGCGTTTCAACACGTTTATAGAACGTGTGTATACCGATCGGTAAAGCATAGACTGTACCCTGTCGCCAAACTCTATCGCAGAGCGACGTTGCCAAAGATCTGTAAACACATCCTCGACAACGTCCTGGGCATCTTCATCATTGCCAACCATTCCTTTTGCATAGAAAAACAATTTGGCGTATGTTTTCCTAAACAAGCTGTCGTAAACGGAATGTAGATCTTGCTGCATGAAACATTTTGAATAAAAAGCCATTGCAAATGTAGGTAAAAGCACCGACAATTACAAATAATTCAAATAAATCTCAGGTTTTCATATTATTATTTTCTTTTTTTTTTCATCGTACACAAAAAAGCGTTATATTTGCAAAGTTAACAAAACTATTTACTAACAAAACAAATTGCCATGAAGGTTCATGAATATCAGGCGAAAGCCTTGTTTGCACAGTACCATTTGCCAGTAGACAAGAGTGTATTGTGTCGGACGGTCGATGAGGCCGTATCAGCTTACCAATCCTTAGGATCAGAGCGTGCAGTTGTAAAGGCCCAAGTGCATACGGGTGGTCGTGGAAAGGCTGGCGGCGTGAAAGTTGCTAAAGGAGAAGAACAACTCAGGGAATATGCTTCTCAGATTTTAGGTATGGATATCAAAGGCTTTACCGTTGATCGTATCTTGGTAGGCGAGGCTATTGATATTGCGTCAGAGTATTATGTAAGTATTGTCATCGACCGAAAAGTAAAGTCTGCCATTCTGATGTTAAGTCGTGAGGGTGGTATGGACATCGAATCGGTTGCTAAAAATACACCCGAAAAAATTCATAAGATACCCATTGATCCGCTCATTGGCATGCCCGATTATCTGGCAAGAGAAGCTGCTTTTTGCCTTTTCGATGACAAAGCGTTAGTGAAGCAAGCCGTTCCAGTTTTCCAAAACCTGTACCGTCTCTTCAAAGAGAAAGATGCTTCGTTGGCAGAAATCAATCCATTAGTAGTGACCAAGAGTGGAGAGGTAAAGGCGATTGATGCCAAGATGACTTTCGACAACAATGCCTTGTATCGTCATCCTGATGTTTTCGAACTCTTTGAGCCTACGGCAGAAGAGCGCAAGGAGCAGGATGCTAAAGACAAAGGATTTAGTTATGTCAACCTTGGTGGTGAGATTGGATGCATGGTGAACGGTGCCGGACTGGCAATGGCAACCATGGATATGATTAAGCTGTATGGCGGTAATCCTGCCAACTTCTTGGATATTGGCGGTAGTTCTAATCCTACGAAGATTGTTGAGGCGATGAAACTGTTGCTCAGTGACAGTCATGTACAGGTGGTTCTCATTAATATCTTTGGTGGTATCACACGTTGCGACGATGTGGCAAAGGGATTAATCGAAGCGTTTAAGATGCTCGATACCGACATGCCAATCGTTATCCGACTCACTGGTACCAACGAGGCGGAGGGTCGCGAGTTGTTGAAAGGAACCAAGTTCCATGTGGCTAAGACCATGAGCGAGGCTGGTAAAAAAGCCGTTGAGTTGGCTCAACAGTGCATGAACAAATAAGATATCTAACCATGTTAAATCTATAAAGCGATGAGTATTTTAATTAATCACGATACAAAGTTAATTGTCCAAGGAATTACAGGACGCGATGGCAGTTTTCATGCCACGAAAATGAAGGAGTACGGAACCAATGTGGTAGGTGGAACTTCGCCTGGCAAGGCTGGACAAGAGGTTGCAGGGATTCCTGTTTTTAATACGGTAAAAGATGCAGTCAAGGCTACGGGTGCGAACACTTCGGTGATTTTTGTGCCGGCAGCTTTTGCCAAAGATGCCATGCTCGAGGCTGCCGATGCCGGCATTCAGTTGATTATTTGTATTACAGAGGGCGTACCAACGCTGGATGTTGTTGAGGCTTATCGTTACATCTCCGACAAAGGAGCCAAGTTGATAGGCCCTAACTGTCCGGGATTGATTTCTCCTGAAGAAAGTATGGTGGGCATTATGCCAACCAATATCTTTAAGAAGGGACACACGGGTGTGATTAGTCGAAGTGGAACATTGACCTATCAGGTGGTTGCTGACCTCACTGCTGCTGGCTTTGGACAGTCTACCGCAGTGGGTGTAGGTGGTGATCCCATCGTGGGTTTGTATTTCCAAGACTTGTTGGAGATGTTCCAAAACGACCCAGAGACCGACAGTATCGCCCTTATCGGTGAGATTGGTGGCGACGCAGAAGAGCGTGCAGCCGACTATATCAAACAGCATGTAACCAAACCCGTGGTGGCTTTCATCTCTGGACGCGAAGCTCCGAAGGGCAAACAAATGGGACATGCGGGTGCCATTATTTCAAGTGGTTCTGGAACGGCAGCCGAAAAGATTGCTGCCTTTGAAGCCGCAGGCGTGCCAGTGGCTCGTGAAACCTGTGAAATTCCTGCCTTGTTGAAAGAGCGCATGAAATAGTTGTAAATATCTGAGAATGAGTAGGATAAGCTGACGTGTAACGCTTGCCTTTCCTACTTATTTCTGATGTTGAAACAATAGCATAGAGTTAAGCCCCTTAAAGCATGTAGATTACACGCTAATCTGCATGCTTTAAGGGGCTTAATGCAATGAGTTTGTTTTGGGTGGGAGAGTGGGGGAGTTTTTACCCAAAAACGCTTGACAGTTTTTGCTGTTTGCTATGTGTTACCTGTCAATAAATGATTAACTTTGTTATCGAAATTTGTATTCTCGAAATCATCATCATTATATTATTATCAATCTAATTATTTTATCGATATGAAATCTCGCTTCCTGTTTATTTGTAGCATGCTCGTGATATTCACAGCATGATAGAACTGGTATATCCCATTCTTTGAAGAGGAGCTATCTATATACTTGGTTGTCTTATGTAAACAATCGATGTCTTATAAGCCCCACCAAATATAACTCGGATTTCTCTGGTTGAACCAGTTGCGTTTGGTGTTATAACGACTTTTGTAGTATGTGGTAAAACAGAAGTTATAGTAACTTGTCCCCAATCCTCATTACAGATAGTTTGAGGATATTGAATGTCCTGTTGTTGTGATCTGTCCCATCGATAACTTCCACAAGAGACCTCACTCACAAAACCAGAATCTTTATTTTTTCCTTTAGCTTCGAAAGTAATCGTTCCTCCTTCAGCTAACAATGTACCAACATGTGTATGGTTGTTAACACTCACATCGTGCAATTCGATGCCAGTGACCTTGAAATCTATATTTTCGAATTCTTCGTCTTCATTTCCGCAGGAAGATAATCCCACAACTAAGGCAAATATACAGAGGAATTTAAGTAATGTTCTCATCTCTTTATGATTGAATATTCTAGGTTATATTTGTAATTGGATGTACCGCCATATTGGTATTCTCCGGTATTGCTATCCCTATCTATAGCCCCAGCATTCGTGTCAAAAGTGTGGCTTAAATAGTATTTTGGGCATCCTCGACGCACCGAAAAGGGAGTAAAGAAAGCTTAGATTGTTGGGTATCATCTTTCCTCCCTTCGATCATGGCATTCTTGGTCTTGCTGATTATAGCTGCCATGAACTAAAACATATAGCGGAAGTAGTTGTATGTTTCATGGCAGAGTAGCAGTTCTTCCGATGAAAGCGATACGTTTTGCATGACAAGCGAATGGCATTTAACAGAAGAACCTTATTTTACATCAGCCTAATTGTGGACCAAAGTGCCGATGGGTTCGCCTTCCAGCACCTTCTTCAGGTTGCCAACCACATCCATGTTGAACACATAGACCGGGAGGTTGTTTTCCTTGCACATGGCCGTAGCGGTGAGATCCATCACCTTCAGATGGCGGTTATACACCTCGTCAAAGGTGATGTCGTCAAACTTCGTAGCCGTGGGGTCTTTCTCCGGGTCGGCTGTGTACACACCGTCAACACGCGTACCTTTGAGCATGACGTCGGCTTCAATCTCGATGCCACGCAGCGAACTGCCCGTGTCTGTGGTGAAATAGGGCGAACCCGTGCCGCACGAGAAGATGCAAACTAGTCCATTTTCCATCGCCTCAATGGCCTTCCATTTGTTGTAATACTCGCCAATAGGTTCCATGCGAATGGCTGTCATCACCTTGTTTTTAACGCCAATCGCACCCAATGCGGAACTCAACGCCAAGGAGTTGATGACCGTGGCACACATGCCCATCTGGTCACCCTTTACGCGGTCAAAGCCTTTCTGCGAACCACTCAGTCCTCTGAAAATGTTTCCGCCACCGATGACGATGCTTACTTGCACGCCCATGTCGTGCACTTCCTTGATTTGTTGGGCATAGTCGGCGAGCCGATTGGGGTCGATTCCATAACTCTGACTGCCCATCAGGCTTTCTCCACTCAACTTCAAGAGTATACGTTTAAACTTTACCATATTGATTATAAATGTTCGTTTGATTGATTCTGTTTTTAAAAATAGCGCAAGCCGAATACAAAGGAAACTTGTTTACTTTGTTAAGGCGCAGCCTATTTTATGTAATAAACTCCACCTCTTTAAGGTAGTAGCCTCGCATGTGTCCATCGGTATCTTTCAACACCAGTCGGCCATCAGGTTCCACCGTCACGATGGACGCCTGGAAACAGCCCTCACGGTCGCGATAAGGATGCACGCCCTCCCGCCGATACAGCGCAGCATGATACTGGTTGGAGATTTCGTCGAACGCTCCTTCTTCCAAGCGATTGTAATACTGCTCGAATGCGTTGATAAGTTGATGAAGCAGCTTGTCGCGGTCCAACTCATGTCCCAGAATCTGCGCTAAGGAAACTGGATTGGGCGCATCACTCTCAAAGACCGCCTGATTGACATTGAGGCCCACTCCATAGACACAGCGTTGAATAACCTGTGCGTGTACGCTCAACTCGATGAGTGTGCCACTCAGTTTGCAGTCTTTCCAGTAGATGTCATTCGGCCATTTAAGAGTAATATCGTCAACATATTCGTCTAACACGGCTTTAATGGACAAAGCACCGGCCATTGACAAAAAGAATTGACTTTTTACAGGCAGCTTTTGGGGATGAACCAGCAAGGAATACAGCAAATTTTTCCCTGCCTGACTTTCCCAACCATTCTGTCCTTGCCCCTTACCACTGGTCTGATAATCGGCCTGTACGACCACCATCTCTTCGTTGAAACAATCAGCGTGTTCGCAAAGGTACACATTGGTAGAGTCTACCTCATTGAGTTTGACCAGTTTGATACGCATTTTTGGTTATAACAATACAGGGTTGAAGGCATCTTCGAGGTGCTCGATCTGCATATTCTCGGCTGTCGATCCCACGATGGAAATGACATCAAAGCGCAGCTCCTCTTGTATGTCAAACATCTTTACATAAACATCGGCCGCGATACCGAGATTCCTCATCTTCTTCTCATCAACGGCATCGGAGGGCAAGGCAACCTCGTCTGAACGACGTGTTTTCACCTCGACAAACACACAGGTAATGCCATCGGGCGATAAGGCGATGATATCTATCTCGAACTTGCCATGCCGCCAGCCACGCTCGCGGATGGTATATCCCTGCTTGTGCAGGTAATCGACGGCTGTATCTTCGCCCCATTTCCCAAATTTGTTGTGTGTAGCCATGTCCTGATGCTCCCTGATGATGTGTTGCAAAAATACGGTTTTTCTTCCACACATCAAAAAGAATGTTGTAAATTTGCAAGCACACAAACAGACACGACCATGACAGACGACGAACAACGCAAACAAGACGAACAGTTTATGCAAAAGGCATTGGCAGAGGCTCATACCGCCTACGATGAAGGTGAAGTACCCATTGGCGCTGTCGTTGTGTGCCAAGGTCGCATCATTGCACGGGCACACAACCAGACAGAAACCCTGAACGACGTCACGGCGCATGCAGAGATGCTGGCCATCACGGCCGCAGCGGCTCAACTTGGCGGCAAATATCTGCCCCAATGCACCCTCTACGTCACCGTTGAGCCTTGTCCGATGTGCGCTGGTGCCATGGGGTGGGCGCAGGTTTCACGCATTGTGTATGGGGCCGGTGATGAGAAACGGGGCTACCAGCGGTATGCGCCAAACGTGTTGCATACCAAGGCCACGGTCACGGGTGGTGTGCTGGAAGAGGAATGCAGGCAGCTGATGCAACAGTTTTTCAAAGCAAAACGATAAGGCATTGCAAGACTGAGCTGGTGCAAAGTAGTTTCAACAAGGAGAATGAGCGGTTTCAATAGGGTGATTGAAGCGCTTGGCATCAATAAAAAATCCTCCTACTCAGACTGTTCCGAGCAAGAGGATTGATGTGTATAGTTATTGCTTCCCAGCCGACGCATGTGCGTTATTTCTGGGAAAGCGTGTGTTTCTCGACAGCTTTATCTCACTAAAATAACGAGGTATTTGCTGGTGCTCCAGAAGATTTCCGGATTGGTGATTCGAAGCACGTACTGCTTGTTGGCATCGCGCTGCAACTGATAACTGCTGGATGGGTGCATGGTGAGAACCTTAGCCGACTTGGAGTACAACTTGATTTCTTTGTTCACGCGGATGTCAATCTTGGTGAAATAATCCTTGTTGAAGTTGGCCTGCAATACCTTATCCCCCTCGATGATTCGCTGTTCTTTCAGCTCTTTTCGTGTACCAAACACAAACCAAGCGGTGTTAAGCTGCTTGTCCTGACTGTTGATTACCTGCGATTTCTGCGAACTCTCGGTTGCCAAATTGTTGACATTGGTGTTCAGGTTGTTGATTGTTTCATCCAACTCGGAGATATGGATATCCTTTGCATCCAGTTCGGCACGCAATTCCTGAAGCTGCTTGTCTTTCTCTTCCAACTGAGCGGTGAGGCTGTCCAATGCTTTTTTCAAACCATCTCCCTTCACGGAGCTTTGCTTCAGTTGGTTGCGGAGCTTGGCAATCAGTTCGCGGTTACGCTTCATGGTAGACGCGATGAACTGAATGTCCTCACGAATCTGCTGCCCTTTGTTGGCGCCCTCACCTTCTTTGGCGATGGTAACCCTGTTTTCTGCCGCATTAATTTCCTTGAATCCCTCTTGGATTTCATTGAGCGTACCCATCATGTCATTGATTTCGTTGTCTTTCTGACTGATGACTTGCTGCAAAGAATCGGCTTGGGCCGCCTGTTCCAAATCGCTGTTTTTCTTGTTGTTCTGACATCCAAAGCATGCGAAAGTAATGATGGCAATGGTGGCCAGGCTTAAAATCTTTTTCATATTCGTTCTGTTTTAAGTTTCTTATTCTTGTTATCTCCACCCACCACAATGACGATTTCGCCCCGCGGTGGAACTTCTTTAAAATGTTGTATCACCTCTTCAAGTGTGCCTCGGACATGCTCTTCGTGCAGTTTGGATATCTCACGAGCCACGCTCACGGGGCGGTCGGGGCCAAATACATCGGCAAATTGCTGTAATGTTTTCAGCAAACGATAGGGCGACTCGTAGAAAACCATCGTTCTACGCTCTTCTTTGAGCGCCTCCAACTGTGTTTGTCGACCTTTTTTCTGCGGCAAGAAGCCTTCGAAACAGAAGCGGTCACAGGGCAAACCGGATGAGACAATAGCCGGAATGCAAGCGGTGGCTCCAGGCAGTGTTTGTACCGTTATGCCTGCTTTTGCAGCCTCGCGCGCCAGAAAGAATCCAGGATCGCTGATGCCGGGTGTACCCGCATCACTGATGAGTGCTATGCTCTGGCCTGCTTTCAATCGCTCTACAATGCCCGCGGAAGTGCCATGTTCGTTGAACTTATGGTGCGATAGCAAGTGATTTTGTATGTCATAATGCTTCAACAACTTGCCCGATGTCCTGGTATCTTCTGCCAACACCAGGTCCACCTCCTTGAGAATGCGAATGGCTCGCATCGTCATATCTTCCATATTCCCCACTGGGGTGGGCACGATGTACAATATTCCCATATAGAACGCAAATATAGTTAAATAATCAAGACGAACAAAAAAACAGACAATTTCTTTGCAATTTTTAATTCCTCTTCGTATTTTTGCAGCAACATGATGGAATATTTGACAGGCGAATCACATCGCCCAGGAAGAATAGAAGTGATATGTGGCTCTATGTTTTCGGGCAAGACAGAAGAGCTGATTAGGCGCATGAGGCGAGCCAGCTTTGCCAAGCAGCGCGTTGAGATCTTCAAACCCGCCATAGACACTCGCTATTCCGAGGAGAATGTGGTGAGCCATGACCAGCATGCCATTCAGTCTACTCCCGTTGATTCATCGTCAAGCATTTTGTTATTGTCTTCCGATGCGGATGTCGTGGGTATCGATGAAGCCCAATTCTTCGATGATGGACTCGTCAAGGTGTGCAACGAATTGGCCAACAAAGGGGTGCGCGTTATCATCGCGGGACTTGACATGGATTTCCAAGGACGGCCTTTCGGACCCATTCCTGGCTTGTGCGCCATTGCTGACGAGGTGACCAAAGTGCATGCCATCTGTGTGAAATGCGGCGCTTTGGCTTACATCAGCCACCGATTGGTGCAGAACGATAAGCGCGTTTTGCTGGGCGAAAAGCTCACCTACGAACCCCTTTGTCGGGAATGTTACCAAAAGGCCTTGCTCGAAGAACAATCGGTTTCGATGGCTCCCCAACAGGAAGAAAAGCTTAAATAAGATACATCAATCTACGAAAATATGAAAAGACAAGAAATCACCTTTGACAAATTTATACGCGTAGCCTCCGTCCTGCTATTGATATTCTGCGTTTTATACCTTGTCAACTACCTGAGCGGCGTGCTCCTACCGTTCTTTGTGGCCTGGCTCTTTGCCTACTTGCTCTACCCACTGGTGAAGTTCGTGCAGTATAAAATGCATGTCAAAGTTCGCGCCATTGCTATTATTATCACCATGTTGGCCGTGGCTGTGGTGATTGGCGGACTGGTATATGCCATCATTCCACCGATGATCGAACAGTTTGGCAAGCTCAACGACATCCTCAACAACTGGATTAATCATAGTACACACAGTAGCGACTTAGGCTCTTACATCTCGCAGTGGATTACCAAAAACCGCACTGAAATAGAAAGCTTCATGAAGAGCAAGGATTTCAGCGACATTCTTAAAACGGGGATGCCCAAGGTATTTACCTTGCTTGGACAAACGGCCAGTGTCGTGATTAGCATTATCGCTTCGTTAATCACCTTATTATATACCTTCTTTATCTTGCAAGATTATGAATTTTTGACCGACAACTGGATTCGCATTTTCCCGAAGAAGAATCGTCCATTCTGGGAAGAGTTGATGAAAGATGTGGAAAGAGAACTCAATAATTACATCCGAGGACAAGGACTTGTTTCACTCATCTTAGGCATTCTCTTCGGCATTGGCCTCTCCATCATCAATTTCCCAATGGCCATTGCGCTTGGCATCATGATGGGATTTATGAACCTGGTGCCCTACCTCCACACGTTAGCTTTGGTGCCAATGGTCTTCCTGTCCATGCTGAAAGCAGCTGACACGGGCCAGAATTTCTGGATTGTCTTTGGCTTGGCCATGCTCGTGTTCCTGATTGTTCAGGTGATTAGTGATACCGTCCTCACGCCTAAAATCATGGGAAAAGCCATGAACCTCAATCCCGCCATCCTGCTTTTGTCCCTGTCTGTATGGGGAACATTGCTTGGATTCATTGGTCTGATTGTGGCTCTTCCGCTAACAACCCTGCTCATTGCTTATTGGCAGAAGTATGTGACGCGTGAGAAAAAACAGGACGAAACAACGCAAGAACAACTGCTTGAGCAGGCAGAAGAAGGATAAGAAGCGGAACACGCAGGGCGACTTCCGTCACTATTTGCTGCCAAGAAATGCTTGGGAATGCCTATTTCAGGGTGATGATGTCGCTCCAACGCGTGGTGGGATTCTTACTTCTAAAATCGTGTCGAATGGCATCCGTGAAAGCTACGTGGTGGCCTTGCTCGTCCTTTTCACGGTATTGTTGGGCTCCTAATACCACCAATTCGGAGCCACCGAGCTTGTTCAGGCGGTCAATCACCTGATCAAGCCGCATCTGTTTTTCCATCTTATCGCGGTTGTAATCGATGAAATTGGTTTGAACAGCATTGTCGTGCATGATTCCCATCACCACAACTCCCGCTTTTTTGTACTGCAAACCAGGCACGAAGATTTCCTGTAAAGCCTTTGCTGCCGCTTGCACAATCTGCTGTGTGGAGTTTGAAGGCGTTAAAAGTGTCACCTCGCGGCTGTTCCAATACTGCTGCTGGTCTTCTCTAAACTGATTGGTGTGGATGAACACACTCACCACAGACGCCACGCTGTGTTGCCGTCTGAGCTTCTGTGAACAGCGCACAGCGAAGTTGGAAACGTGCGTCCTAACGGTTTCAAAGTCGGATATCGTACCCGTAAAGCTGCGACTGGTACAGATGCTTTTCTTTTTCGCAGGTTCTTCATTCGGAATACAGTCCTCCCCATTAAGTTCCATCCAGGTCCTCACACCAGTGACATGAAACAGCAACCGGACCCACTCCTTGGAATGGTTGGCAAAGTCGTAGGCCGTCTTGTCGCCCATTTCCAATAGCTTGGGGGTGTTTCGATGTCCTATTCCCCACACCTCACCCACAGGAAATAGCTGGAGAGCCTTGACGCGTTTTTCCTCCGTATCGATGATGCAACAATGATGATAGCCCTCATGTTTCTTGGCAAAGTGGCTGGCCGCCTTCGCCAGCGTCTTGGTTTTGGCCATTCCGATGCTGATGGGAAGCCCCGTATGCTTCAGAATACGCCGATGCAGGTCTTCGCCCCACTGCTTCAATTCGTCAAAACTCATGTCGGGTAGCAAGCTGAAGCATTCGTCAATGGAATAGCGAAACATCTGTGGTGCAGCGTCTTTGATGATGGTCATGACGCGCGCCGTGAGTTCGCCATACAACTCGTAATTGCTGGAAAACACGGCAACTTCCTCACCAGGGAATTGCTCTTTCATCTGATAATAAGGCAATCCAGCCTTAATACCCAGCTGTTTGGCCTCCTTACTGCGTGCCACCACGCAACCATCGTTGTTGCTCAGCACAACAACGGGCTTGCCGTTGAGATCGGGACGGAACACCCGTTCACAACTCACATAGCAGTTGTCACAGTCGCAGATGGCGTAAAACATGTTATTTTTTCCAGTTTTTGATGGTCCAAACCACCACGCCCCACACCTCGAATTTATCCAATTCGCTGACCCTAATCGGACGGAATGCCTTGTTGGCGGGCCGCAATTCGATATATCCCTCATGCACATGGGTCATGTCGAGATACTTGATGGTGAACTCTCCATTGACGTAAGCCACGATTACATCATTGTGTCCAGCCTCAACCGAACGGTCTATCACGGCGATATCCCCATCGTTGATGCCGGCATCTATCATCGAGTCGCCCGACACCCGGCCATAGAACGTAGCGTCGGGGTGACGGATGAAGTCACGATTGAAGTCGAGAGAGTCTTGCAAATAATCACCCGCAGGACTGGGAAAGCCGGCTTTGATGCCTGGCGCCAGCTCAAGTTCAAGTTGTTCGAGAAACGAACTATTGAGTATTTTGATGCTTGACATATCAGTCTGTTTGCTCCTCCAATGCTAGTTGTATTTTGTTGTAGTTGCAGCAAATTTACGGCTTTTCGACGAGAAACACAAGCGTGTATTATTTTTTAGTTAGATTGTCCGCATTGTAGGAACGAGTGAAGATACGCTTAGCCGTGAGCTTGAGAGAAACTGGAGTTCATCGGAAAACTATATCTGGCATAAAGATCAAGCCGCAACCATGGAGCGTCGCAAGCCAACAAGCCATAATACAAGGATATCACCGTGAATGGGATTTTCGTACTAATATATGTTAAGATATCATGACGAGGTATAGTTATCTCCATAAATCCAACTATTTTTATAAACGATTCCAGGTCATTGTCACGCAAAGATTTCGTTGATAGCGCCCGAAAGTATACGTGATACGCAGTCGAAAGCGATGATGATGACTTGTCTGCGAAGAATTGGTAGGCTTCGCAACGAACACACCAAATCCTGATAGCGTTTTGAATTTTCAAGATTGACGATTATGTTACGAAAAATAAGATTGACTTGCGCTCTTGTGGTGTTTGTGCTCATCACAGGGCTGTTCCTTGATTTTACTGGCACACTACACACCTGGCTGGGATGGTTGGCAAAGATACAATTCCTCCCCGCCGTACTTGCGTTGAACATTGGAGTGATTGTTTTCTTGGTCGTGCTGACTTTGGTGTTCGGACGCATCTATTGCTCCGTCATCTGCCCATTGGGCGTTTTCCAAGATGTAGTGTCATGGGTTAGCGGACGACGCAAGAATAAGCGCAACCGCTTCTCATACTCTCCTGAAGTAAAGTGGTTGCGATATGGCGTTTTAACCCTCTTTGTCATTGCCTTGATCGCAGGCATTGGCTCCTTGGTGGCATTGCTCGCTCCTTACAGTTCGTACGGACGCATCGTACAGAACCTGTTCCAACCGATATATATCTGGGGCAACAACCTGCTGGCCTTCTTAGCCGAGCGTGCCGGCAGCTATGTTTTCTACGAAAAGGATGTGTGGTTGCGCAGTCTGCCTACTTTCATCATCGCCGCAGTAAGCTTCGTTGCAATCATCGTGTTGGCTTGGCGCAACGGACGTACCTATTGCAACACCGTTTGTCCAGTGGGCACCGTGCTGGGATTTATCTCGCGCTTCTCGCTGCTTCATCCCGTACTTGATGCCGGGAAATGTACCAAATGCAGTCTGTGCGCACGTAGGTGCAAGGCGGCTTGCATTGATTACAAAAACCACAAGATTGACTATAGCCGATGCGTAGCGTGCATGGATTGTATAGATACCTGTCAGCACGACGCACTTCATCTGCAATGGAGATGGAACAACATGAACCGCTCAAAAGAAGAAAAGATTGTGAAAGCGGATGCCACAAAGCCGATTGATACCTCACGTCGGACATTCCTCATTGGAGTGGCTGTTGCCATGACAACGGCGGCATGGGCACAGAAAAAGAAGAAGATAGACGGAGGATTAGCTGTCATTGAAGACAAAATCGCTCCGAAACGAACGACACCCATCACACCTCCCGGTTCGCTTTCGGCCAAGAATATGGCACGGCACTGCACCGCATGTCAGCTTTGCGTGGCGCAGTGTCCCAACGATGTGCTTCGCCCGTCAACCGACTTGATGAAGTTGATGCAACCCACCATGTCGTTCGAGCGGGGCTATTGCCACCCTGGATGCACACGATGCAGCAATGTTTGTCCTACCGGTGCCATCAGACCCATCACACGCACGGCCAAATCAGCAACACAAATCGGCCATGCCGTTTGGGTGAAAAAGAATTGCATTCCACTCACTGATGGTGTAGAATGCGGCAATTGCGCCCGTCATTGTCCAGCAGGTGCCATTACGATGGTGCCGAGTAAGGTTTCAGATCCAAAATCTCCGAAAATCCCAACGGTCAACACCGAACGTTGTATTGGATGTGGGGCGTGCGAAAACCAGTGTCCGGCACGTCCGTTCAGTGCTATCTATGTAGAAGGACATGAAATACACCGTATTATCTAATCAAACTTGAACGAAACAATGACTAAACAGAACAATAGAAACAGGGGACACTATAAAATCAACAGTCATTGATGGCGCAACAACATATCGCCGCCATTAGAGATGTTCCGCTTGTTGGGCATGGCCATGATGGCAACACCTGGCTGGGACATGATGTCAAGCTGGGACAAGGTATCAGCCAAGGTGATTGTGGACAACGAGCATTTTGTATCGCGTCTTTCTCCTATGCCTTGCGCCACTCATTTGAGCAATTGGTCGTCCCAATAACCCTTGTGCCTAAAAGTTATCGTTCACAATTTGTTTCCCGAAGGGCGTCAGGGCAAGACGCATCAGGCGAAAGTGCATTTTGGCCCATGGTATACCAACGATGGTGATACCGAGCAGCAGACCGAAGCCAAGATGTGTGAGCGCAATCCAGATGCCCCCGATAAAGAACCACAGCACATTCATAAACACGTTGACGCAACCACTGCCCTGCGGACGATCAACAACATGCGAACCGAATGGCCACAGGGCAAGTATGCCAAGCTTCATCGTAGCAAGGCCAAAGGGAATGCCAATGATGGTAATCATCAATACCAATGACGAAGCGAAATACTCCAAGGCGACGCCAAGGCCGCCAAAGATAAGCCAGATAATGTTTCCTAAAATTTTCATAACGACCTACTCATGATATGTTGCTGACAAAAATAGGAAAAATATTTTGAAATGGTAACCCATTTGCCCAGAAATATGAGGTTGTACCATCCTTTGTTGAAACAAGACAGTCTGTATGCTCTACTGATGATATCGCGTGATAATAGTACTGGCATGACCCATGCCATGTTTTTTTTAACACAAATGCTTGGCGTTTTTTCAGCCAACTGGTTCGTGCGTTGAAAAAATGGCAAGCACGAAAAGGTTTTATTATTAAATTGATTACCAGCGAGTTGGATGATTTCTCAACTTAAAACGCCATGAATAAGTGAAGCGTTTGGAGCCAAAACACCTGTTTTTGAGGCAAAAAAGGCTTGCAATATGGTGCAGATTGCCCCACTAAGTCATGTTAGTTGGGCGGTTAAAGCATGTTGATTGCCGCATTGTTGGATATGAATGACGGAACAAGGTGATGATTTTACGGCTTTGAACATCCCAAAAAGCCCTCGTCATCATCTATTTTACGATTTTATTTTGTTAAGAAAAACGAATTGCGTTAACAAACGAAAGGTTTATTAACATATAAAGGTTCGATCG
Organism: uncultured Prevotella sp.; assembly: GCA_902488665.1. GTDB lineage: Bacteria > Bacteroidota > Bacteroidia > Bacteroidales > Bacteroidaceae > Prevotella. Next base: position 31,025 of record CABTXD010000010.1, on the reverse strand, counting down.
GCTACCATTTTCTCCTATTTACGCATCGTGCCGTAAGTGGTTGCTTCATTCGTAAAGTCAGTGAATTTATCACCCGTTGATTGTCCCCGAGAGCGTATCCTCTTTAGAATGGATAGCCAATGGCCAAGTGGAAACTGTTGCCATCATCGAAGCGCAAAAGGTTGTAAAAGCCCTTCTTCCCCGTATGGTAAGGAACATGCAGGCCGATGCCCCAATCCACACGAATGACGAACAAACCCAGGTCGTAGCGAATGCCCACACCGGTGCCCACAGCCATGTCGGTGAACACGCTCTTCCACTTGAGCTTTCCTCCAGGCCGCTGCGCGTCGTCACCAAGCGTCCAAACGTTGCCAGCATCGAGGAAGACGGCTCCATAGAGATCGCCAAACAAATGGGGACGGAACTCCAGGTTGGCCACAAACTTCACGTCGCCGGTCTGCTCTATGTATGACATGCGCTGGTTGCTGGGCCGGTATTTGCCGGGACCAATGCTCCGCACGTTGAAAGCCCGCACGCTGTTGGCACCACCCACGTAGAACTGTTCGTAGTAAGGGGCTTTGGTGGCATTGCCGTAACTGTATACCACACCGGCATTAAGATGGCCTGCGATGGAATGATTGTCGCCAAATCGCCACAGCTTCACGAAATCGGTTTCGAGCTTCACAAACTGGGCGTATGGGTTTTTAAACAGCTTCTTGCTCTTGTCGTTCCACTGTTTACCCGCCGCCATGTAGCCCAGTGACAGGATGTTAGCGGCTTCGCTCACGGTGGTTCTCCATGAGAAGGGATGGCGAGAACCTATCCCTGTGGTATATTGATAGGTGTAACTCATCTTGGGAACGAACTGGTCGCGCATGGAAATCTGCAAATAAGGGTTGTCGGCCAACAAGACCATGAACGAATCGGTGCGGCTGGTCATGTACTCGTACGACAGCGTGAGTGGACTAAACTCGTGGTACGACTGCGGCGAAGTCCAGAACTCGTATGTCAAATCGCCCGAAACAACATGCCGTTTGAAGTAGCCGGCACGGTTCAAGATGTTGTTTGACATGCGCAGAGTCGTTGATGGTACACCGTAAAACCGTCTTCTTCTTCGGGGTTTTTTGCCCGATAGCACGCGCAAACTGTCTCTTTTGGCGCGGTGATTAGCCGACCAAAAGAGATTGGCCGGCGTGAGCATTCGTGGGACAATCAGGGAGATGTCGCCGCCATATTCGTACGAGTTCACCTTCGACGAGCTGCCTTCCGACCGATGTCCAGTCTGCCATTCGTAAGAACCATGGACGTTGATGTCCAGTTTTTCGCCTCCGCGAAAGGCGTTCAGCTTGGTCAGACCCATAATCAACTCAGGTCCGAAGCGCTTCGAGGTCTTGCCTTTGGCATTGGCATTGATATAAAAGTTGTAGGGTTTGTCAAACACGCAATCGATGTCCAGGTCGAGCGTATCACAGGTTTCTGACGAATCTCGCGGGGTAAACCGGAAGCTGCTGTAGGTGAAAAGCCCCGTGGAGTGCAGGTAGTTTGACGATGCTTCCTGGTTAGCAAGACTGTAAAGTTGTCCGGGGCGTATCTTCAAACCGTTGTAGAACACGCCGGGGCGCAAGGGTGACTTACGCCGTGCGTAGCGAAGGGTGAAGTTGCGCCGCACCAACGAATCGGAGAGTTCTTCCATAAACTGTCGCCGCAAATTCACGTTCACCCGTCCCACATACCATTTGCGCGTAACCTCTGGCTCCAAACTATCGGCTTCTTGAAAGCGCAGCACCACCTTGCCAGGCGTTTGCAAGGTGTCGGCCAGGTAAGAAGCGTCGGTGGGTTTGGCATAGTAATAGCCGTTGTTGCGCAGCAAGCGGGCCACGCGTTGCCGCTCGGATTCAAGAGCTGGCACGCTGAATGGGTCGCCTTTGCGAATCAAGGCCTCATCCTTGGTGGCTGCCACCAGACTGTCTGCCCCGGGTGTGAAGTTGAGATAGCTGATGGAGTCGAGCCGCCACAGGGGTCCCATGTTGACAAAATAAGCCACTTTGGCTTTCTTCGGGTTGGATTGCTGAATGATGTCATAGTCGACGTTCCCTTTGAAATAGCCAAACTTCTTCAACTGCAACTCGCCTACCGACTTGCGCAGCAAGGGGTTGACCTGACTCAATAGCTTTGGTTTCGAGCCAAATGCCTTGGTAATCCATCGGCTCACGGCACTGGTGTCTTGCGAGAAAGCGTTCCATATCCATAGGCGTATGGGGATGGGGGTGCGGTAATAACTGCTGCCGAGCAAGGAAGATGTGGGTGCAGTGGCCAATACCGACTCCAGTTCCATCTTGGTTTCATCGGCATGAGCGTTCTTCTCATAGTTGTCAAACTGAATCTTTTTCAGTCCGGTAAACAGCTGCTCGCCATCGGGAATGGCGCTGGTTGTAGAGCATGCCGTCATGATGACCGGCAGCAGAATGAGCGCAAGGATGTATTTAGTTAGTCGTTTTGATGTCATTGTTGATTGAGTCTTTTTGGACAGGACGAATGGTTGGCAAGGCCTCTTTGTCATTCTTGAAACGGAAAATATCCTTGAAATGGGCCAGCTTGCGCCGCCAAGTGAAACCAACGCCATACACCCCGATGAGTCCTTCGAGCCAGTCGTAGGTGTTGTTTTTGTAGAACAGGCGCAAATACTGACTGGCATTCTGGTTCAGGCGATACTCCAATTCAACGTTATCGAAGAACGTATCGTCACGGTTGGCCATCACTTCCTCACCAGTGGAGACACGTCCACCGATGATTACCCGCAGCCGGTTGTTCCACAGTCGCTTGGAGAATCTGAAATTGTAATCGGTATGCATGCCGCCACTGGCCATCATCGTGTTGTCAATGCTCATGCCCACATCCAGTCCCATGGTACGCATGGCCGAGCCAGCGATGTTGTTAATCTCGGTTTGTAAGTACGAACTCAAGGCGCTGTTCATCGAGAATGCCGACGGATTGGCGTCGGTGAGGTACATACCCGACACCAACATGGTGACCGCCACCTTGCCTCTTCCTTCCACGGACATGGTGTTTAGTTCGTCTTGTATGGTCATGTCGCTCGGTGAGCTGATGATGAACTCGATGCCAGGGTTGCTGAGTGTTTGCGACAGCTTTACGCCACAGTCGAAATCAACGACACGCCCGGCACCCGTACCCTCGCTCACCGTGGCCTTGACAGGCTCCGTTGCCGTAATGTTGAGCTTGGGATTCATCGGGTCGCCATTGAACTCTATGTAACTACCATTCTGGATATTGAAGGTCTTCAGCGGGATGACGGGCAACGAATATTTCATCTCTCCGCTGTGAAGGGTATACCGACCCATAATCTGGATGGATTCTGCTGGATTGTAACTCATACGCAAATCGCCACCACCCAGCAAGTCGATGTAGTTGGTTTGGTCGGCATTGAGCATACAAACGATATGAGCAGCCTCATCAATGGTCACGCCCAAGAGCATGTCAAAGCCAGTAAGCTTGGGCCTACGCACCACCTCAACCGTGGAATCATTAAAGTCTGTGAACTTCACCAGCTCGTCCAATTGGTTATCGGTGGCCAGCTCCGAATCTTTCAGCACGTAAGTCATGTCGGTGGTGCCCAGTACATTGAGCTTTCCTCTAAGGCGCAAGCTCTCCACCGGCCCTTTCATTGTGCCGAAGAAGTCGACGAATGCCTTGCCGTAAGCCTCGGAACGAGGATTCTCCCGGGCATCGATTATCTCGAAATTCTCAGCTCTCATGCGGATATCGAGCATCATCCGCTCGGTATCAGAGAAGTCGAAGGTGCCGTAAATGTTCAACGGACTGTTGTTGTTGGCGAACATCTCAAAGTTCTCAAACAATAGTTTGCTGTCCTTGATACGCACGGGATCATCGGCAAAGCGAAGTGACACGCCGTATGGTTCGCTGAAGATGTAGGACGAGTCGAGATAGATTTCGCCATCCATGTGGGGCTTTCTCATCGACCCACGCAGGGCAATTTCGCCCTCACCATAGCCTCGCAAACCGAAAATGCGCTTGGGAATGAAGCCGTTTATCAACTGCAACGGCAGACGCTCCAAATTGAGTGTCGCATCCAGGTACCCGTGCTTGTCGTAGGTTCCCGTTACCGTGGCCACCTCCTTGTTTTCACTCAGCAGCACACCATCCACGAAGTGACTCCCGTTCGACTTCGGCATGTACACGAATTCTGAACTGAGGTTGCCCATCGGACTCTGTTCGTAGAACATGTTTTTCACCGATACGGCCGACGAAACCGACAGCTCCGTGGGGGTTTGGATGATGTGGAAGTCGCCGTTCATCGTTCCGGCTATGTCGGGTGTGTATGGTATCACGCTCAAGATGTTCTTCAGTTCTATCTTGTTGAGCGACAGGGTTACATCTTGCAGCACATCCAGATGGTCGTCATTGGAATACAACTGAACACCCGTTCCGTCCTTGGCACGCAGCAAAATGTTGGCCGATACGCGTCGGTCGTTGCCCAAGAAGAGGTAATTGTCGTTGTTCACAGCAAAATCTTTGTAACCCAGTACAATCTTCGTACTGTCCAATCGGGTTCGGATGCCACGCTCTTCCAAGTCGGCAATCAATCCTAATGCAATGCCCAACTGGTCATGCTCGTCGTATAGTTTGGCGCGGATGTTAGTTCCCTTTTCATGCAGGGCACCATCGAAGAGGCCCTTGAAGACGTACTGCGGGTTGCCTGGTGCGTTCTGAATGCGCCCATGGTAGGTGGTTCCCTCGGGATTGGAATGCAGACTGAGCCGAACGGTGTCCAACTGGATGCTGTCTAACAGCAGCTTGTCTACCTGCAACAGGCCTTCCAATCCCATGCTGGGAGACGATTCGATGTTCACCAATGCCCGATCCATGTGGCACCCATATCGGCGCATGAGGTTCACAAAGAAGTTGTCTTTACCCGATTTGAGATACAAATTGGCGTTGGGAAGATGGTCCCTCAGACGTTGCTGGTCAATGTATTTATCTTCAAACTGCCGCTTCAATTCGGCCACAAAAGCGTTGCCATGTTTCATCAACTTCTTGTAGCCTTGCCCGCTGTGCATAGACAGATAGAAGTCACCTGTGGCCACCTCGGCATGGGTTGTGTCCCTTCGGGTCAGCACATCAAGGTTCATGGGTTGGGGCTTGTATATCCTTCCGTTGTCATTGATGACCATGTTGTCAACCGTTCCTTTCAGTTTGTAGGATTCTTTGAGGTCGGTGGCGAGCTTCAAATGACTCTTCACCGCTACCGAGATAGTGTCATCCAACAAATGAAGGCGATGGAGATCCACGTGCTGCAAATCGGTCACCACGTTGGCATTGATGTTTTTCGAACGAGTCAAAGCATCGAGCGTGATGTCGCCTTTGATAAGTGGGTTGTTGCTGTGTATCAATGCCTTGGCATGTCCATTCTTCACATGGGCATCTGCCGTCATGTTATTCAGGTTGTAGTTTCCGTAGTTGAATTGGGTGATTTTGGCCTTAGCCGTAAGCGTAGTGCGGGGTGAGAGGAAGTCGGTGCCCTGTCCGCTCACGTCCATAGTACCGCTAAAGGGGGACAATCCCTGGTTGGGCAGGAAGTTCTGTAGCGGCATACGGCGTGCGTTCAGCTTGGCGGTATAGGCCATTTTGGCCGCATCCAACTGAGCCTTGGCCTGCAAAGAGCCTCCTCCTTGCTGGGCAACGAAATCCGTTGTATATTGCTTGCCATTGATTTTCAGATTGCCATCCAAACCAATTCCCTGCGGTATGTTCACCTTTTTGCGCGTTTCCTTGTCCAAAAAGGCTTTTACGAAATCAAGGTTTCCCGTCTTGGCTTTCAACTTTACGTCGGCCTTCAACCGCTTCGGATCATCGAGGTTGGCCGCATAGCCGATTGCATGGGCTTTCAAGGCCGTTGGCAGATAGATGTTCAGACCGTCAAATTGCATACGCTTTCTGTTGCCACTCACCACTCCATCGACCAATAGAGGTGCGTTGGGCCATTTTTGTTTGAATTCTTTTGGCAGGTCACCCATAAAGCGCATCAAGTCTTGCTTGCCCAAAGTGGCGTGCACGTTGGCGTTCATCTTCCCCGATACCTGCTCGGAGAAGCTGTTCAAATCCATGTCGAGGTCGGCCATCAGGTTCGATTCCGATGTTTTGAGATGGGCATTCTTCAAACTCAGTCGCGTGGAATCAAGCGCCACATTGCCCGAGAGATGTTGCAAATCCAGTCCGCTCTTCTCCCGAAAAGCAATCTGTCGCACGTTCATGTCCAACTTAGATGCTTGGTATTGCAACGAGTCGATGCCTACGGTTATGCCGCTCAGTGCCAGATGGTTATAGTCAAGTCCCTTGGTGTGTGCTTTCCATTTGTTGTCATAATTCAACTTTCCGTCCGTCCAGTCCAGTTTTTTCAGTCGGTAAACACCCTCGCCCAGGTCGAACGAGCCCTCGCTGGCCACGGCTTTCCCCAAGTATGCCCGTACCTGAAGCGTGTCGCCAGGCAGGTGAACGGTGATGTCAGAGCGACGGATGTCCAATTGATCCAGCCCGATTTTCCAAGTTGTCTTGCTCTCTGTCGTGTCCTCTGGAACGCTGTCAGCCAGTGACACTTGCAGCTTAGCGTCTTCCAAGTTGGCCTGATTCACACGCACGGTCGAGCCGCTCAGGTCGATGCCATGGCTCACCAGGTTCAGCTTACCCACGGTACCTTGCACCTTAGCGGCAGCAATGAGGTTGACGGTATTGAGCTTCAAGCCCTCGAACGTCAGCTCATCCACCTCCACTTTCTTGTGCAGCAAGGGCATTAGCTGCACGTCAGCCACCATCCGACGCACCGATGCCACTGTATCTTTCGCCTGCGGCAACGAGTCGTTGGGCTGGATGATGAGCACATCTTCCATGCTCAAATCCAACGGAAAAGCCAGACGCACACGGCCGATGGAAATCTCCATGCCCGTTTTCTGCGAAGCATAGTAAGTGGCCTTCTGCAGCATCCATTGCTGCACGGGGGGAATATATAGTAGTATGGCGAGTAGGACGAACAGTGCCACTGGAACACATAAGATGGCACCTCCCCACAAGAGAACTTTCTTCATCATAAATTTTTGTTGGACAGCCTCAGCCGAACCATCAGGATGGTTTGATTTTGCAAATATAAATGTTTTTTATGAGATTATTATTTTTTTAACGGATATTTTGCGCTGTCAGCCGATTCCGTGCAGCTTTGCGCAGATATTATCGTGCGGTCTTGCGCTACTATTTTTGATGCTGTTTTCCGCACCCAATCATGCAATAATCACTTTGTGAATGATGTAAAGGAAAAAAGCATTGACTTTGGTCGGCAAACTCATGTAGATTGGGCCCCAAAAGCGAAGCCTTTGCCGCCCAATCTATATGAGTTTGCAAGGGCGGAGCCCAGTACTCCCCCACGCGCATTGCGCCTTGGGCGACAAACAGCGGGGATTTAAAAATTCGGCATGGGCATACACGAAGAGGCTCCCGAAACAAAATTCCGAGAGCCTCGTGTCTAACATTAAATTCATTACGGGGGACTCATCGCTGCCACCTATTCTATGTCCTCATTGACATGAGGGCGGCAACCTCCCTTGAGCGAGCACCCAAGCCGTGGCTTTCAACGGTCACGATCTGTCATTCAGGTCAATCTCCACCTAATGGGATTATCTTGATGGGACAAAGGTAGAAGAAACGATGGTATGCATCAATCCTTATTTATAAGGATTTTGTCGTTCGCGGCCGTCAGGATGCTACATCCTACGTCAGCTGTTCATGGCACCACAATGGGGGCAACGGCCCTTGTGCTGGATGATTTCACCACAGTTGCCGCACAAATAATGTGGTTGGGCGTGGCGCTTGTACTGTCGAATGGCAAACCAGTAATAAGCCACAAGCAAGGGGTAGCCTATATAATATAAGGTGGTAAGGCCGAAGACGATGTAGTTGACGGCACAGGTGGCCAGCAATCCGCTGAGATACATCACGGCATCGCTGAAGGGTAGCTGGTGCCGAACGTCATCCACGGCCGCCAAACCCACGATGAGCATGGCCCAAACCGACAGCAGGAACACCATGAGCAGCAGCGGCACCGTGAAGGGATTGAGCGTGGGATGATAATAAAAATGCCTCCACATGTCGGGTTCGAACATCTGGATGCTGGCATACAGCGTTGCCGACGAGGCTACGATGAGGCACAACAGCGTGGGATAAAACGAGTTGATGTCGCGGAAATGCACTATCCACGCCTTGTCCTTGACAAGCCGACGCATCCAATAGGCGATGGCTATCAGTGTGATAACCACCAAGAACACTAGCAAGTGGGTGTCCGAGAAGGTGGAAATAAACTGCGAGATGGGGTCGTCGGGCACCACGCGGGGCAGCATCTCCGATTCGTGAATCCACCCAATCGTATGCTGGTCGCTGGCCAACTGCACCCAGACGGAGTCTATTGTGTCGGTGGGCAGCATGCGGATGTCGGCCACCACCACATGACTGTGACGGCCCAGCACCAAGCTGTCGGTCATGAATCCGGAAAGCAGTTCTTCGGGTTGTTGCTTGAGCAGCACGAGCGAATCGCTCTTGACGATGAAATTATAGTTGTTGGTATAATGGTGCTTGGAATAGAAATGCAGCGAGTCTACCTGCTCGGGGTTCAAGGGAACGAGGGCCTCGGACGCATGATTAGGTCGGTGATAACAACCACAGAGCAGACCCATGACTACCCAAAGCACCAGGCATCGGCATAGCAGGAGCAACGGCTCACGACGCGTTCGCTTGTTTACGATAATCTCATTCTCCGGCATAGATATTCATTTGGCATTCGTCACACTTAAACTCCAAACGGAAGCGGCGACCATCACCCAGTCGCAGGTACAGCGGTTCTTTCCACGTAGGTTGCTCGCCACCCCGTTTTATACAATATCCCAGACTGTAACGCAGACAGTGACGGCACTGCATCACCAGCACCGAATCGTTCCGTTTCGACCCTTCATCCGCCCCTTGGCTCACCTCATAGGCATCAGCTGCGTTTGACAGGCCCTCACGTTGATAGAACGATTTGGACAGCGTGTTGGCGATATTGTACAGATAGGTAAACTTATGGTATTCGGGTTGCCATTCCAAGGTGCCGCTTGGCTTGCGCGCTGGCGGAGTTGTTGGGGACACAGACGCATGTGCGGATGGCGTTTCAACTTCGTTGGAATGCTCCAACTCGATGGCTTGCACCACCTCGCGGCGCAGCGTTGCCAATGCGCTCGACGGGATGAAATAGGCATCGGCCTGTCCTTCCAGCTCAATCACGTCGGCCAAATAGGGCGTGTCGCCCAGCTTACCCAACTGTCGCAAAATATTGTCGCGTTGCGGTTTCATGGCCTTTTGCTTGTCCATCTCCAGCACCTGGCAAGTGGGTTTGATGCCCTGCCCCGTGGCCGAGAGGGCAAAACCGTTCTCGGTAACCGACAAGGTGAGCGTGATGGGAATCTTGCGCTCTGCCGTCTTCCCCTTCAACAGCTTGCTGAACGCCTCATCGCGATTGCGATACAAGGCCGCACCCGGTCGCAGATTGTCTGGCATACGCAGCGGGAACAGCCGGTTGCCCTCTGCCCGGTTGATGCGAAAACCCTCCAACTCATGCTCATCATTGATGAAACACAGTCCGTCGCCATTAGCAAAGCTGGCCGTTCCGGGTACATTGAACGAACCTCGCCTGATTTCCTTCACCTTGCCAACATACTCGCCCAGTGCCTTGGGTGTGTCGGGCGAATAGATGTAAGGTTGCCTGTGATGCAGGAAATAATCGGTATATCCCCGGTTGAAAGTCTTCTTCAAGTCGGGCTCAAAGTAATAAGTCACCCGGCCTAACGATGCCCGACGGTAGTCATCTCCGCGCTTCTCGATGATGCGGTTCAACCGCTTCGAGTAGGCAGCCACCACGTTTTTCACATACTCCACATCCTTCAATCGGCCTTCTATCTTGAACGAGCAGATGCCCGCGTCAGCCATTTCTTCCAGGTGATCAATCTGACACAGGTCTTTCAGCGACAACAAATGGCGCTGATGTTCTATCTCATGCCCTTGCGCGTCAATCAAATCGAACTTCATCCTACAGAACTGTGCGCATGCACCGCGATTGGCACTGCGCTGAAAACAATACTGCGAGGCATAGCACACGCCCGAGTAACTCACGCACAGCGCACCATGCACGAAGCCTTCCAACTGTACGTCAGGTACGGTTTGGTGGATGGTTTTGATTTCAGTAAGCGACAATTCGCGCGCCAGCACAACGCGCTTGAAGCCCAGACCATGCAGCCAAGCCACCTTCTCGGCCGTCCGATTGTCGGTTTGCGTACTGGCATGGAGGGCCGGCAAGGGCTTCATGTCCTTGGGCAACAGTTCGAGTACGGCCATGTCTTGCACCAACAGCGCATCCACGCGCATCTCCGTCAAGGCCCGCAAGAGCGCGCGCGTGTCTTCAAGTTCGTCTTGGTAGACAATGGTGTTGACCGTAACATACACCTTGGCATCGTACTGATGGGCATAGAGGCACAGCTCACGGATGTCATCCAGCGAGTTGCCAGCCGATGCCCGCGCGCCAAACTTGGCCGCACCGATGTACACAGCGTCGGCTCCATGGTCGATGGCAGCCTTTCCACATTCCAAGTTTTTGGCCGGTGCCAGCAGTTCCAGTTTCCGCATTGCTTATCTTAAATATTCGTTCATCCAGTTTGTAAACAGTAGGTGGGCGTGCGCACGCCAGGTAACGAGCGGTCCCTTGGCGGGGTTGTTGTCACGGTAATAGTGCCGTGGCAGGTCTACATCGTCGCGCTTTCCCGCATCACGATGGTACTCTTGATCCAAGGTATCGGGGGCATACTCCATGTGTCCCGTGATGAAAATCTCCTTTCCGCCGGCCGTCATGCACATGCTCACCCCACATTCTTCCGACTCTGCCAACAGCGTCAGTTCAGGATGCTGGAGGATATCCTCCTTCCTAATCTCGGTATGGCGACTGTGCGGCATGCAAAACACGTCATCAAACCCACGGAAAATGGGAATTTCAGGATGCAGCACCCGTTGAGGAAAGATGCCAAACATCTTCTTAGGAAGCGCATATTTGTTGATACCTTCATGAAAATATAAGCCAGCTTGCGCCGCCCAACATATATATAAGGTGGATTTGAGCGAAGTCCTCGCCCATGAAAATATCTGCGTCAGCTCGTCCCAATAATCCACTTCTTCAAAATTCAAATGCTCTACAGGTGCGCCAGTGACGATAAGTCCATCGAACGACTGCGATGTCAATTCGTCAAAATAATGATAGTAAGCATCCATGTGAGCCGCTGGCACATGCGTTGGCGTGTGCGACCGAAGCCTCATCCACGCCACTTCAATATCCAAAGGAGATGCCGACAGTAACCGCAGAATGTCGGTTTCGGTCTGCAACTTGGTAGGCATCAAGTTCAATACGGCTATCTTGATAGGCTTGACCAGTCCATGTGCGGTTTCCTCTTCCCCGCGTTCCACGAGGATGTTTTCCTGTTTCAGCCGCTCGATGGCTGGAAAATTTTTGGGCAAATGCAGTGGCATAACTTCTTTGAATACACTCAATTGATTATCACGAACCCCCATGATTGCGTGATGTGCAAAGATACTAAAAAGATAAAACATTCGGTTCGCCTGACATACATTTTTAACATGTAGACAAAAAAGGAACCTCTGAAACAGCAGAGTGTAACCACAAAACGACGGGGCATGCTATATCATGCCCCTACGGTTTTGTAGAATATTTTTCCTGTTTGATGCCCCTAAAATGGCACCTTTAAACTTTCAATCTGGAAAAAATCAATAGGCAGGGAGGAAGCAAACAAGAGATTGATTTGCACGAAAAAGTGAAATTTGCCGTTAGAGCATTGAGATTGCGTGCGAAGAAGCATCATCTTGATGCCTTATTTACATGTTCTTGACAGGCAAAGGCATACAGATTGCACGCTTAGAGCCATGCTTTTGGAGCAAGAAAAATTGAAAAATGCAAACTGAAGTAGAAATAATGAATCCATACGCTTCTTATCTTTTGTTTACTTTCTTGTATTTTTGATTACTTGCTGTAGGATTATCTGGATTAGTCATCTGCAAATATCCTGCTGCAACAAGGGAGGTGATGTAACGCTCTCGGTTCTTGGTTTGATTGGATAAACCAAGATGTTCCATAATCTCTGCGGTGGTTCGAGGAACTGAACAGAAATTGACTATATCCCTTTGCTTATTAGACAATGACACTTTTTTAGTGTCAGAGTCTTGGACTTGGTTACTTTTCCCCTCGACTTGGTTACTTTTCCCCTCGACTTCGTTACTTTTTTGTTCGACTTGGTTACTTTTTCCCTCAACTTGGTTACTTTTTTCCTCAACTTGGTTACTTTCTCCTCTCCAAACTGTGATGACAAATTCCTGTGCCTTGTCATTACTCATAAACGTGACATTGATATCTTCGTCAAGTGCACGAGTGATGCCGCTACCTACACCAGTGTATGGCAGCAAGTATATGGCATTGTTAAAAAGGAACATATTGCGAGGCATGGATGTTCCAGCCTTGATGTCATCAATAGTGAGTCCATTAGGCAATGCACCTGGACTGTGAATCTCCACACGATTGTCGAAAATGAAAATGCGAACAGGGGCTTTCATGTTCAACGAACGGTGTACAAGGCTGTTTACCGTGAACTCAACCAAGCTTGTATAAGGTATTTCCAACTTACCCATGCTGTTGAATTCATCTCCCACCTGCACATTATGTAGGTTACGAGTGAAGAAATCCATGATCGTGTCATACTGATGAAGCAGATTTCCCTCCATATCTGCATCATTCACCTTGTCACGAAAAACCTTGCTGCCGACGCTGTTGCCTGCAAAACAGATACACTTGGCTGTCATCATTGGCAACCAACGTTGGGTGTATTTGCCAAACAGAAGCATGGCAGCAACTGTCAGTGAACCATCAGGACGGATAAATCGCAGATTACGCAGTATCTTCTCACAGTCATGCCCCTTAGCGATGGCAGAACATATCATATCAAGTGATGCTTCATTAAAAGCGTCACCTGTCAAGCCTTTCTTTTCCAAAACTCTTTCAAAACGGTTGCCAAGATACTGCTTGATGGTCGTTGCATCAAGGTCGTTGACAGTTGCATCCCTAACACCAGCCTCGTCTGGTGCAAAACTACCGCAGTCGGTCATCATTTCTGCAAGTTCAGCATTATCGAACACTTTGCGCTTGTCGGCACCATTCTTCACCCATACGATTCCCTTGTTGTCATGATAAGGCTTGTTGAGTCCTTCCTTCACAGTAGCAATAACCAAGTTGCCATCCTCGACCTCAACAGTATCTATCTTTATCAGAATGGATGGCACTACGTTTTCTGAAGCAATGTCACTCAACAAGTTGGTTGTTTCTTGTACCTCAGAATACGACAAGGCATTGGTTTCTCCGGTCTTATCCTTTATGCCAACTACCAACTTGCCGCCATGTGAATTACTGAACGCCACTAACTCACAGGCAATATCATATTTGTCGAGAATGCGTTCCTTGAGCTGCACCCCCGACACCTCGCCAGCGTTTATCTGTTTCAATATATCGTTCATCATTCTTTGATACATTCTTTGTTCAATAAATCGTTTACATTCACTTTCAGCAAATCAGAAATCCGTATTAAGGTTTCCAAGTCTGGTTGGCAAGTGTTGGTGCACCATTTGGAAATGGTTGCTTGGTCTTTACCCAACATTTCTGCCAACCACTTGTTTGAGCGCTTGGTTACTGCCAACATTATTTTCAATCTGTTTACATCTTTCTTTGCCATACTTTTATAGATATATAATTCGTATGCAAAAATACGAAAATAATTTCAGAAAAAGGTACAATATTCTCAAAATATTTACGAGATATGCATATAATTGAGTATTTCGCAATATTATTCCTTTCATTGTTAATCATAAAAACGAGCGAAAAAGGTTGTTTTGGAGCTTTTCGAGTTACTACTAACACAGAGATGACATAAATATCATTTCATAGACCTGAACAATCAAAAGACAAAATCGGAAAATAATCGTTGTTTTCTGTGTTAATTTATGTTTTCTCTTGCTTTCATTTTGGGGTTTCTTGATTTTGTTGTTCCTAATTTGTTTCTTTCATCATTTTACCATTCCAATTAGTATTGATTATCAGTACATTACGAGCAATCAGTAAGATTTTAAGAAAAAAATCAGGCAGCCTCTACCAATAGTCCCCGTTGCCAAATGTGTGCCTGCACGTTTGATTTCATTCCATTTACGAGTGCAGGATGGCCATTCGGGGGCGCAAAATGAGGCAAAGCATCGGCGCTTCTGCTTAGTTCTTAATTTCCGTTTCAGCGGGTTCTTCTTCAAATTCAACGTATTCGCCTTCGTCTTTTTTGAAGATTTTTTTGTTTATTTCGTCAGCATCCCGATGGTCTACCACCGTTTGGGCGGTGCTTCTATGGTGCTGTTGCCGCTGGGCTGGCCCCTTGGTCTGCTCTCTGAACTGTCTGGCACCTTCACGGAAAATACTGATAAACTTTGCTGCGGAAAAGCCTACCACCAGCAAGCCGATGAGGAATATGATGAGAATTATTTTGAATATCATAGTTTCTGTTCTTTGTCGTGATTCATCTTGGTGATTTTTGTCCTGCCTGTAACAAACAATCCCAAGGATATGAGGAAGTAGGATGCAATGACAATCCACCAACCTTTCAAGATGCCAAACGTCGCAAGGACAACGGCGGTGAAGATGATGAAGCTGTGCCGGATGGCGTTGCCCTTCCATTTAAAGTTTTTGAATTTAAGGGCGAACATGGGAATTTCGCTGACCAAGAGATAACAACTCAACAGCAGCAAGGCCAGAATGTATACCAGTGCGCCGGCATTGTTTTCAAGCCAGGCTGGACTTGTGACAATGAGTGATCCCCAAAACAGGGCGTTCGCCGGTGTGGGAAGCCCAATGAACGAATCGGTTTGACGCGTGTCAATATTGAATTTGGCCAGCCGCAGTGCCGAGAAAGCTGCCATGAGGAAGGCCAGAAAGGGAATGAACGTGCGGTAAGGGTCGAAAGAAAACGCCTCTGGCGTAGTGAGAAACGACGGATAGTCGATGACCATAAGCTCATAAAAAACCATGGTGGACGGCGCTACACCAAAGGTAACGCAATCGGCCAGCGAGTCTAATTCCTTGCCGATGGGCGAGGATACCTTGAGAAAGCGAGCCGACATGCCATCAAAAAAGTCGAATGTGGCCCCGGCGAGTATCCATATCAAGGCCATCTTGGCATCGCCGGTAAAGACGAAACAAGTTGCGATGCAGCCCGAAATGAGGTTGCTGCAAGTCAGTGCGTTGGGTATGTTCCTTTTGATGATGTTGCTCATTTGTGTCGTAGAGGTCTGGTAGGGTGGTGGATGTGACGAGCGTCACCCCGATAGCCGTTCCCACTTTATTTTATTTCAGTTTTGCAATGACGGTGTGATCGCCCGTTGTTTTTTGTCCCATTTTCACGCACACTTCCGTTCCGAGCGGTAGGTACACGTCCACGCGCGACCCAAATTTGATGAAGCCCAGGTGCTCGTCAATATAGCAGTCTTCACCTTCCTTGGCGTAGGTCACAATGCGTCGGGCCATGGCTCCGGCAATCTGTCGGCAGAGAACGTCCACACCGTCGGGCGTGGTGATAATGACGTCGCTGTGCTCATTCTCCTCACTGGCTTTGGGCAGCCATGCCTTGTGGTAGTTGCCATTTTGGTGATGAACCAGTTTCACCTTACCGTCAACGGGAAACCAGTTGGCGTGAACGTTGAACAGGCTCATGAAGACCGAAATCATGAGGCGTTTTTCGTGAAAGTATTTATTCTCTTCCACCTCCTCAATCACCACGATTTTACCATCAGCCGGGGCCACTACAATCTTGTCGGTGTCCTCAGATGGAAAATAGCGGATGGGGCATTGGAAGAAATTGATGACGATGCAATATATTGTTCCGAAGATAACCGTAAAGGCGTAAAATGGGATTTTAGTTTCGAACGAACGCCATAATAGCAATGCAATGGCTGCAATGGCTATGAATCCCCAAATCAGGGTGTCTGTTCCTTCGCGATGTATACGGATTTTCTTCAGTTTCTTGATTCTTTTAATCATAGTATGAAAACCGATTAGAAGTTTGTGCAAAGATAATTGTTTTTTGGAAACCGCACAAACTTTTACGCTCATTCTTTGGCCGTGTCACGCATATTGAGTACCTTTACGCTCCAAAATAAATTGAGCTCATGAACGATTTTGTCCACCTACACGTACATACTTATTATTCCATTCTGGACGGTCAGTCGCCCGTGAAGCGACTCGTTGACAAGGCTGTTGCCGACGGGATGCGCGGACTGGCCATCACCGACCATGGCAACATGTTTGGCATCAAGGAATTTTTCGACTATGCCAACACGGTTAACAAGCAGTTGAAGCCCGACGGGAAGCAACCCTTCAAGCCCATTTTCGGTTGTGAGATGTACGTGGCTCGGCGCAGTAGGTTCGACAAGGTCAAGGACATGGGCGACATGAGTGGTTACCACCTCATCGTATTGGCGAAGAACTATCGGGGCTACAAAAACCTCATCAAGCTGGTGAGCCATGCCTGGGAGGACGGCTATTACATGCGGCCGCGTACCGACCGTGAGGAATTGGAGAAATATCATGAAGACCTTATTGTTTGTTCGGCCTGCCTGGCCGGCGAGGTGCCACGCAAAATCATTGCCGGCGACATGGCCGGAGCCAGGGAAGCGGTGGAGTGGTACAAGCGAGTTTTTGGTGACGATTACTACCTGGAGATACAACGCCACGAGGTGAAAGACCCCTCTATTCGGGCCAATCGTGAGGCCTATCCCATGCAGCAGCGCGCCAATCAGGCGATTTTCAACCTGGCTAAGGAGTATGGTGTTAAGGTGGTGTGCACCAATGACGTTCACTTTGTGGACAAAGAGAATGCCGAGGCTCACGATCACCTGCTGTGTCTTTCTACAGGGAAAGACCTTGACGACCCCACGCGCATGCTTTATTCCAAGCAAGAGTGGTTTAAGACCCGCGAAGAGATGAACAACATCTTCAGCGATGTGCCCGAGACGATGGCGAATACCATCGAGATTCTTAATAAGGTGGAAACCTATTCCATCAACCACGACCCCATTATGCCCAACTTCCCAATCCCAGAATCGTTTGGAAAGGAAGAGGATTGGAAACAAAAGTTTACGGAGGAAGACCTCCTGCGTGAGTTTACCACCGATGAGAATGGCGAAAATCCCATGTCGGAAGAAGACGCGCAGAAGCGGGTAGACCATCTGGGCGGCTACGAGAAGATGTATCGCATTAAGTTTGAGGCCGATTTTTTGCAGCATCTTGCATACGAGGGTGCCAAGCCGTTGTATGGCGACCCGCTGCCCAAGGAGGTGGACGACCGCATACGCTTTGAGCTTCATGTGATGAAGACCATGGGTTTCCCGGGCTATTTCTTGATTGTATCCGACTTTATTCGCGCGGCCAGAGAGGAATTGGGCGTGATGGTTGGACCAGGACGTGGGTCGGCAGCCGGGTCGGTTGTGGCCTACTGCTTGGGCATTACCAAGATTGATCCCCTGAAATACGACTTGCTGTTCGAGCGTTTCTTGAATCCCGACCGTATCTCCTTGCCTGATATCGACACCGACTTTGATGACGATGGCCGGGGAAAGGTGCTGAAATGGGTGATGGACAAGTATGGCCACGAGAACTGTGCGCACATCATCACCTACGGCAGTATGGCGACCAAGAACTCTATCAAGGACGTGGCGCGGGTGGAAAAACTGCCGCTGGAACGATCGAACGCATTGTGCAAGGCCATTCCGGAGAGGCTTCCCGATAAGATGAAAATGAACCTCACCAACGCCATCAAGTGCACGCCCGAGTTACAAATGGCCGAAGCCTCTACCGACATACGCGAGAGCAACACCATCAAGTATGCCAAGATGTTGGAGGGAACGGTGCGGGGAACAGGCATCCATGCCTGTGGTTTCATCATCTGTCGCGACCCCATCAGCGACTGGGTACCTGTGTCGACGGCCGATGACCCTGACTTTAAGGACGAAAAGACCAACTGTACGCAGTATGATGGGCATGTGATTGAGGAAACAGGACTGATCAAGATGGACTTCTTGGGGCTGAAAACCCTGTCTGAGTTGAAGGAAGCAGTCAAAAATGTGAAGCTGACGAAGAACATAGAAATCGACCTCGACAAGATTCCTATTGACGACGAATTGACCTATAAGCTTTACCAAGAGGGGCGCACCATCGGCACGTTCCAGTTTGAGTCGGCCGGCATGCAGAACTATCTGCGCCAGTTGAGTCCGACGAAGTTTGAAGATCTCATCGCCATGAACGCCCTCTACCGCCCCGGTCCCATGGACAACATCCCGTCGTTCATCGCCCGTAAGAAAGGGGAGGAGGAGATTACATATCCCATTCCAGTGATGGAACGGTATTTGAAAGATACCTACGGCATCACCGTTTATCAAGAGCAGGTGATGTTGCTCTCGCGCTTGCTGGCTAATTTCACGCGCGGTGAGAGTGACGCTCTGCGTAAGGCCATGGGTAAGAAGAAAAAGGCGATAGTAGATGCCATGAAACCCAAGTTTATCGAAGGCGGCAAGAAGAACGGATATGATGAGAGCGTGCTGGACAAGATATGGGCCGACTGGGAGAAGTTTGCCTCTTATGCCTTCAACAAGTCGCATGCAGCCTGCTATTCGTGGGTGGCCTTTCAAACGGCATACCTCAAGGCACACTATCCTGCTGAGTTCATGGCAGCCATCATGAGTCGACGCAAGGATCAGATAACGGAAATATCCAAACTGATGGACGAATGCAAGTCGCTGCGCATAGCCACGTTAGGCCCCGACGTCAACGAGAGCTATCAGAAGTTTGGCGTGAACCACCACGGGGAAATACGCTTCGGTCTTGCTGCCATCAAGGGTATGGGCGATGCTGCTGCAACTGCCATCATTGAAGAGCGAGAGGCCAATGGACTGTACCAAGATATCTTCGATTTTGCACACCGAGTGGACTTTACGCAGGTTAACCGCAAGGCCTTTGAAAGTTTGGCACTTAGTGGTGGATTCGACAGCTTCGGCATTCCCCGAGAGAGCTACTTCACCGCCAACAACAAAGGCGAACTGTTTATCGACACGCTCGTGCGCTATGGACAGCTCTATCAGAACAAGAAATCAGAAATAGAACATTCGCTGTTTGGCGGCGTAGATGCCGTAGAGATTGCCACACCACCTATTCCTAAACCAGAGTTGTGGAGCAATATTGAGAAACTGAATCGCGAGCATGACTTGGTGGGAATCTATCTTTCGGCTCATCCGCTGGACGAATTCAGCATCGTGTTGAAGAGTATGTGTAACACATCGTGTACCGAACTGGGCGACAAGGCCGAGTTGGCCAAAAAGGCAGACGTGGTTTTCGCTGGAATGATTACCGATGTGAAGGACAAATTTACGAGAACCGGAAAGCCTTGTGGCTTCGTGACAATAGAAGATTTTAGCGGAACAGGCGAGATAGCCTTCTTTGGAGAGGAATGGGGAAAGTGGAAAGGCATGATGGTAGTGGGTAGCACCGTTTATCTTACCGGCAAGTGCACGCAGCGATACCGGGACAGCAACTACTACGACTTCCGCATCAACGATGTTCAATACCTGCAAACGGTAAGAGACAAGCAGATACACAGACTGACCATTGTCGTGGACAGCGAGGCCATCGATGAAGTGGTGGTGAACGACATCGTGTCGATGCTGCAAGATTCGAAGGGCAACACGCAGCTTTGCTTCCAGGTAGTGGATAAGAAACATCAAACCAGTATCTTGCTTCATTCAGGGCTTCAGCAAATCAGTTTGAATCATGACCTGATCAGATACATCGAGGGAAACCCCAATATGAATTATCTGGTGAATTAATTTGGCACGATGCTTGCATGATTCATGATAATCATTTATCTTTGTCGTAAAGACATATAAAAATCAAATAAAAAATGGAAGTTAAAATTACAAGCGAGAATTTCGAGAGTTACAAGAATGGCGATTTGCCATTGGTAGTGGATTTATGGGCTACATGGTGCGGCCCTTGTCGCATGGTAGGGCCTGTTATCTCTGAGTTGGCAAACGACTATGATGGAAAAATCGTCGTAGGTAAGTGTGACGTTGAAGAGAATGACGACATCGCCATGCAGTTTGGTGTGCGCAACATTCCTACTATCCTCTTCTTCAAGGGAGGAGAGCTGGTAGACAAATTCGTCGGGGCAGCCTCAAAGGCAACGCTCGATGAGAAGTTCAAGGCCCTGCTGTAATAGCGGTCAAATCAATGAGGAAAGTATGGTGGATGTAAGGCATCTGCCATACTTTTCTTTTTTTTATGAAACGAAGGTAGCTTCTCGTTTCATCCTTCGTTTCTCATTTCTAATACCACGATGGCACCTGCCTCACCCTATATCTCAAAAGATGTCGTATAGAATAGGCACTGCGGTGCTATGCAGCTGGCTATGGAGCCTTGCTGACCTGCTTGTTGTCGACCTCGATAAGTCCTTTGGTTCGAGCCACTCCATACATATAGAGTGCCTGCTTGTGCGTGCAACCGAGAATCTGCTTTAGACGCAAGAGGAAATCGGACTGCTTCAGGGTAGACTCGCCAGACTCGCTGAAAACACGATTGACGGCATCCTCCAGACGCGGCTCATTAAACGCCAGATTGTGGTTCTTACGATAGGTCAGATAGGCAATTGCCAGGATGACCACTACTGCAATGAGAATAATATACACCATTTTCATAATATATAAGGTTTTTGATGGATAATCCCTGAATAAAAACCACACATTCCACATCGGGAGAATGGTATCTTAAGCTCTCCTTAACAGAAAAGTTACAACGCAAATATAAACATTTTAAAGATAAATCAACTACTTTTTTGATAAAAAAAACGATAAATCAAAAGAAAAATAGCCAATTATACGTTTGATTAGAATATATTTCTTATTTTTGGAATCATTAATACCAATAACTTAAACTCTTAATTTACTGATATGAACGACACGAACAAGAAAGCAGAGCCTCTGGAACAAGAACAGTCAAACCAGGACTCATCATTCGACCGTAAACGTAGGATCATCGGTGCCATCTTCGGTCCGATATGCGCCATCCTCGTGTGGATTACCCCCATCTCTGGCCTCACACCCGAGGGACACAAGCTACTGGCCATCATGACGCTGGTGGCACTGTGGTGGATTACCGAGCCGGTACCCATCCCTGTGACTTCCCTTATAGGCCCCACCCTCTGTGTGGTGTTCGATGTGGTGAAGATGAAAGAGGCCTTCGCTACCTTTGCCAACCCCATGATTTTCCTCTTCATGGGAGGCTTCATGATAGCCAAGGCCATGATGGTGAACGGTGTGGACAAGCGTATCGCCTATGGCATCATGTCGATGAAATGGGTGGGCGACAATCCCCGACGCATCTTCCTGGCTATCGGATTGGCGTGTATGCTCTGCTCGGGTTGGATCAGCAACACGGCAACAGCCGCCATGATGTTCCCCATTGCGCTGGGACTGCTCGAGGCTATCCGCGAGATGATGGCCGCGCAAGGCAAGATTATCAACCTCGGCTCGTACAAATACGCCACTGGCCTTATGCTCATGCCTGCTTACGCCTGTTCCATCGGCGGCGTACTCACGCCGATTGGAACGCCACCGAACATCATCATGCTGGGATTCCTCAACGAGATGTGCGACCTGCATGTATCGTTCTTCCAGTGGATGGTATGGGGATTCGTGGCCATGGTGGCTTATTTCGTGATTGCCTACATCGTGCTTTCTCGCATGTTCCCAAGTGACGTGAAACACATCGCGGGCGCCACCGAGTTCATCAACAGTAAGGTAAATGCACTGGGAAAATGGACCCGTGCGCAGAAGAACACGATGATTGCTTTCGGCGTGGCCGTCATTCTCTGGGTAACGCCAGGCGTGCTGAGCATCGTCCTCGGCACCCAGAGCGACGTGCTGAACAAATACAACAAGCTTTTCCCAGAGGCCATTGCGGCCATGGTGGGTGCGCTGCTGCTGTTCTTCCTGCCCGTAGACTTGAAGAAGAACAAGATGACGCTCGACTGGAAGGATGCCGTAGCGGGCGTGGAATGGGGCACGTTGCTGCTCTTCGGTGGCGGACTTGCCATGGGCGGCATGATGTATTCCACCGGATTGTCGAGCTGGATTGGCGACCAGATTATCGCCATGATGGGCGGTAAACCGTCTGAACTGCTGTTCGTGGCCGTATTCTGCGTGATGTCACTGCTGCTGTCAGAGCTGACCTCGCACACCGCCGCGACCAACATGATTGGCCCGCTTGCCATCGGAACAGCCCTTTCGGCGGGGTTCAGCCCAGTGCCAGTGGCAGTAGGCGTGGCGCTCTCTGCCTCGTTGGGCTTCATGCTCCCCGTCTCGACGCCACCCAACGCCATCGTTTATGCCAGCGGCTACATCCCCATCACAAAGATGATCAAGTCGGGTGTGTACATCGACTTCATCGGCATCGCCATCGTCACCATCCCCGTTGCGCTGTACTTAGTGAGTATGGTTGTGGGATAAATGGGCTATAGGCACCGAACAAAAGACCGTATCCCAGTCACACGACAGGATACGGTCTTTTTTTACTTGTTTATCTTGTCATCGAGAACCTATGTCATCGGGCATTCATCTGGCATTCTCTCATGTCCTCACGCGATGGTACAGATCCAAAATCGAACCACAACAATAGTTTCAAATCAAACAAGCCGTTGCGTTGCTTTATATCTTGATTCTACATCAAACCACAACTCGTAGTTATTGTGCCAGAGTTGGTGATGGTTGCTTTATATCTTGATTCTACATCAAACCACAACGATGCGAATGCTGGCAACTATATGTGTGCAGTTGCTTTATATCTTGATTCTACATCAAACCACAACAACATGTAGCCAGATGGATTTGCATTTTGCGTTGCTTTATATCTTGATTCTACATCAAACCACAACCTTTATTGACAGCTTGGCGACAGCCACTAGTTGCTTTATATCTTGATTCTACATCAAACCACAACCCTCGAACCTGATGCCAATCTTCTGCAGGGTTGCTTTATATCTTGATTCTACATCAAACCACAACCCTCGAACCTGATGCCAATCTTCTGCAGGGTTGCTTTATATCTTGATTCTACATCAAACCACAACGGCACAAAAGCAAAAGTTCTTCGAGGAAGAGTTGCTTTATATCTTGATTCTACATCAAACCACAACCACTGCTACGTCTGACAACTTTAAGGTACGTTGCTTTATATCTTGATTCTACATCAAACCACAACTATAGATAAGGTTACCATCAAGTACGGTCTGTTGCTTTATATCTTGATTCTACATCAAACCACAACTGTTTAGTAAATTATAAGTTGGATGTTTTGTTGCTTTATATCTTGATTTTACATCAAACCACAACCGAGCAATCATCATTCCAAACAATTCATCAGTTGCTTTATATCTTGATTCTACATCAAACCACAACCCCATTGCAGGATTTGAAATATCGTGTCTGTTGCTTTATATCTTGATTCTACATCAAACCACAACCTAAAAATCGTAATTGTCGTTTCCATGTTGTTGCTTTATATCTTGATTCTACATCAAACCACAACATGTACTATTTAAAACATTGAATATAAGCACATTATATAAATATTTTCATACAAGAAGTGGCTCGAATATATCAGCATTATTGCAAATATACTAAAAAAACTCTAACTGAATAGGTGTTTCTTGAGCTTTTTGTTTAATTTCACCCCACGTATTGATAATCTTTGAATACTGTTTGTCTGTTACTGTTAAAATACTAACTTTACCACTTGGTGTTAAGATTGATTTAACTCTTTTGATATGAACGTTTGCGCTTTCCTGCGAACCACAATATCTAATATAGACGCTATATTGATACATCGTAAATCCATCTTTCTCTAATTCTTTACGAAAACGTGCAGCCTCCTTCTTATCTTTCCTTGTAACAGTGGGTAAATCGAACATTACAAACAACCACATAACATGATAAGCATTTAGTCGGTTTTCACTCATTTCAAAAGTGGCAAACTGATTTTCTTTACTTCTTTGGCATAATATTTCACAAGAGAAGCCATTGTCATGGTTAGCCCCACGCTTAAAGGACGAGTTACGTTCATAAAATATGTATCACAATAAAGTAATTTTATCAATATTCCTTTCACTTCAGTGGTAAGTGTCGTTTGTCCATTTTGGGTAAGATGGTACGCTATTTCATCAACGAACGGGCGGTAAGGCTCCATCATGTCGTCTGCTAAAGGAAAAGCGTTACTGCGGTTATGATGAAAGATGCTCAATGCAGGAAAAAGTCCTGCTGACATGATTGAGCGCGTTACTGCCGCACGTAAAATGGTATAACCATAGTTGAGCAGCGCATTTGTGCCAGACTGAGTTCTATCTCTTATGAAATCTTTTCCAAATAGTTGTGTCCAATATAGTTTAGCGGCAGCCCCTTCTCGGTTTGTACTATCCCCACTCTTTACATTATTATAATAAGGGAACAAACATTTTCCTTCTTTACCTAATTTCTCAAGAAGTTGTGCTTGATTTTTTATCTTACATTCGATTATTTGTTTCCAAAGCTGTTTATTGAAAGACGGACTTGCAGAAAGTTGATTGCGTAAAGTTTCACCTTGTGTGTTGTTATTATCTAAATTAAACAACATGGATTTTGGCATGCCTTTTTGATTGCAAAATACTACCGACACGTTATTTTCTGTCAATGCATTTATAAGTGGTACGCTTATTGAGACCATGGGATTGTCAACCATTAAGAAGCCTATATCTTCTATAGGAATGGTTCGTCGCTCATCAGGCAAGTCTTTCATGGTAATAACCAGTTGGTTATACCTCAATGAAAGACTTGCTGGATGAGAAAAGACAACGCTTCGCTTTAACATATTGACTTACTCTTTAAGCGTTACTTTACCAAGAATGTCGATAGTAAAATCTATGCCATCTACTAATATGTTGATATTTTTTATTCTCTGTCTGAAAATAGGAACATAATCATCATTGTTTTTATAAGGAGTGCTATAAATAGGCAACCCTTCTTTACGAGCTTCTTGATGAAATTTAAATCTTATACGTCCATCTTTTTCAATGCCAACCACCTTGTAGAGTCTTTTAACTAAGTCTTTGGTATTATCCACTTGTATTTCGTCAGGATTTTCTTCAAACATTAACACCAGCTGCCCCATTAAAAGTTTTGTTTTAAGTGGCAATCCATATTTGGCGCTGTGAGTAGGCACTATAGACGAGAATATATTTCGGTCTTGACTTCGTTTATAATATTTAGCTGCCTCGATATAGCTTACTATTTCAAATTCTCTAACCACTTTATTTTTCACCAAACCCTCATAAATAGCCAACATGTAATTATTTTCATTCACTACATGATACTGCTGTTTATATTCTTTTTTGGATAAATCTCGATGTTGTCTGATATTGATGGGTTTCTTCACCGAATTAGCAAAGCATCTTACCTTTTTTATAAGTATGCCTTTATCCTCATTCATATAGATTGGTTCTGCTATAGCCTGCTTGAAATTTTTGTCCGCTATTGCTTCTTTAATGGTTCGCTTCACGGTTTCATCGACAATATTTTCAAGCTCTTCTGGTTTTGTAAACGAACTGAGTGGTCGCCGAACAACATATCTTATTTCTCCATCTCGCTCAATTGCGCCATAATATGTGTCAAGATGTAAACTACCTCTTGCCGTGTCCCCTTGAGCCAACACCTTTCCTTTAGATGTCTGCACAAACTTTCTTGTATGCTTCGGCATATTGTTAGGAGTATCGTGTACCACCAATAAGTTTTTATATATGTTGAGAACATCCTCTGTAAATGTAGCCCAAGGTTTTGAGAATTTAGGTTTGGAACCTCTACCTTGCTTAAATGTTTCTTCCATGCGATAATATTCAGCCATGAGATCGTACTCTCTCTTTCCGATGCATGCAATGGTGATAGCATCCATACAATGGTGCGAATGATTATCTCTACATTTCTTTTCATATTCACTTTGCAACCCCCACATTTTACGAAACTCGGCTGTTGCCACGCCTTTTACTACATAGACATTCGACTTATTGCGACTGTCTGCTTGATGGAATAACGACTTGAGATACAACCCCGCAAAACGAGAAATAAGTCCGATGCCAGTTCCCTGTCTCCTGCTGAACCCTTCGGGCACTTCGGTCATGGTAAATCGCTCATACTTTCCTCGCCAATAGTCTATCTCCATTTGTAGCTTATGGCGTTTTTGTATCCTTTTATCTTTCACAGCTTTATCCATTCCAGCAAATGTGCGTTGCTTGTCACGTTCTTTTATCTTCTGTTCATATTTGTTTTTCCACGGTTCAATTCTTGTCAATATCTCCTCGTGATTCGCCAGTTCTGTTGGTAGTTTGGCTTTCTTTATCTCTCTGTTAAACCGATTGTCACACAATGTAAGGTTCATCTGTGTGCTGTCTCCACCAACACTCTGTGGAATAGTGTGCTCTATATCAAACTTCGGATTACTCCCAATAAAGTCGGTTATATTATCTATTTGTTCACCTGTATATAAGCAATGGTGGTTTTGTTCCTCCCAAAGTTGAAACTTTAACACATCTGTTTGAGTTGGTTCAATCTCTTTTCCTGTTTCTTCTTTGTATAACTTCCTTATTTCATCGACATATTTTTTGTGTTGTTTGTCTTGCTCTTTTTGCCAATCTGCAATTGCTCTTCGCTTATTGGCATCATTCAATTCTCGGGCGTACTCAACATGTACTTCCGTATTTTCGTCAATGACACTTTCTTTCAACAACTGATTTACCACCCGTCTCAAGATATGTAGAGAGCGCATAGCCATAGGATTTCTTATGGCATTGGTTCGTGGCGAGCCCAATTGCAGTATGCCAAATTCGTTGCGTTGCGCATGAGGGTAGGTTTCTATCATCGAGGGATGATATAGTTTGTCTGTTGCCCCTGCTGGTAACTCGAAGTTGTTTGCAAGAAAATCTTTGATCAACATTTCAATAGTTCCTTGTACTTCGCGATGTTTAGGTTGATAATTGAAAACCAGTTCACCAACATTCTCCATGATATACTTTCTGTTCTGCTCGTTGCTCCATATTTCTTTACCTACTATGGTAGGAATGTTTGCAAAGAACGAAGCATGCGTATAATACATTCCCTTGCGCAAGAACGGTAAGAATTTGCGTATAGCTTTTAGGCTTAACGCTGCAAAACTGTGACTTAGTTTTATCTTTGCAAACTTCTCTGCACTCTCCTCATCCAACTGCAACTTGTGATGAGCAAACTCTTTTAGCTTTTCAACTGATGAAAAAGAATACAACACATTCCAAACATCGTCCACCATTTCTTGCAAACTCTTACCCCCATTCTTCTTTTGAATAAGTGTGTATGTCTCGGCTATACCTGTCTTCCAATCATCGCCAAATATGCTTTTCAACTGTGCTGTAGTAGGACATCCTGGCACGCCCTGTGTCATTCTATAATTAAACTTATAAGCTCGTTCGTCTTTGTCATGTATCCAGGAATAATTTTTCTTGCCTGCCAATTCCTTGGCTATGTCTTCAAAGTCGAAATTAGGTTTTGATTTACGGAAAAACAAATGTTCAATTTTCTCTCGCTCCTCGTAAGTTAATGGACGTAATTCTAAATCGTGAGGTCCTTTTACCTGAATGTTGTTGATAAAATAAAGCATTCTAAATTCTTCATAATCAGGATGCGAATCGGCACAACGCGGTTTACCTCTTTCAAAGGTACACCTGCCTACACCGTGCCTTTGCGATTTAAGCGGAAGTTGAAAGAAGATGGCTCGTTGCAAATCTTCTATTAACTCGCTGCTTAGTTCTTGCTTTTCACAAATAGCATCAAACTCATGTTGGTAATGTTTTTTACGGTCTGTGTACCTTTGTCTGATGCGTACCTTGTTACCTTGTTCATCATAGAGTTTATAAAAATAATCTCCAAGATATTCGCATCCCGCCTCTTCCATTTCTGTCGATAGCTGTGAAATTCCCGATTTCACCACTCCGTCTTCTTTATTATCCGCACTGGTGTCCAGTCGATTACTCAAAAAACCACGGCGTTGCGTTAAATGATATAAAGCACGACCTAAAGTATATCTATCAGCCTCAATCGTTAAATCTAATTTTTCGTGCAGACATCTATGTCTATCATAATAAGGATTTTTTCCCTCTTCATCGCTTGTGCGCTGCCATAACATCAACTCATCGCTCTTAGGATATTGCTTCTGTAAATGCCACAGCCGTAAATCATCATCTTTCAAATAAGGACAGAGATGATATTTTACCAGCACCTTCAATACTTGTATTTTGCGTAAGCGGCGTCGAAAATATTGTTTCCGTATAGCCTTATACCCCGAACGCTCGGCAGCCTTAGAAGATTCTATCCCCTTTTCTATTTTTACACCTTCTTGAAAGATAATATCACCATATTTTACAAGCTCGTAACTCTGGGCATGCTTGTCCCAATCAACTACTGCCCACCCCAAACTGTTGGTGCCAGTATCCAATCCTAATATGCGTTTGTTCATGATAAATGAATTTATTTCTGTAAAATTAGAAAATATATTTGTTAGGAACAAATATTTTGTTTACATTTGCCACATAAGATATTCTACATCTTATCACAATAAGGCTATATGCCGAAGGATGCAAGTCCTACAGCCCCTCTTCGGAGGGGCTTATTTTATTGAGAGTGTATTATAACTCGTCTTTAAGACACGCTTTTTCTTATTTCATGTTTACTATTTGTGAGTTTTTATTGTCTTGAAGACAAAAAAGAAAGCGCAGTCATCTAATAAAAATTAAAATGAAAGGATACTCAAAAGATACGCGTTTAGCGTAAAATTTGAGAAAATAATATGTGCAATGAGAAGTAATTTTTATCCCAAATCGGTCATTAGAAAAAGCTTCTTGTCATTTTCTAATGACCGCCATTAGAAAAAACAGCATTGTATATACTTGATCCATAAATATTTACTAACTTTACCACGAAAAAAGTATATACTCCAATGCGCGACTGTGACATAAAGTTCGTAAATAAGGAAATAACACCTTTTGGTGGTCTTTCCCTGTTCTTCAAAATGCTTGAGAAATGCCATTTTGAAGAGCATGTTATGCAAAGTGGTGTTCCGCTTCAAGGATCAAACCGTGGCTACGACCCGATCCAGTTAATATTGGGATTGTTTGCAGGTGTGTGGTGTGGCGCAAGTTGCTTTGGTCATCTTGACGTGGTACGTTATGACACTGCACTATGTGATCTACTTGGGTGGAAACGCGGAGCAGACCATCGTGCATACCAGCGCTATCTCAACAAATTCTCCCAAGCTGTCAACCAGCGTGTTTTCGGAAATTTGTTTCGTTGGTTTTTCTCAGAGTTGAAGTTCGACAATTACACCTTGGACTTCGATTCGACAGTGATGGTCCGTGAGGGAAACCAGGAGGGAGCAGCCAAAGGGTACAACCCCAAACGTCCTGGACGACTGTCGCACCATCCTCTTCTTGCATTCGTTTCCGATGTGAGGATGATAGCAAATTACTGGCTACGTCCTGGCAACACATCTGCAAGTACCAACTATCTGTCATTTCTTGAGGACACACTCTCAATACTTGAGGGCAAACGTGTCGGACTGGTCCGCATGGATAGTGGTTTCTTTGCAAAGGAAATACTTGACTATCTGGAAAACAAAGGGTTACACTATATCATAGCCTGCCGTTTCAATAACCGTATAAAGTACTGTCTTACCCATGAACGCAAATGGATAGAGCTGACAGACGGATTGGAAATATCCGAAACCATCTATCAGGCAAACAATTGGGAGAAACCCAGACGCGTTGTGATGATCAGGCAAGAAATTGAGAAGCGCCCAAAAGCTGCGGGAAAGCAAATCAAGCAGCTGGATCTTTTCGAGGATGAGGAAGATTTCGGGAAATACCGATACAGCTGCTTCGTAACAGACCTTGACCTGCCGTCCAAGATTGTATATGACTCATATCGTGGAAGGGCGGATTCTGAGAACAGAATAAAGGAACTGAAGAATGATTTCTCCATTGATGATTTTGTCACACATAACTTCTGGGCAACAGAGGCATGCGGGAGTTTCATTGTAATGGCATATAGCTTTATGTCGTTGTTCAGACATGCGCTGATTAATTCCAACAAGAAGAAATTTCTGAAGACAATTCGGTACGAATTGCTATCAACGCCAGCCTATCTGGGGAGAACAAAAGACAAGCATATCCTATATTTGGCCAGATCACTAAAAACACGACAATCATTCTTGTCCATATGGAAAAAATTAAAGGATTTCTCTTTGCCGTACGACACAGAGAAATCCTAATGACCGATTTGGGTTTATAGAAGAATTACATTTAGCTTGTGAGTTCAATGTCTTTATCGGTTAGCAAGGTAATGACAAAATCATCCAAAAGAAAAATGAATAATGCCACGAGTTTAGATATTATTTTACGATAATATCCTTATTTGAGATAAAATTTCAGAGTAAATGCGACCTTGGTTTTAAAACTTCAAGATATAGCCATCTTCATCCTTGAAAGCATTAGCAGACTCCAGGTAGTTTTTGGTTAGCTCGAAGTCCTCCCCCCTGATGTTGCTGCTGAACAGTCGTACACGTTCCATCGCACGGATGATGACAGACGGATCTTTCTTCCAGGACAGTCTTCGAAGCGCGACCAGATTATCGCCATGATGGGCGGCAAACCGTCTGAGCTGCTGTTCGTGGCCGTATTCTGCGTGATGTCACTGCTGCTGTCAGAGCT